>NZ_JBSFIK010000006.1:0-88248 GCF_053597535.1 Streptomyces sp. NPDC001348 | reverse complement strand
ACCGGACCGCTACCCGTCGTTCCGCGCGTACATGGAGGCCATGTACCGCCGCTTCCACGCCGACCGGGCGCGGAGCCCCGACTTCGTGAACGCGACCACCCTGGCCCAGGACGCCCACGTGGCGGAGGCCCGTCTGCTGGCACTGCGCGGACGGTACGCGGAGGCCCTGCCCCTGCTCGAGGAGGCGCGGTCCTTCGGACGGCCGGGGAGCGCCGTCCTGCTCGACCAGCTCAGGCATCTGCTGGCCCCGAACAGCTCCCGGGGGTACGGCAATCTCGTGGCCGACCCCCGGTACCTTCCCGAGATCCTGCCCGTGGAGGCGATGGAGCCGGCGCGCGGCGAAGGGCGCCCGGGCGGGGACGACCACTGGCTCGGGATGATGACCGCCCGCGGTGCCGACCGTGGGACCGCGGAGACCGTGCTGAGCAGGATGCGGGACGGCACCCATCGCTACGCGCCTCCCGGCGCATGGGGCCGGGCCGTCGCCGAGGCCCGGGAGTCGGCCCGCTGGGGGGCGACCGACGCCGCCTGGCGGCTGTTGCGGGAAGCGCTCCCGCGATGGGAGGCACCCGGTCCCTCGCTGATCGCTCCGATCGGCCTGCTCGCCGATCCGGTCCTGGGTTCGCTGGTCACCCCGGAGCGCGGGCGGGAGATCCTCGCGACACCGCGGGCGGGGGAGACGGGACCCGCTCCCGAGCCGGTGCCCGATCTGGACCCGCCGGGCCTGGCCTGGCTGACGGAGCCCGCGGCGAACGGGCAGCCGCTCGACGGATACCGCGGTGTCTGGGCCGAGGGGATCGACCCCGCCCGCCTGCCCGCCCTGATCGGTGAGGAAGGCGCCGAGCTGAGCACGCCCACGGATGTGCGCATGGCGTTCTGGCGGGTACCCAGGCCCCGCGAGCGCGAAGGCGTGGAACCCTGGGAGGACAGGGCCGTGGTCGCCGTCGGCCGCACCAACCAAGCGTGGGCCTTCGCCTTCGACGTCCACTCGCACCACCGCATGAACAAGCTGTTCCAGTCCCCGGCCAGGGCTGCCTCCTCGTGCGGCCGCGCGGTGGTGGTGTGGCGCGAACCGAGGCACTCCTCCCCGGGAGCACGCCCGGCCGCGTTCCACCTGTCGGTGGCCGAGAAGGGCGAGGAGCTCTATGCGTTCACCGTGCGCGGTACGGACATACAACGCTCCGGTGCGATACCCGACGCCCTGGACCCCGCACGGCTGTTCCGCCCGGATGACGCGGAACCGCACGCAGAACGACGTGTGTTGGAAGCCCTGTACGCCGAACTCGGAGTCTCGCTCCCCCGTTTCGCTCTGACCCGGGGCAGGCTCCCCACGTTCACCACCAGGTCCTGGACCCGGGCGCCACGAGCGGGGGAGGGATACGCTCACCTCCGATTCGTGCGGCACCGGCCGTGAACGCGCGGGTGCGGGGCGCATCGATGCGCGCCGGTGGACCGCTCAGGGTGCTGTGAACAGGGACGGGAAGCGGGGAGCCAGCCACGGCCGGGGACCCCAGGCGAGGACCTGCCCCCGGGCGATGGCACGCCAGGGATTCAGCCTGCCGAGCGCGATGAGCAGGAAGGCGACGGGGTCGAGCAGGATGCTGCAGTCCGCGCGCCGCGCTGGTGCCCCCGGTGTCACCTGCACGGCACCGTCGGTCAGGAACACACCGAACGCTTCGCCCCCGCGCAGCCGGATCCGGTAACGAGCCGTGAGCCCCGCCGTGTTCGCGGGGTTCGCGACACGTGGCATGACCGACAGCATGAACGGCATGCACAGGCCCACCCGTGCCGGGTCGAGCATGTGGGGACGCCGCACGGCACGGGCCAGGTCGTATCCATGGCCGAGCATGTGCGTGAGCAGGTACGACGCCAGAACGGACCGGTTCATCGGGCCCAGGGGCGTGGTCGGTGCCGGGCCGTCGGCCGTAGCGAGCGACAACGCGCCGAGGAACGCCTCGGCCTGCTCCGTGATCATCGTTGCCAGAGGCTCCGCCCGGCGCTCGGCGAACAGGGCGAGGGACTCCGCGTTGGCCCCGGCGAGGCTCTGCGGCGTTCCGTCGCCGTAGGGGCGCTCCCGGCCGGCGGCCAGGTCTGCCATCAGTTCGTTGGCCATGGCCAGATGGGCGGCGACCTCTCCGACGGTCCACTGCGACCCCGGCACGGCGAGCGCCGTATCGCTCGCGCCGCGCACCAGCGCGGCGATCTCCTCGGCTGTGCCCCGGATCGCCGCCCCCAGCCCGGCGGGCAGGGGCCAGGAGCCGTCCTGTCGTACCGTCGTGTGCACGTTGCTCGCTCCACTCCCCACCCGCCGGCACACCCGACGCGCCTGCGGCGCTCGTACCCAACCAGACCCGGGGGCGCGCGGCAACTCCCGGAGGTGACGGGGGCGGCGAAGCCCGCACGGCACGGCCCCAGCCGTTTGGCGCCGCCTCCTTGTCACATCACGGGGGATGCTGTGCCGGTGTCAGCAGTACGACGGCACAGCGCACCGGAATGTGAGGCGAGACGCCGACCTCACATCGTGACCACCGGAGACGATCAGCGCCTCGTCGCGATCATGGGAGAGCGGCGTCAGCTGATCAATCTCGCCTACCGGCTGCTGGGCTCCCTGGCCGAGGCGGAGGACGCCGTCCAGGAGACCTAAGCACGCTGGTACGCCATGTCCCGCCGGCAGCAGGACGCCATCGAGTCCCCCGGCGCCTGGCCGACCAAGGTCGCGGGCCGCATCTGCCTGGACCTGCTCGGCTCGGCACGGGCCCGGTGCGAGCGCTACGTGGGCGAACGGATCCCCGAGCCGCTGCCCGAACCCACCCAGTGGGCCACCGGGCCGGCAGGCAGCGCCACGGCCGACCCGGCCGACCGCGTGACCCTCGACGAGTCGGTCGGCATGGCCTTTCTCGTCGTGCTCGAATCGATGACCCCGGCCGAACGCGTAGCGTTCATCCTGCACGACGTCTTCCGCTACTCCTTCAGCGAGGTCGCCGTCATCGTCGGCCGCACGCCCGCGGCCTGCCGCCGGCTGGCCTCACGGTCAACGGCGGGCCCGGTCTCGTCGCCCGGCAGGGCGGCCGCACCGTGGCGGTGTACGCCTTCGCCTTCGCGGGCGATCGGATCACCCGCATCTGGGCGGTACTCAACCCCGACAAGCTACGCCGCTGGTCGGCCCCGGGGCACACGCCTTGACCTCAAGCGCGCTTGAGGAAGGAGTCTTCCGTCATGGATACCGAAGCGATGCAGCGACAGCTGCAGGCCCTGACCGACCGCGCCGAGATCACCGACCTGCTGGACCGCTACCTGCGTTCCCTGGACGAGGGGGTCTTCGACGAGGAATGGGCTCGGGCCTTCCACACCGAAGACGTCACCGCGGAGATGCCCGTCGGCACGGTTCGTGGCCGCGCAGCCCTTCGGACCCGTGTCCGGCAGGCGATGGCACTGTTCGAGCGAACCGTGCATCTGGGCACCAACGCCGTCATCGAGATCGACGGTTCCCGGGCCACTGCCCGTGGCGCCCAGTTGAGCACCCATGTCCTGGCAGACGGCTCAGGCAGTGTGTTCATCTCCGCCGGCCATGCCGACACCGCGCTCGTCAGGACGGCTGACGGCTGGCGGATCGCCGCTTCAGCGCTGCGGGTGGTGTGGACCCAGGGCCCCCCTCCCCGGCTGCCGGACGCGTTCGCCGCAGCGCCTGCGGACTAGGCCCGGCACCGCGACGCTGAAGGAAGGTCGAACCTTCAGCTGATCAGGCCGCCACAGACAACACACCGATCCGACGGCCCGTCGACCGGGCAAAGGTCGCACGGTTGGTGTGCGGCGCGCCGATGAGCTCAGCGATGTGGCAGGTGTCGGCCCAGCTGAGCGGGAAGGTGGCGCCGGTGAACGCGCCGTGCCACGTGGCGTCGAGCCGCGTGCATCATCCATCGCGGCGCGGTTGAAACACGGGCACCAGGACGGGCCACGCCACCGATCAGTGCCGTGTTGTCAGGCTTGCACGGTGGGCCGGACGACGATCTCGTTGACGTCGACGCCGGCGGGCTGCTCGATCGCGTAGCCGATGGCGGAGGCGATGGCGGAGGGCGGCATTGCGATCTCGTCGCGCATCTGCGTCAACGTGGCCGACACCTGGGGGCTGCCCCCCTTGCCGACACCCTCGGTGTGGGTGAAGCCGGGCGATACGACAGTCACGCTCAGGTCGGGGCCCGATTCCTGGCGCAAACCCTCGGAGATCACGTTCACCGCCGTCTTGGTGGCCGCGTAGACGCTCAGCGGAGATGTGACGACGTAGGCCGCGGTGGAGCTTACGTTGACGAAGTGACCGGAGCCTTGTCGGCGAAAGACGGGGAGGGCCGCTCCTATGCCATTGAGCAGACCAGTGATGTGCGTGGAGACCATGGCGTCCCAGTCGTCCTGGCGTAGTTCATCGAACGGGGAGACAGCCATGGTGCCCGCGTTGGAGATGAGGACGTCGAGGCGGCCGAACTGCTCGATGGCGGTATCGGTAAGGCGGTGGAGGTCTTCGCGGCGTGTGACGTCGACGGTAATACCGGTGGCGGTTCCGCCCTTGGCCGTGATGCCGTTCACCACAGCGCTCAGTCGGTCCTCACGCCGGGCTCCGAGTACGAGCCGGGCTCCCTTTTCGGCAAGTAAGTTCGCGGTCGCCTCACCGATGCCGCTGCTGGCACCCGTGATCGCGATGACCTTGCCCTGGATGGTCGACATGATCAGGTTCCTTCCGGGAGGTGTGCACAGGTCATCGTGTGACCTACAGTGAAAACGGAGTCGTCCCCACTTGTTGGAAGCGTAAGTGGGGAGGTCCCCACTTAGCAAGTCGGGGCACCCGGGAAGGAGAGCCGAAAAGGATGGTCGACGAAGCACGCCGACCGTTGCGAGCCGACGCACAGCGCAACAGAGGCAAGATCCTCACCGCTGCTGCACGCGTGTTCACCACGGAGGGCCTCAACGCGCAGATGGACCGAATCGCCAAGGAAGCGGGGGTGGGCAGTGCGACCCTGTACCGCAACTTCCCCACCCGGGAAGCTCTGGTCGAGGCGGTCTACCGCAACGAGGTGGCCCAGCTGTGCGATTCCGCCTCTTCCCTACTGACGCAGAAGTCGCCGGACGAGGCCCTGCGCTCATGGACGCGTCTCTTCCTGGACTACGTCACCACGAAGTACGGCATGATCGACGCCTTGCGCGCCATCGCCGCGACGGGAAGCAACCCCTACGGCCACAGCAGAGAGATGATCCAGACTGCCGTCACCACTCTCATGGACGCATGCGCGGCAGCCGGGAAGATCCGAACCGACATTCCCCCCACTGACATCAGCGCCGCACTGGAGGGCATCGCCCTCACGTCGGCGGGCGCAGAACACCGACAACAGGCAGAACGCCTGCTCGACCTCATCCTGGACGGCCTCAAACCCCGTGAATGAGGACCCACGGATCGTCCGCCCTGCCCTCACGGGACCCGGCCCGGTCACTCCTCGCCGACATCGTCCTCCTCCGGCTTCGGCGCGCCCGGGCCGCGTAGCGGGTCGCCAGCTCCGCCGTCAAGGGCTGACTCAGCACACGAAAACCGGCCAGGAAGGGACGGCGTCTGGCCCGCGCCCCTGCGGGCCCGCCCCCTTCCACAGAAAGACAGCCCATGAGTATGGCGAATGTCCACCGACGTCTTCGGCACCCTCCTCCGCAACCACCTCAGTGCCTCCGGCGTCGACCTGACCGACACCCTGACCGCCCCTGAGCCCAGCACCCTCGCCATTGTCCGACCTCGACCACAGCGGCCAGGCCACCTACTCCTTCGTCGCCGACGCTGCCGCCGACTGTCAGTGGACCGCCGACGAACTGTCCACCGCGCCGACCGACACCGCCGCCGTGCACGCCGGCTCCCTCGCGCTGATACGCCGGCCCGGCGGCAGCCACATCGAGGACCACCTCGCCAAGGCACGGGAACACGCCACCGTATCCATCGACCCCGACGTCCGTCCCCTGCTCGTACCGCCCGCCGCCTACCACCAACGACTCCCGCACTGGTGCGCCCTCGCTGACATCGTCCGCCTCAGCGAAGACGACCTCGCCCTGCTCCTGCCAGGCGCCACCCCCGAACAAGCCTGCGACACCTGGCACGCGGCCTGGCGGAAGTCGGCAGGCACGCTGACTGCCGATGGTTCGGTGCTGCTCCTCACCTGACCGATGCAGGCTGACCTGCGGTGCCTGCTCGCCTGTTCACGCGTCAGCGGGCTCGGGTGCAGGCCGGCAGAGCACCGCCGTCAGTGCTTCCCGCAGCAGCCGGGTCGCCTCGGTGATGTCGGCGGTTCCGCTCGGCCGACGCCAGGCCACGTACCCGTCGGGGCGGACGAGCAGCACGCCCTCCTCGTCGATCTCCGCGCGGCGGCTCCACTCGCCGTACGCGTCGTGGGCGTCGCGGTCGATGACGACGCCGCGCAGGTCGAGGCCGAGTTCCCTGGCCAGGATGTCGGCGGCGTCGGCCCAGGCTGTTCCGGCGAGGCCCGTGACGACCGAGAAGCTGCCCCTGGCGACCAGGTCGAGCGTCGAGATCCGGCCGCCTTTGTCGTCGACGAGCCAGGCGTGCGGCAGCTTTGCGCCGGGGCGTGAGGTGGGGTGGCCGAAGAGTTCTGCGTCGCGGGAGATCGTCTCGGGGGAGCCGTCGGGTATGACGGCGGCCGACTCGTAGCGCTGGTTGTGCTCGATGCCGTGGGCGTTGAATTCGTAGTGCTTCAGTTCGATCGCCTCGCGGATGGCCCGCCGCTTCTTCGCCCCCTCGGCGTCCGGCTGCCGCGCCGCGTGCAGCGCCTTGGTGATGCCCTCCTCGTCGCCGCCCACGACGCCGAGCGCCTCGAACAGGGGCAGGAACTGGTCGCGGGAGAGGTTCGCTCGTTCGACGATCTGTTTCGCGACCGGGGCTCGTTCGTCGGAGTAGGTGTCCAGCAGCTCGGGCCCGGCGTGGCCCTTGAGGACGGCTGCCAGCTTCCACGCAAGGTTGTAGGAGTCCTGGACGGAGGTGTTGGAGCCGAGGCCGTTGGACGGCGGGTGCCGGTGGACGGCGTCCCCGGCGCAGAAGACGCGGCCGACGTGCAGCCGGGTGGCGTAGGCGTGGTTGACCGTCCACAGGGAGGCGCTGTCGATCTGCACGTCGAGTTCGTCGTCGCCGACGAGGTCGCGCACGATCGCTGCCGCCGCCCCGTCGTCGACGGTGGGCGGGGGGTTGTCGATGTCGTAGCCCCAGACGATGAGCCACTCGTTCCAGGGCCTGACCATGCGCAGCAGGCCCATGCCGATCCCGCCGACGTCGGCGCCCGGGCGCATGATCCAGTACAGGACGCTGGGGCGGTGTTCGACGTACTGGGTGAGGTCGGCCCTGAAGACGATGTTCATGCTGCCGGCCTTGCCCATCTGCCCCTCCATCGGCAGACCGAGCTTCTCGGCGACGATGCTGCGGCCGCCGTCGGCGCCGATCATGTAACGGGCGCGGATAGTTCGCTCGGTGCCGCTGGGCCGGTCGCGCAGACGTGCGGTCACGCCGTCCGGGTCCTGTTCGAAGTCGACAAGCTCGGTGTTGAGCCGGACCACGGCGCCGCGCTTGGCGGCGTTGGCCAGGAGGATGGGCTCCAGGTAGGTCTGCGGGAGGTCGATCATCCCGCAGGGACTCTGGGAGGCGTACTCGGTCAGGCTCTCGTCGCCGGTGCCCCAGGCGCGGATGCGGCCGATTTCCTCGCCGAGGAGGGAGGTGGCGAAGACGGTGTCGCCCATCAGACGGCTCGGTGTGCCCTTCACCAGCGCCTCCTGCTCGATCCCCAGGTCGCGGAAGACCTCCATGGCACGCTGGTTGGTGATGTGGGCGCGCGGTGTGTCGGCCAGCCATCCGTACTTGGTGACCAGGTGGGTGCGCACACCGTAGGTCGCCAGCAGCAGGGCCGCGGTGCCGCCGGCGGGTCCGCTGCCGATGACCAGGACGTCGGTGTCGTACTTCTCAGGCGTGCTCATGCTGTCTGTCTCCGGGAGGCTGGGTGAAACACGTCGGGGGATGGCGTGCTGTGCGGCGCCCGAGGCGTGCTCAGTCGCCGAGGCGCGCGATGCGGAAGGTGAACTCGAGCAGGCGCCACTCGCCGTCGAGGAGCAGGCCGTCGGGCGTCGGACCGGTGCGCCGGACGAAATCGGTGATCAGATCGTCCTTGACGCCGAAGACCGCATCCCGCTGTCCGGGTGCTCCGTCGAGGTAGGCCCCACCACGCACGAACAGCTGGGTGATCAGCGGCTGGTATTCGGGAGCGTTGATCAGGAAGTGCACGTGCGGGGCGCGGTAGGGGTGGCGGCCCACGGCGGAGAGCATCCTGCCGACCGGTCCGTCGTCCGGGATCGGGTACTCAGAGGGGAGGATCGACCAGAACGTGAACCGGCCGTCGGCGCCGGTGGTGAACCGGGCGCGCAGCACCGGTCCGTCCAGGTCGGGGAGTTGGACGTCGTAGAAGCCGTCCTCGTTGGACTGCCACACGTCCACGAAGGCGCCGGCGACGGGCTCGCCTTCCTGGTCGGTCACCTGGATGTCCGCCCACATCGGCGTGCCCGTGAGCCCTCCGGCGATGTCGCTGCCGTGTTCGGCGGCGGGCGGCCCGGGCACGTAGAAGGGGCCGAGGATCGCGGAGGAAGTGGTTTCCGGGTTACGGGAGTTGGCGAGGGCGTCGACGACGCTGGACACGCCGAGGGTGTCGGAGAGGAGGATGAACTCCTGTCTCGTGTCGGTGGTGATGTGGCCGGCCTCGGTGAGGAAGCCGATGGCCCGCTGCCACTCCTGCGGGGTGAGGTCGTTGCGGATCGTGTAGGCGTGCAGGGTGCGGGCGAGATCGGTGAGCAGCTGCTTCAGGCGCGGGTTCACGCAGCCGTCGAAGCTTGCCACGACCTCGTCGGTCAGCGGGCGCAGGTCGGGGGCGGAGCCGGCCGCCGCCTGCGGGCGGCGGCCGTGCCAGGCGTCCGCCAGCAGGTCCGCGAGGCCGCTTGGGGTCAGCTCGCGCGGGTTCGGATACGGCTGTGCGGTGGCCAGTTCCGCCGCGCGTTCCAGGTCGGCCTCCGCCATGCCGAGATCGCGCAGCGACGTCGGGCCGCCGACCCGTTGGATCAGGCCGAAGACGCCGGTGGGGGCGTCGGGCACGCCCAAGGCGTGTGCGATGCGGTCCATCGCCTCCGGTGCGGCGGGCGCGTTGTAGGCCATGGCGTGCGGAAGGACCACGGTGTGGGTGTCGGCGTGCGGCAGGCCGAAGGTGCCCCCCAGGGTGTGGCAGAGCTTGTGGTGGAGTCCCATGCCGACGGCTCCGAGGCAGGTGCCCGCCAGCCACGCCGCCTGGAGCAGTTCCGCCCGTGCTTCCAGGTCGGAGGGATCGTCGTGGAGGGCGGGGAGGGCACGGGAGGTGGCGGCGACCGCCTCCAGGGCCATGGCGTCGGTGACGGGAGTGGCGTCCGGTGAGTAGAGGGCTTCCACGGCGTGGGCCAGTGCGTTGACGCCGCTGGTCACCGAAAGGGGGACCGGTAGCCCGAGGGTGAGCTCGACGTCGTACACGACCGTTTCCGGCAGGATCGCGGGTGAGGACCGGGTGATCTTCTGGCCGTCCGCCGTCTCGCCGAGTACGGGGGTGGCCTCGGATCCGGAGTAGGTGGTCGGCACGATGATCTGGGGCAGGTCCGTGCGGACGGCAAGGGCCTTCGCGAGGCCGGTCGTCGAGCCGCCGCCGATCGCCACCAGGCAGTCCACGCGCTGCTCGCGCACCATTCCCAGGGCCTGCTCGGTCACCTCGACGGGGGTGTGCATGGCCGCGCCGCCGAATTGGGCCACCGCCAGGTCGCCCAGGGCTGCGCGCAGGCGTTCGACGTCCTTGCGCAGGGCCGGTGATCCGCCGGAGAGGAGCAGTACCCGGGCGCCGCCGAGACGCTCGGCCTCGTCACGGACCTGCGGAAGCGTACCCGCGCCGAAGACCACTCGGCTTGGGCCGGTGGTGTGCACAAAACTCCTCATGAAGCTGCTCTCCGTGCTGCGGGGTCAGGGGGTCTCCCGCAGTATTCGAGCCGGTGCGCCGGCCGTTCCTGCATAATCTCTGCATCGCCTTGCACAAAAACAGCGCCGGCCGCGGCTCGGTCCGTGCTTGCCCGCCTGTGCCGGAGGGCAGCGGGACCGTGCCCCGAAGGAGGGCCTCATGAGCGAGATGGGCCTCGGTGACACCCACGGCATCCTGACGCGGCCCGGGGTGCGTCCCGTCCGCACCAGCACGGGACTTGGCTGGGAGCGGTTGTACCTGTCGACGCAACGGGAACTGCCGTATCGGGACGCCTTTCAGGGAGCCGGCAGCCACCTGGTGATCCTGCATCTCGACGGCCCCGTCACGGTCCGCAGGGGACGCAGGGGGTTGACGGCCGCACGACAGGTACCGCCCGGTGGTCTGTTCCTGCATCCGGCCGACACAGAACTGGACGTGGAACTCGGCGGTCATCTGAACACGGTGCACGTCTACCTGTCGGACGCGGCCCTCCAGGCGACGGCAGAGACTGCGGAGGACGGTCGGCCGGTGCGGCTGAAGGAGGAGTTCGGCACCACGGATCCGCTGCTGGAGCACCTCGTTCTGGCGCTCGACGGTGTCGTAAGGCACTGGGAGCCCAGCGGGAGCACCTATGCGGACCAGCTCGCGCTCATGACCGCTGCCCAGCTGGCCCGCCGCCACAGCGTGCGGCAGCGGGCCGCCGAGCCGATGGAGCGGCACGCCGGCCTTGACGACCGGCAGTTCACGGCCGTTCGAGAACTCATGGACGCCCGGCTTTCCGAACCACTGTCGCTGGAGGACCTCGCCTCGGCCGCGGGGCTCGGTGTCAGTCAGTTCGCCCGGCGTTTCAGAGCTCGTACGGGGTGCCCTCCGCACCGGTACCTCGTGCGGCTGCGCGTGGAGCGGGCCGCTCGCCTCCTGCGCGCCGGGTCCATGCCCATCGCCCAGGTGGCGGCCGCCTGCGGCTTCTCCCACCAGGAACACCTGACCCGGGTGATCCGCTCCCACCTCGGTACGACGCCGGCCGCGCTGCGCCGCGAGGGCTGACCCACTCCGGTGATCCGCGCGGCTACAGTTCCCCGGCACCGAACGGAGGGAGCGACGAGGGTCGCCCGCCTGGCTGGGATTCCTCCCGGCGATATGAGTGAGGAACAAGCCGCCGTCTACCGGTCTGTCTCCGGAGGCCCAAGCGCCGCCGGTCCCCGGCTCTGCGCCCTCACCGACGGCGAGGGACGGCTTCGGGGGCCGTCCAAAGCGATGCTTCTCAGTCCTCCGGGAGCCGCACTACAGGCCGTGGGGGCGGCGGTGCGCTACCGGTCTTCGCTCAGCGACCGCGTCCGTGAAATGGCTGTGCTGGCCGCGGGCGGATGACTTCCGCGAAATCGTCGGTCAAACGGGAGACGTTGCGGTTCATCCGAGCGCCGACGGCCCTCCCTGCCAGAGATCATCCCTGGGACATGACCTCTGCTCGCAAACGCTCGTACTCGGCTCCGGCAGACGGCTCGCCGTCGAAGCAGTCCTCCCAGAAGCCTGGGCGCTGCCATTCCTTCGGCGCCAGTGTCACCTGGCCGTTCTCCAGTCCAGCAACCCAATCTGGCCCGGGCCGGGCGACGCGGATGGCGTCGATGACGGCTTCGGCCTCGGTGCAGTCGTGGCGGGTGCCGGCTATGTTCATTCCCCAAGGCCTGTCCGGCGGATCATGCCGCAGAAGCGAGAGCGGTCAGGCAGCGGCGCCGCCGTCGATGACCAGGTCGCTGCCGACCACGGAAGCGGATTCCGGCGAGGCGAGATACAGCACGGCTGCCGCGACCTCGGCGGTGGAGCAGACCCGTCCCAGTGGCGACGCGCCCTTCATCCGGGTGGCGCGATCGGCGTCCGTCTCGCCCGGCCGCAGCGACATGGTGGTGTCGGTGGGGCCGGGGCTTACCGCGTTGATGCGGATCCCGTCGGCGATGTGGTCCAGAGCGGCGGCCCGGGTCAGGGCGGAGACGGCCGCCTTGGTGGCGACGTAGCCGGCCACGCCTGGGACTCGGCTGTGGGCGCCGAGGTTGGAGGCGACGTTGACGATCGCGCCGCCGCTGGACTGGTCGCGCATCCGGCCGACTTCGGCCTGGAGGCAGAGGAGTACACCGGTCACGTTGATGTCGAGCAAAGTTCGCCAGTCCTCCTCGGGGAGATCGGCTAGGGGAGCGCCGCCCCGGAAGACGCCCGCGTTGTTGACGGCGACATCGAGGCTGCCGAAGAGTTCGACGGTGCGCTGGACCAGAGCTGCGACGTCCTCGGAGCGGGTCACGTCCGCGGTGACCGCGGCTGCCGTACCGCCCTCCTTCTCGATCAGGGCGACCGTCTCGTCGAGTGATGCCGCCGTACGTCCGGCCACGACCACCGAGGCTCCCTCGACAGCGAAGGCGAGAGCGACGGCCCGGCCGATGCCGGATCCCGCGCCGGTGACGAGGGCGGTCCTACCGGTGAAACGAGCGGTCATGGTGATGACTTCCTTGGGTGGTGATCACAGGTTATTGGACTGAACGGTCCGGTCAACATTCCTGCCGTTCCGTGGCTTCGGCCGCGCCGACTCTAGTTTTACTGGAACGAATGGTCAAGATTGTGCGGTGCGGTGCGGTGCGGTGCGGTGAGGTGGCCTCCGTCGGCGATAAACGATTGAGGTCCGGCCCGGGCGACGGGTACGGTTCGCGCATGTTCACCACGCCCCGTGTTTCTTAGCCAGGACACCAGCTTCGACGTCACCCTTGTGTCCTTGAGCTGTTACGGAGCGTAACTCCAGTGAATACCCTTCGCGGTCCCGGCCTGTTCCGGAACCGGGACTTCTCGCTGCTGCTGAGCGGCCAGTTGGTCTCTGCAATCGGTGACCAGGCTCAATTCATGGCCTTGCCGCTGATCGTGCTGGCCCTCACCGGGTCGGCCACCCAAGCCGGAGTCCTACTCGGCCTGGGAACCCTCTCCTTCTTGGCGTTCGGGCTGATCGCCGGCGCCCTGGTCGACCGGTGGGACCGCAAGGTCACCATGATCTGGTGTGAGCTGGGCCGGGCCGTGCTCATCGCCGGCCTCGCCGTCGCGCTGTGGCTGAACGAGCTCGCAATGCCCCAGCTGTATGCGACAACCGTGCTGGCCGGGATCCTTGCCACGCTCTTCCAGGTGGCGAACACGGCGGCGTTGCCCGATGTGGTGGCGCAGCGACAACTGTCCGCTGCGCTCGGTTACTCGCAGTCCGCGTCCAGCCTGGTGGGCGTCTTCGGCGCCTCCCTCGCCGGTGCGCTCTACGCCCTCGGCAGGACCGTGCCGTTCGCCGTCAACGCGGTTTCCTTCGCGGTGTCCGCGGCGTCACTGCTCTTGCTGCGTACCCGGTTCCAGACGGACCGTCAGGACGTGCGGACGGCGTCCCGGCTCACCAGCGAGATCCGAGAGGGGCTCGGCTGGCTATGGCGCCGGCCGGTCATCCGGTTCCTCACCCTGGTCTCGGCCGCCGACAAGGTCCGCTACGGCGCCGGATACCTGCTGATCATCACTCTCGCACGGCAGGTGGGCGCGACGCCGCTGTGGATCGGCGTCATCTTCAGCGGCGCGGCGGTCGGCGCCCTGGCGGGGGCGCTCGTCTCGGACAGGGCCACGCGCCGTTTCCCGCTGGGCCGGATCGCCGTGGTGATGCTGTGGTTGGAGGCCTTGATGTTCCCGCTGTACGCCCTCGCGCCCGATCCGCTGCTGCTGGCCGCGGTCGCGGCCGCCGAGTCGCTGGTGGCTCCGGTGTATGCGGTGGCCATGACCACCCACCAGTTGGCCGTCACCCCCGACGAGCTGAGGGGCCGGACCACGAGTGCGGTCTCGACACTCACCACGGGAGCCCTGTCGATCGGCACGCTCGCAGGCGGGGCACTGATCACCACACTGGGCGCCGAGACGCTGGTCTGGGTGTGTGGAGCATGGCTGCTCGTCCTGGCCCTGCTCACCACGGCCAACCGGGCCGTGCGGCAGGCGCCGCCGGCAGGCGCGCTGCCACCGCAGAAGGCCGACGACGCGGCGGACGCGGCCGACATGCCCGGGTGACAGCCGGGGCCCCGATGAGGTTCCGTCGAGGCCCTAGCCGTCGTACGGGACCCAGGCCCGCCCGCCCGCGTCGTTCGTGCCGTACCAGTAATGCGGCATTCCTTTGATGCTGGTGGTGTGGAACGGGCGGCCGTGGTCGTCGATGCGGAGCGTGCCGGTGCGGCCCTGGCATGACCAGTCGAGCTCGAGGTACCAGCGGGCGTCGTAGGTCTGGGTCGTCGCGTCGACCAGCAGCACCTCGGGGTCCTCGGCGGAGACTCGGTACGGGAAGTGCACGGCCGGCAGGGGGCGTTCACTGTGAGCGCTGTCGGCGCCGTCCTTCGGGCGGGCGATGGGACGGTCGACGTCGAGGTTCACGGTGAAGCTGCGGGGCGTGAGGTCACCTCCGCAGCCCTGGCCCATGGAGTACGCGGTGCCGGCGGCCGGCTTGCCGCGGCTGACGATGCGGACGCGGAGCGCCTCCAGGACCACGGCCGTGGACGACCGCCCCTGCACCGAGATCTGCACCATCGTCTGCCGCCCGTGCACCGCGCCCTGTGCCGCCGCCCACACCCCGGCGTCCTGCTGCACCGGCGGCGGGGGCACCTGCGTGGGCGGCTTGTCGATGACGTAGTCGTGGTCGCAGCCCAGCTCCCACACCTGGGAATCGGCGCTCCAGGTGAGGGGCAGGCCGGTGGGCTTCCCGCCCGGGGCGGGACCGCCGCCGGTCGCGGTCGTGGGCGGTGCGGTGACCTGCTGCCGGGAACCGGGCGACGCGGAGCTCCGGGAACGCGAGGAGGAGGCGGTGGCCGACGGTTTCGCCGGGCGGTGCGGTGCGCCGTCGGCAGTCGTCCGCGGACCCGCTGAGCGGGAGGCGTCCGCCTTGGCGGAACGGTCGTCCGACAGGGCGGACATGCTGCTGCCCAGTGCGGCGAGCAGCGCGCACGCGACGGCGGTGGACGTCAGGACTCGTCGGCGGCGGTGCCAGGGGCGGGGCGTGGGGGAGGGGGCGGGGGCGGGGGCGGGCTCGTCCGGGTCGGGATCGTTCCGGGGCTCCCCGATGGAACCGCACTCCTCCACGAGTGCCCCGTCCCCGACCGGCGCCGGTGCCGCAACTGCCGCCTCCGTCGTACCGTTCGTACGCACCCGCTGCCGGGCCGCCACCGCCGACAGCCACAGCCGGTGCAACTCGAGCCGCTCCTCCGGTGTCGCCCGGCAGAAGGCCGCGAGCCGTTCCACGGGCGCGAAGTCCTGCGGCACCGCCTCGCCCGCGCAGTACCGGTGCAGCGTGGAGGTGTTCATGTCGAGGCGGCGGGCCAGGGAACCGTAGCTGCGGCCCGTCCGGTCCTTCAGCAGGCGCAGCAGCCCCGCGAACTCCTCCACATCGTCCCGAATCTCCACCGTTCCCCCGTCGTAGGCCCGCGATCCCGCATCCCAGGCACGCATATGTCTGCACGTCAGATGGGCTGGGATGGTTCCATCGTCGCCAGCGGAAGGCAGCCCCGCGCCGGAACCCGGCGGCCGCCGATGCTCGTGATGCCGCACCGACCAGTGCCGGCCCGGCCAACCGGTGTCGGAGACGTCCGGCACGTGTTCTGCTTCCGTGGCCGGTGCCGTGCGGTTGCCCATGGCGACCCCGCTTCGAAAGATTCGAAGTCGGGTGGGCGAAGTTCGATCTATGTGTCACCCCTACCAAATTCAATTTTGGCGAATTCTCGTACTCGGTGCCATTCAGCTGCCAAAACGCTGATCCAATACCGAAGACCTCTCCAACGAATGTTTCGAAATGCCAGCCGAAACTGTTGACACATGGCATGGCTGGACCAACACTCTTGCCCGCCAAGCCACACCCGCACAGGCATGGAGGAGGCGACACGAAGTGAACGCATTCGATCACGCGCTGAGTCGAAGGAGCGCAGGCGCCTTGCTGCTGGGCGCAGCATCCGCGCTGGCCCTGCCCGGAACCGCCCGCGCCGCCACGGTCATCACCACGAACCAGACCGGTACCAACAACGGCTACTACTACTCGTTCTGGACCGACTCACAGGGCACGGTGTCCATGACGCTGGGCTCGGGCGGCAACTACAGCACCAACTGGAGGAACACCGGCAACTTCGTGGCCGGCAAGGGCTGGAGCAACGGCGGACGTCGGACCGTGACCTACTCGGGCAGCTTCAATCCCTCCGGCAACGGCTATCTGTCCCTCTACGGCTGGACGTCGAATCCGCTCGTCGAGTACTACATCGTCGACAACTGGGGCACCTACCGGCCCACGGGCGCGCACAAGGGCACCGTCACCAGCGACGGCGGCACGTACGACATCTACCAGACGACGCGGTACAACGCCCCGTCCGTCGAGGGCGTCAGGACCTTCAACCAGTACTGGAGCGTACGGCAGTCCAAGCGGGCCGGCGGCACCATCACCACCGGCAACCACTTCGACGCCTGGGCCCGCGCCGGAATGGCTCTCGGCAGCTTCAAGTACTACATGATCCTCGCGACCGAGGGGTACCAGAGCAGCGGCAACTCCAATATCACGGTGACGTCATGAAGGCAGCGCGCCCGCTCTCGGTACGTCCGTTGACGGCGGCGGCCGCGGCCGGCGCGCTGGCCCTCGCCGGAGCGCTCACCGTCGGCACCGCCCCGTCCCACGCGGCCACCTGTTCCGGCTACGTGGGACTCACCTTCGACGACGGCCCGTCCAACGCTCACACCCCGGCCCTGCTCAACGCCCTCAAGCAGAACGGACTCAGGGCGACCATGTTCAACGAGGGCCAGTACGCGGCCGCCTACCCCGCCCAGGTCCGGGCGGAGGCGGCCGCCGGGATGTGGATCGGCAACCACAGCTACACCCATCCGCATCTGACGAGCATGAGCCAGGCGCAGATCGACTCCGAGATCTCGCGCACCCAGCAGGCGATCGCGGCGGCCGGCGGCGGCACGCCCAGACTGTTCCGTCCGCCGTACGGCGAGAGCAATTCCGCGGTCAGGGCGGTGGCGGCCAAGTACGGCGTCACGCAGGTCATCTGGGACGCCGACTCGCAGGACTGGAACGGCGCGAGCACCGACGCCATAGTCCAGGCCGTGTCCCGGCTGACCAACGGCCAGGTCATCCTCATGCACGAGTGGCCGGCCAACACCCTCGCCGCGATTCCGCGCATCGCACAGACCCTGGCGGGCCGAGGCCTGTGCGCGGGCATGATTTCCCCGCAGACGGGCCACGCCGTGGCTCCCACGGGCTGAACCGCCCGTGCCGCCCAGGGGCTGAACCGGTCCGCGTCACCGTCGGTACGGCGGTTCACACGCCGTGCCGACCGGC
The DNA here is from genome assembly GCF_053597535.1 of Streptomyces sp. NPDC001348. Taxonomy (NCBI): domain Bacteria; kingdom Bacillati; phylum Actinomycetota; class Actinomycetes; order Kitasatosporales; family Streptomycetaceae; genus Streptomyces; species Streptomyces sp. NPDC001348. The sequence goes on along the minus strand of NZ_JBSFIK010000006.1, from coordinate 70,848 downwards.
GACAATCGCAGCGAAAAGGGACAGCAGGGGCGTGCCGCACCATCGGCCGGCGGCTGAGCCCGGTTCTTCACCGGTTACAGCGTGAGTCCCCCCTGGATCAGACGGGCCTGGCGCCGCTGGTCGTCCTTGTCATACCGATCAGCCATCCCGTCGCCACCAGTGAGGCGGCCGACAAGGCGGTAAGCAGCCAGGGAACGGTGTGGATTCCTGATGCCTCGATGCCCGCACCGAGCAAGGGCGGCGCCGCGACCCCGCCGATCATGGAAGCGGCGATCACCCAGGCGCCGGCGCGCCTGGCCTCCGGGAGCACCTTGTTGAGCCAGGGCAGACCGGTCGGGAACACCGGTGCGATGAACAGACCCACACCGGCGTAAGCGATGGGCGCCAGCGCCTCGTCGAGCGCGAGCAGCAGGCAGAGGGTCATCCCCGCGGCGCACACGGCGAGGATGCGCTCGGGGGCGTACTTCAACGTCACCGGCACGACGAGGAAGCGGCCCGCAGTCATCATCAGCCAGTACACGGAGGTCGCGGACGCGGCCGCCGCCGCGCTGTAGCCGACGGTTTCGAGGTGGGTGGGCTCCCAGCCGCCGACGCCGGCCTCCACGGCCACGTTCAGTACGTAGAGGACGAGAAAGCCGGCGAGGACACGGGAGCGGACACCACCCGCCATGGACGTGCGCGGGCCCTCGGGGGCCGTTCCCTGTGTACGGACGCCCCCCGTGCAGAGGATCAGCAGTCCGGCCACCGCGGCGCACACCGCGAACGTGTACGTGTAGTCTCCCGGTCCCAGCCATGCGATCAGTGCCGGTCCGAGCACCGCGCCGATGCCGAAGTGCGCGTTGAGGACGTTCAGCATGGCGGTGGACCTGTTCCCGAAGCCGACCGCGAAAAGCTGGTTGAGGCTGTAGTCGATGCCGCCGAATCCCAGGCCGCCGACGAATGCGGCGGCGAGGGCGCTCGGCCAGTTCGGGGCGAGCGCGAAGCCGGCACCGCCCGCTGCCATGAGCCCGTAACTCGCCGCGAGCAGTGCCCTGTTCGTAGTCCGGGAGTGGAGGGCGCCGAAGCCCAGGACACCCGCGACTCCGCCCGTGAAATGAAGGCTCAGGCCGAGGCCGGCGCTCGACGGGCCGATGTCGTACTCGGCTCGAAGGCCCGGAACCGCCGGGCCGTAGAGCGCCTGCAGCATGCCGATGAGTATGAAGCCGACGCAGGACGCGGCCGCGGCCGGACGGGTGAAGAGCCGCTCGGTCGCCGGCGCCTTCAGAACCGTGTCAGTCACTTGTTCTCCGAGATGGCGAAAGGGAGCGCCAGGGGCTCGGCGTCCGGTGGTCAGGCCGGTGCGTTCGCGTGGACCGGCCGACCGAAGACAGGCCGCTGCTCAGCTCGTTCCAGCGGTGTCCCAGTCGACGCAACCACGAGCGCCGTGGCGGATCATCCGGCACCACTGGGGCGTCCGGGAACGCCGAGAAGGCTCCGGCTTTCGCGTACCAGTCGTCTAACACACCTTGGAGCAAGGGGTGGGGCGGGGAAAGCGAGCTCCTCGAGGAAGCCATGGGGGTGTCTCCTCTCCGTTACCGTTAACGTGACCGCTAACGAATGGTTGCGCACACCGTCGGTCGACGTCAATGCCCGGTGCTCGTGTTCCGCGCCCGTCGATGGCCTTCCCGATACGGGCGTTGGTCGCTGCGGAGGGGGAGGCCGACCGTGAGGGGCGCGTCAGACCACGGGACCTGATTGACTTGGGCTTGGAGCAGCACGACAACAGGAGTGAGTGGGGCACAGTGGCCGGACAGCGCGAAACGGAAGACCTGCGGGGACGGGAGCCCGGCGCCGCGAAGGCCGTCAAGCGTGTCACGCTCCGAGATGTCGCCCAGGCCGCGGGCGTCTCCCATCAGACCGTGTCCCGAGCGATCAACGGCAAAGGGGAGATCGACCCGGAGACTCAGCGCCGTGTACTCGAAGTGGCCAGGCAACTGCGGTACCGGCCCAGCCGGTTCGGCCGGGGACTGGTCCGTCCGGACGTCGTGACGGTCGGGCTCATCGTCCCCGACGTGGTCAACCCCTTCTTCCCCGAGTTCGTCGCAGGAGTGATATCGGCCGCAGACGAGCGGGACTGGCAGGTGCTCGTCGCCAGCACCGAGAACGACCGGTCCCGGGAGCTGACGCTGGTCCGCTCGCTCGGTCGGCAGGTCGACGCACTCGTCGGCTACCTCAGCCATCCCGACGAGCAACTCGAGCCGTACCTCGAGGGCGTGCCGCTGGTCGTGGTCGACCGCGGGCTGGACTCGTCCACTCACGCGCTGGTCCACGTCGACACCGCGGCCGGTGTCCGGGCGGGGATGGAGCATCTCATCGAAAAGGGCCATCGCCGGATCGGCATGATCGACTGCGAGTGTGTCTGTGACCCGGTCGTAAGGCGCCGCACCTTACTGGAAGTCGCCGCCCAACACGCACTCCCGGTCGATGACCGCTGGGTGGTCATGGGCGAGCAGTCACCGGCCGGCGGCGCCGCCGTGTTCGCGGAACTGCAGACCACGTGCCCCGGCATCACCGCCGTCTTCGCCTTCAACGACCTGGTCGCGATGGGCGCACTGCGAGCCGCTCGCCGGCTCGGCGTCCGGGTACCCGACGACTGCGCACTGGTCGGTTACGACGGGCTGAGCATCACGGATCTCGTCGACCCGCCGCTGACCACGCTCCACCTCGACAAGCGGCGGCTGGGCGAACTGGCCGTCCACCAGGTCGACCGACTCCTCGCCGGCGAACTACCTCCTCCCGCCGTACTGACGCCGCGCCTGGACATCCGCGGCACGACATGACCTGTCGCGGGGGCGGGCGTCGGCCGGTGGAGCCGATGTCGGCCACCCAGGCGATGCCTCCGACACCGCGCCGCGGATGTCGCGGTGCCGCGGCGCGAGCCGGCCGTCTTCGGCCCGGCTGCCGCCGACCGGATGGTCTTCCACCTGATCGACGTCCTCACCGTCATGCGACCGCACCCGATCGGGCCGGCTCGATAGCATGCGACGTATGGCCATCAGACTTGAGAACGTCGGCATCGCCGTTCGCGATCTCGAAGCAGCCATCTCCTTCTTCACCGACCTAGGCCTCACGGTCGTCGGCCGTGCCACCGTCAGTGGTGAGTGGACCGACACCGCCGTCGGCCTTGACGGCAATCACGCCAACATCGCGATGCTCCAGACGCCGGACGGTCACGGTCGCCTCGAGCTCTTCGAGTACATCCACCCCGAAGCCATCGAGTCGACACCCACTCGTCCCAACGAGATCGGCATGCATCGTGTCGCCTTCGCGGTCGACGACCTGGACGAAGCCCTTGAGACAGCCGCAAAGCACGGATGCCGTCCGCTTCGCGGTGTGGCGACCTACGAGGACGTCTACAAGCTCACGTACGTCCGCGGTCCCAGCGGCATCCTGGTGATGCTCGCCGAGGAGCTGAAGAAGAACTGACGGCCGATCGGGTCGACCGGCCTCGCGCAGCTGAGCCGCCGTCAGACTCGGAGTGCCCTGCCGCCGAAGGGCGCAACCCGGCCCGCGCCCTCCTTGGACGCCGTCATCCGAACCGGGCTCGTCGGTTCCCCGCTCGGCAAAAGACAAAGGCAAGGAGATCCCTCTCCCTGCCACTACCAAGGTATAGCGCACTGGGGGGCTTGCGGCAAGACCCGGGTCACCCCGCAGAATCGACGACCGAGGCCACAACCTGCGAAAACGACGGCACGAACAGATGCGTGCCGTCGTCGGCGTACGAGGACGCGGTGACGTCGGACCGGTGGTTGGACCGGCCGTGCGGTCACGGGCGCTCGAGACGGGGGCGCGGGGGAGGCCCGACTCGTCGGAGGGAAGGCAATCAGGGATGAGGGCATGCTCGACCAGAGGCGCTACAGGGCTGGAGGCGCCGGTGGTTCGACCGGCCGGTGCGGTGCAACGGGGCACGGCCGCGGAGGTGTGGCGGTGACCGGGCAGTACGTGGTGGACCTTCTGGAGGTGGACCAGGCACAGGTCGCGGTCGTCGGCGGCAAGGGCGGAAACCTGGGCGTGTTGTCGCGTATCGAAGGCATCCGCGTGCCGCGTGGCTTCTGCGTGACGACGGATGCGTTCCGGCGAGTCGTGTCGCAGGAGCCGTCGACCGGGGATCTGCTCGATCAGCTGTCGCGCTTGCACCAGGACGACCGGGAGGCGATCCGGGTGCTCAGCGCGCGGATTCGCCGGATCATCGAAGGAATCGCCCTCCCGGACGACCTCGCGGCGGCGATCACCCGCGCACTCGCCCGGCACGGTGAGCAAGCCGCCTATGCCGTCCGGTCCAGCGCGACGGCGGAGGACCTGCCGACGGCGTCCTTCGCAGGGCAGCAGGACACGTACCTGAACGTCGTGGGACCGACCGCGGTCCTCCGGCACGTCAGCCGGTGCTGGGCCTCGCTGTTCACCGAGCGGGCCGTGACCTACCGCCGGCGAAACGGCATCGACCACCGTACGGTCCACATGGCTGTCGTCGTCCAGCAGATGGTCTTCCCGCATGCGGCCGGCATCCTGTTCACGGCCGACCCCGTCACCGGCAACCGGAAGGTCGCCGCCGTCGACGCCGGCTTCGGTCTCGGCGAGGCCCTGGTCTCCGGCCTGGTGAACCCGGACGTCTTCAAGGTGCGAGACGGCCAAGTCGTCGCCAAGACGACAGCCGCCAAACAGCGGGCGGTTCGCGCCCTGCCGACCGGCGGCACCCAGGAAGTGGCCATCGACGACCCGCAGCAGCAGGAACAGCCGGCGCTGACGGATGCGCAGGTGCTGCGGCTTGTGCAGCTCGGGCGGCGGATCGAAGCGCACTTCGGCCGCCCTCAGGACATCGAATGGTGCCTGGACGACGACGGCTTCCAGATCGTTCAGAGCCGGCCCATCACGACGCTGTTCCCCATTCCGGAGACCGGTGATCAGGAGAACCACGTCTATGTCTCCGTCGGCCATCAGCAGATGATGACCGACCCCATGAAACCGCTGGGGCTGTCCATGTGGCAGCTGACGGCCATGGTGCCCATGCACACGGCCGGCGGGAGGCTGTTCGTCGACGTCACCCGGCGCCTTGCCTCGCCCGCCGGCCGTGCCGGCCTCCTGGACCTCATCGGGAGAGGCGATCCGCTGATGAGGGACGCGCTGGAGACCGTCCTCGACCACGAGGACTTCGTCCCGACGCTTCCGGACGCGGGTCCCGGCAAGCCGCCGGCCGACGGCGCGCCCGCCCCGATCGAGACCGATCCGGCCATCGTCACCGAACTGATCGAGCGCAGCCAGGCGTCCATCGCCGCCCTGCGGCGCGACATCGGCACGAAGACCGGACCGGCTCTGTTCGACTTCCTGCTGGAGGCCTTCGAGGAGCACAAGCGCGTCCTCAGTGATCCGCTGAGCATCCAGGTGATCATGGCGGGGATGGAGGCCACATGGTGGCTCAACGACAAACTGCAGGAGTGGCTGGGCGAGAAGAACGCGGCTGACACGCTCACCCTGTCCGCGCCCGGCAATGTCACATCGGAGATGGGGCTGGCGCTTCTCGACGTCGCGGACGTGATCCGCCCCTACCCGGAAGTCGTGTCGTTCCTGCGGAACGCCGAGGACGAGAGCTTCCTGGACGAGTTGGCGAAACTGGCGGGCGGGACCGAAGCGCGCGACGCCATCGAGGGATACCTCGACCGGTACGGCATGCGCTGTGCCGGCGAGATCGACATCACGAGGCCCCGTTGGCGCGAAAGCCCCCTCACCCTCGTGCCGGCGATCCTCGACAACGTCAGGAACTTCGAACCGGGCGCCGCCAGGCGGCGCTTCGAACAAGGACGGCAGAAGGCGCGGGAGAAGGAACAGGACGTGCTCTCGCGCCTGCGGGCCCTGCCGGACGGCGACCTGAAAGCCGACCGGACAAAGCGGATGATCGACCGGGTCCGAACCTTCATCGGGTACCGGGAGTACCCCAAGTACGGCATCATCAGCCGCTACTTCATCTACAAACAGGCCCTGTTGGACGAGGCCGAACGCCTCGTGCGGAGCGATGTGCTCCCCGAGAAGGAGGACGTCTTCTACCTCACGTTCCAGGAGCTCCACGACGTCGTACGTTCCCACCAGGTGGACGACCAGCTCATCCGGCAGCGCAAGGATGCCTTCCGGTCGTACCTGGCGCTCACACCGCCCCGGGTACTCACGTCGGACGGCGAGGCCGTCAACGGGACGTACCGACGCGACGACGCGCCGGCCGGTGCCCTGATCGGCCTACCGGTCTCGGCGGGGACGATCGAGGGCAGGGCCCGCGTCGTCCACGACATGGCGCAGGCCGATCTCGAGACGGGCGACATCCTGGTCACGGCCTACACGGACCCCAGCTGGTCGCCGCTGTTCGTCGGGATCTCGGCCCTGGTGACGGAGGTGGGCGGCCTGATGACCCATGGAGCGGTGATCGCCCGGGAGTACGGCCTGCCGGCCGTCGTAGGCGTGGAGCGGGTCACCCGGCTGATCCAGGACGGGCAGCGGATCCGTGTACACGGAACCGACGGGTACGTCGAGATCCTGCCGTGACCGTCCACACCGAGAGGGCCCATCCTCGGCATCCGGTCGACTGAGCGTTTCATCGATGAACGCCTGGCTGTTCACCAGCCAGGCGTTCATCGGTCGCACGACAAGGTTCGCGCTTCGCGCCAGAACTCCCGGGAAGCGCGTCACCAGCCTCGCCGTTCGCCGACTCCCGGACGGTTCGGCCTGTGGGTGTCGACATTTGTCGGACTCCGCAAGGCCGGTGGCAAAATCCTGGCCTGGCAAGGCCAGGCGGACCAGCTGATCCCCACCCAGGGCACCGTCGACTATCGGGAGCGCGTGGAGCGGGAGATGGGCGGCTCGACACGGGTTGACCGCTTCTAGCGGCTCTTCCTCGCTCCTGGCACGGCCCACGGCGGGCTGACCGGCGCCGACGACCTGGGCGCTCTGGTCGCCTGGGCCGAGCGTCGCAAGGCCCCGCAGACACTGACCGCCACCCTCACCTGCTCATCGGGCCGGACACTCACCCGCGACCTGTGCCACTACGACGGCCACGGTGCCCCGGCCACCGCTGCCGGCTACCGGTGTGTGCCGCCGCCCGGCACTGACGCACCGTAACCCAGCCAGCCCAGCGCCAATCCCGGCTGCGCCGCCGTTCACGCCGCGTGGCCGGGACGACGACGGCGTCACAAGAGCGGCACTTTTCCGGCACTCGCTGCTGCCAAGGTGCGAGCACGGGGGCCGAGTTGGTCCTTCACTCGTCGTAGGACTGGGAGCTGGCCCTTGTCGCGGCCCACGATGTACAACTCGCCTTCGTACAGCAGACCGAGGTCACCGGTGGCGCGCCAGCCACCGGGCCGCGGCACGCGGCGCCTCTTCTCCGGATGGCGGTCGTAGCCGGTTTCGGTGACCGCAGCGCCGCGAACCTGGATGTGCCCGACCGGGTCCTCGGGTACGGGACTGTTCTCACGGTCGACCAGCCGGATCCGGGTTCGAGCCACCGGTGTTCCGACCGAGACCAGCTCTCGGTGCGGCTCGGAAGCGGAGAGCACGGGCTCGCACACTCCTTGGACGACTTCTCACGCCTCACCCGCAGCGCCTTGGTGGGACGTACGGGAGGCGGAAGCGTTACCGCGAGGGTGGCTTCCGCCAAGCCGTAAGCAGGCAGGAGAACGGTCGGAGAAAGACCGGCGGGAGCGAAGCGCGCCACGAACGCGTCCTGCAGCCGCCGGCCCACGGATTCGGCGCCGTTCACGGCGATCCGCCAGCGGGACAGGTCGAGGCCGTCCGACGCGGCCGACCCGCTGCGGCCCGCGGGGGGCCATGGTGAAGGTGGCGCCGAGGCGCGCCATGGCCCGTACCCATCCCAGTGGGTCCCGAGTGAGGACAGTCCATGCGTCTGCGTGTTTGCGCACGTCGGGGGGCGGGCTCTAGAGCCCCAAGTCCAGGGCGAGGCAGGAGTATTGGCCCCAGACGGCGTCGTGGTTGTACGGATCGCCCGCTCCGGCCCGCGGTGAGGCCGCCGTTTCCTCGACCATGTCCTCGAGGCGGATGCGCTCGGGCAGTGTGCCGAACCGTGCGTGACGTGCGGCAGCCGCGCTGTCCGTCGTTCCTTCGGTGTTCATGGTCGAACCTCCGCTTCGGCGCTGCGGACCGCGCCGGTGTGATTGGTTGTCGTCAGAATGCACTCACATGAGTCACCAGTCAAGAAGGTGACAATTATCGCGGCATCCCACAGTGGCGTGCCTGGCAGTCGTTGAGGGCTGCCGGGCGGCGGTTCGCCGGGGTCGACCAGTGAGGCGGCGACGTATACGAAGGCCCTGACCTGTGGTTCGCCTGCCGCCGTTCCAGCCGGATGTGTCGGCGGAAGTGCCGTGTCCCAGCAGGCGGCATCCAATCCATAACTGTCTTGACGGGTGATGAAGCCAGTTGTCAGGATGACATCACGCCCTGAACCGGTGACGCAGTCGATGGCGTCGAACAGGTGAAGGCGACCCGTCACCGAGCACGCCTTCCGACGAGAGATGGGAATCCAGCCGTGGCAGCCGACTGCACCGCCGTCGTCCACGTGGACGACGAAGGCCGCAACGGCGGAAGCGTCCGTGCTGAGGACGGACTCCTGCGGAAATCGGCGGCGCCGACACCGCCACCGACCCGGAACAGCTCTTCCCCGCCGGTGGGCCGCCTTCTTCCGCGGAGCCCTCCGCCGCGTCGCCGCCCAGCGCAAGATCAGGCTGTCTGCACGCGGGTCGAGTGAACCGTTCTGTGGCGTGACCTCGTGTCATGAGTGGCCGGACGTGCCGGAGGCGGACGGGTGACAGTGAGTCAACCGGTGACAGCAATTCGGCGGTGCTCCGCCATCACCGACCTACGACAGGAGTCTTTCATGATCGGCAGGCGTACTTTCGGCAAGGCCGTGGGTGTGAGTACAGGGGCGGCGGTTTCGCTCGCGGGGCTGCAGCCGGCGTCGGCCGCGTCCCCGGTGATGTCCTCGGCCGGGGCGCCCGGGGCCGCTCCGGCGGCGCGCACATCGTTCACCACACTGAAGCGGACGAGGGCGGGTGTGCTGGACGTGGGTTACGCCGAGGCGGGTCCCGCGCACGGTCCCGTGGTGATCTGCCTGCACGGCTGGCCCTACGACATCCACAGCTTCGTCGACGTCGCCCCTCTGCTGGCGGGTCAGGGCTACCGGGTCATCGTGCCCTACCTCCGGGGTTACGGCACCACGCGCTTCCTGAGCGAGCGCACCGTCCGGAACGCCCAGCAGTCCGCCGTCGCGCTGGACATCGTCGCGCTGATGGACGCGCTCAACATCGACAAGGCCGTGTTGGCCGGCTTCGACTGGGGCTCGCGCACCGCCGACATCATCGCCGCCCTGTGGCCCGAGCGGGTCAAGGCACTGGTCTCGGTCGGCGGGTACCTCATCACCGATGTCGAAGCACAGAAGAACCCGCTGCCGCCCAAGAGCGAGTACGCCTGGTGGTACCAGTACTACTTCGGCACCGAACGCGGCCGCGAGGCGATGGAGAACCCCACCTACCGCCACGACCTGGCCCGTCTGGTCTGGGACACCGTCTCCCCGACCTGGCACTTCGACGACGCCACCTTCGAACGCACGGCCGCCGCGTTCGAGAACCCCGATCACCCGGCCATCGTCATCCACAACTACCGCTGGCGCCTGGGCCTGGCCGACGGCGAACGCCGTTACGACCGCTACGAGAAGCTGCTCGCCGCGCGCCCCCACATCCACGTCCCCACCATCACCCTCGACCCCGGCCACGACCCCTTCACCGCCCCCGGTGACGGTTCCACCTACCGCGACCACTTCGTCGGTCCCTACCAGCACCGAACGCTCCCCGACACGGGCCACAACCTCCCCCAGGAAGCTCCGGCCGCCTTCGCTCAGGCCGTCATTGACGCCGACCACCTATGACGCGGTGCCGGGTCATTTCGGGGCGGGCCGCGACGGCGAATCGTCGAGTTCGATGCGGATGCGGCCGGCGGACCCTGCGTCGAGCCCGGTGTAGATCGTTATGGCACGCCGCTCAAATGTCCACCGTTCAGCTTCGGCGCGGCGTGCTGGGCAGCGCGCCGGGCCGGGCGGGCGGGGTACCGGCCACGGCCGCGTTGTACAGGCGACGGACGTCGGAGCCGAAGTACGGGGCTGTACGAGATGTCTGCGGTGGGGCCGCCGGTCTTCCAACCGCCTATGCTGCCCACCACATCACCCGTTCCGGTGTGCGGGTCGAAGTTCGCCAGGAAGGGACCGCCGCTGGTACCCGACCGGTAGTCGGCGCAGGCGATCCGGAGGTACGACCCGGGCGTGCCGTCCGTCGGCGTGAACCGCGTCGTGGAGTTGGTGCAGGTCAGCGGTTGCCGATCCGTGTTCGGGTAGCCGATGAGCCGGACCCGGGGAAACACGTAACCGCGTCCGGTGACAAGGGTGTTACCGCCTACGACGTCCTGTACCCGCCTGCCGTCACTGCGTGCCCCGACCTGGGCGAACGCCACGTCCCACGAGGCACCCTTCCCATGCCCGCGATCGTAGTAGCGCTGATCGATCCAGACCCGGCTGCGTCCTCGGGAGTCGGTGGCGACCGGGAAGATGCCGTGCGGTCGCGGGCTCGTCGCGGTCCACTGCGGCACGAACGCCATCGAGCCGCCGGCCCTGGCGTCCATGCAGTGGCCCGCGGTCAGCACGATGTTGCGGTGCGGGCTGTTGATCACACTCGCGGTGCAGAAGTAGGATCCGCCGCCGCTTCGCAGGTACATCCGCCCGATCATCGCCAACCCGCCGAAGTGCGAGCTCGTCGGTCCGGAGCCCGTTACCCGGCCGGGCAGCGCACGCTGTGACGAGGACTTCCCCGCCGGCACCGGAAACGGCCTGGCCTCAGCCATACGTTGATCGGTCCAGAACCGCATCGCCGCCGCGGTCGTCCAGCGCGGTGCGGCGGGAACAGCAGGCGTGGCGCCGGCCGGGCCGGCCAGGCCGGGGACCGTGATCAGTCCGACGGTCCCACAGATGGCGGCCAATGAACTGAGCAGCTCGGTAGGTCTGTTCACTCGTGCGTTCCCCCGACGGGCGACCGGACAGGACAAGCTGACAATAGGGGACCACTTCTCGATGATCGAACGTTTTGCCGGGCAAGGGAGGGTGCACCGCGCAGGACCCCACGGACCTCGACCCCGGACGGTGGGGCCCTGCCCGCATGTACGAGGGCCCCAACCGCAGCAGCGAGTTGTTCGTTGTACAGGGTGAGGGGAACGGAGGAGACGTGGCCGAATGGTCGAGGCTGCTGTCCGAGCTCGCGCAAGAGCGCGGCACGGAACTGAACCAGTACGGCTTCCTGCTGTGCGGCGACCGCGCGGAGGCCGCCGACCTGGTGCAGGAAGCGCTGGTACGGGCCTTCTCCCGGCCTCGCCGTGCGTGGGAACTCGCGCAGGCGGAGGCATACGTACGCCGTACGATGCTCAACCGTTATCTGGACCTGCACCGGCGCCGCACCCGCTGGATCCGCGCACTTCCGCGGCTCGTGTCGCCGACACCGGTCGTGGACCACAGCGTGAGCGTCACGCACCGGATCGACCTGATGGAGGCCATGCGCCGTCTGTCGCCGAGGCAACGGGCTTGCGTGGTGCTCCGTTACTACGAGGACATGTCCACCGCAGCCATCGCGGAGCGGCTCGGCTGCGGTGAGGGAACCGTCAAGCGCCATCTGAGCGACGCGCTGGCACGGCTGGGCGCTCAGTTGCAGCCGCTGAGGGACCACGTCGCGCAGGAAAGGCTGGAGACATGAAGCCGGAGGACCTGCGCGAGCAGTTGCTGGCCGCCGCGCACCGTACGCCGCCACCGGAAATCGACATCGAGCACGTCCGGTCACGGGTGCGCAGACGCAGGCGCGCCCAGTACGCCGCCTTGGCCGGTGCCGGCCTGGCCGTGGCCGCCTCGGTGGTGCTGGGTACGGTGCACTCCACGTCCCCGCCGGAGGTCAGGACGCCGGCGGACTCGGTCAGGCGGCAGCCACCAGGGACGAGCGGCGCAGCCCCGACTGGAACCCCGGGCGCCAAGCCACCGGCCCCCCACTACACCTGTGGAGCGACGGTCCCGGCCCCATCCGGTCGGGGGGCCGTGACCGTACACATCACCGGTGTGCGCCGAGCCCCGGACGGAGCCCCCCAGGTCACCTACACGGTGACCGCGACCGCCCCCTCCGCCCTGCGTGTCTCCGGACGAACCGGCGAGCCACGGACCCTCGTGCTGAGAGAAGGCCGCATCGTCGCCGGCCAGGATCCGCCGCGACCATCGGCGACCCGTCGACCGGCGGACGAGGACACCCGGCACTCGCTGACCGTCGCCCCCGGCCACCCCTACCGCGCCCAACTCCCTCCGCTGCCGGGCCGGCCGTGCGCGGGAACGTCCTGGAGCTCGATGTGGAAAGGCGGCTACGAAGTCGCCGTCCTCCTCACCACCCAGAACCCAGCCACCCCCGGCACACCGGTCGCCGATCCGGTGATCGTCGCTCGTGCCCCGCTGACCGAATGACCGCTCCCACCTCGTCAACATGCCGTGGAGACATTCATGCGCCGTGCCCTGCTCCCCGCCGTCCCCGTCCTGCTCCTAGCCCTCGCCGCATGCGGGACGCCGTCCGACACGGGATCCGCCGCTCCGACCCACCGCGCCCCGACCACCACCCCTCCACAGAAGAACCAGGACCGGTCCCTGTCGTGCGGCGGCACCGTCGAACGCCCCGTCGTCAGCGGCCCGGACGATCGCCTGCAACTGACCGTCAGGTCCGCGCGCCGTCAGGGGGCCAGTCTGCTAGCGACCTACAGCATCACCTCCGCCGACCGGGCTCAGATGCTCAGTCTGCCGATCGGGGAAGTGCCGCCCACGGCCCTGCTGCTCAAGCATGGTGTCATCACCGGCCGTCAGAAGCCCGCCGTGGGCAACGGAACAGTGGACGGCAGGCCGGCCACGGGATACGCGGTCGGCCGCCACCCGTACACCAAGACCCTGGCGATCGACGCCCTCTGCCCGGGCACCACTTGGTCCGACGTGGACAACGACCCCGGCGACTACCGGACGGTCGTCGTGATGTCGGTCCAATCCCATGGGCGCCCCTCCACCCCGGCTTCCGGCAGTGTCCATCCACTGCCTCTCCTCGAAGCCATGCGCGAGATTCCCGTGAAGGATCCGGGAACGCGGTAGAGGGGCGCACTCAGTCCTCAGCGCGAGCCAGTGGTGGCGATGTCGGACACCGCCGCTGCCTGCACCGGGACCTCCGGCAGTTCCTTCGGCCAGCGACACCCGCATCATCCCCACGGCCGTACGACAGGACAACAGCCGCACGGACGATCATCCCGCGCCCGTCGTCACCCCGCACGGAATGGGGCAGCAGAGTCAGCGCCGCATACGAATGGGGTTCGCGGCGGCAAGAGATCGTGCACGTGCTGGACGTAGTGCAGGAACGTCTGATGCGTCATGCCCGGATTGTGGCGGATTGCGGCGGATGGCCGCGATCAGGGTCGGCATCATTCGTTTCTCCGGTGCAACGGGTGGAGATCGGCATCGCGGGGATGTCCGCGGTGCCGATCTCGACGGGTGTTCGTGGTGGATCGGTGCCGTGGCAGGTCAGCCCGCCATTTGCCGGATCGGTTCCGGGGTGGCTTCCGTCCGGTGGCGCCGGGCGGTGAGGCCGAGTGCGGCGGTGGCGACGGTCCCGGTGAGGGCGAGGATGCCCAGGGCGTTCGCCAGGGTGCCGACGGCGGAGGCGAGTGCGAGGACCACGAGCGGGCAGATGAACTGGCCGAGGAAGAAGGAGCCTGTCCACAGGCCGGTGCCGCGGCCGCGGTCGGCGTAGTGGAGCTTGGACATGGCGAGGGTGAGCAGGCTCGGCAGCATGATGCCGCTGCCGAGGCAGTTGATCACGGCACCGATGGTCAGGACGACGGGGTTGGGGGCGAGCCAGATCACCGCGAAGCCCAGGGCGCACAGGCCGAAGGCGGTGGGCAGCCAGACTTGCGGGCCGCGGCCGGCCCTGGCGAAGACGACGGCGCCGATCACGACCGCGGCGCTGGAGCTGGCTGTGGCCAGCCCGATCACGCCGGAGTTGCTGACGCCCATGTCGTCCAGGAGGAACGCCATCTCCACCTGGACGGTGTAGAAGAGGATGGCGCCGAAGACGGTCAGCGCGCACGTGCCGGCCAGCGGACGCCAGGGGAAGGGCCGCTTGGCCATCGGTTCCGCGGCGGTGGGGGAGGGCTCGTTCGCGCGGTCGGCCGGTCGGGGACGGGGCAGGAAGGCGGCCATGGCGGGGGCGAGCAGCAGGCTCACGGCGTAGGCCCAGAACGGTGCACGCCAGCCGGCCGATCCGGCAGCGCCGCCCAGCACGAAGAAGGCCGTCGCGGAGATCGAGGCGCACATCGTCTGCATCGCGAGGTAGCGGTCGCGTTGCCGGCCGGAGTAGTAGTCGCCGATCAGCGTGGTGCTGCAGGTCATGATGGCGGCTTCGGCGACACCGACGAGGGCGCGGCTGGCGACGATGGCGCCGAGGGAGTCCAGCCACAGGGGGGCGGTGCCGAGGATCGCGTACACCACGGTCGAGACGACGAGCAGGCGTTTGCGTCCGAGCCGGTCGACGATGACGCCGGCGAAGGGGGCCAGCAGCGCCAGGGAGAGGGCGGGGATGGTCAGGGCCATGGGGACGAGCGCGTCGACGCCCGGCACGTCGGCGAAGTGGGCCTGCATCTGCGGCAGGACGGGGGCGACGAGTACGGCGCCCAGGATGGGCAGGCAGCTTCCAGCCATCAGCAGCGTGAGGCGAAGCCGGTGGCCGGGGCCGGACACGGGCTGCTCGGTCGGGATGTCCTCGACGGCTGTGGGCGTCGGGGACGGGAGCGGGGGCACAGGCATGCGGGAACTCCACGTGGCAGGTCGGGAGGGGGACGGGCGGTTCGGCCGTCGTGGTCGGGTCGCCGGTACCGGTGGCAGCTTCGGAGCGGAGTGTCGATGACTGCCGGGCGTCGTGGCGGGGAGGCGCACCGGGCGCCTGCGCGGTCCCGGCCGGCGGGTGATGGTGCGGCTCCGGCGCCGGGTTGAGACGACTATGGGTCAAGGGGCAGGTCCTGCCTAGCCCTCATCCGATCGATATCGAAGATGTGGATCATCCGGGCTCTGGATGTCGGGCACCTGCAGGAGCCCGCTATCTCGGTGCGACCGTGGCGATACGGCCGGGCTCGGAAGCGGCCAGCTCCGCTCCCACCCGGGCCGCGGTCTCGCGCAGCCAGATGTGGGCCGCGTCGTGGGTGTGCACCGGGTGCCACCACAGCGTCTCCTGGAGAGGGACTGCCCCGTAGGGCGGTTCCATGAGGCGCACGGCGGCCACGCCGCGCAGCAGCTCGGCCAGGCGCTGCTGTACCAGGGCGATGCGGCGGGTGCCTGCGACCAGGAAGGGCAGCGCCTGGAAGCTGTCGACGGAGATCTCCACACGGGGATCGACGCCGAGCATGCTCAGCTGCCGGGCGGCCGGAGCGTCGTACGCGCGCTGGTAGACGACCCAGGGCAGCCGTGCCAGGTCGTCCATGGTCAGCTGGTCGCCGACCTCGTCGTTCGCCTCGGCCACCAGGAAGGCCCAGCGGTCGGTGAACAGGTCGACAGCGGGGAAACCGCTGATGACGCCGCGTGGCATCAGCAGCCCGTCGGCTGTGCTGAGCAGCGGTGCCGTGTCCTCCGTGACGTCGATGGGCGTCCGCTGGAAGCGCAGCCGTACTCCCGGGGCCTCGGCGTGCACGGTCCGGGCGAGTTCGGCGCCGAACACGGCGAGGGCGTAGTCGGAGGTGAGCAGGGTGAACTCGTGCTCCTCGCTGCCCGCGGCGAAGTCGGCCCTGCTGCTGAAGACCCGTTCCAGCAGGTCACAGGCGGTCGAGGTGCGGTCCAGCAGAGCGCGGCCGAGGGCGGTCAGTTCGTACTGCTTGCCGACGCGCGAGAGCAGGTCGTCGTCGAAGTGGCGGCGCAGGCGGGCCAGGGCCGCGCTCATCGCCGGCTGACTGAGCCCGACGCGCTGCCCGGCACGGGTGACGTTGCGTTCCTCCAACAAGGCCCGCAGGGACAGGACGAGATTGAGATCGAGGCCGGAGAGGGACACGACGCCTCCAGAACGAGGCCGCTTGCGGCAGCGACATTTGCGGCACAGATGATCAACATTCAAAGAATCTATTTCCCAGATTACGCGGTGGGGGTCACATTGGTCGCACCGCAATCTGGAGGACATTCCCGTGAAACCCGCAGCCGCTTCCACGTCCTTCTCCGGACCCTTCGCCCTTGGCGTCTTCTCCACCCCTGACCAGGCCTCTTTTCCTGGTCTCGTGACCCCCGGGGGGCGCGTGCTGGATCTTCCCACGGCCCTCGGAGAGCCGGCCCTGACGACCCGGGGGATATTCGAGCGCTGGGACGAGATGCTTCCCCGCCTGCACAAGCTCGCGGCCGACGAGACGGCCGACTGGCGACCGTTGGAGCACTTGCGGGCGCACGCGCCGGTCGAGCCCCGCCAGGTCTTCCAGTCCGGCGCCAACTACCGCCAGCACGTGATCGACCTGGAGGTCGCCCACCGCGCCCCCGACGACCCCCGCACCGTGGAGGAGGCGCGCGCCGAGATCGCCGCGGTCATGGACCGGCGGGCGGCCGAGGACCTGCCGTACGTGTTCACCGGCCTGCCGAGCGCGATCACCGGCCCCTTCGACGACGTCGTACTCCCTGACTGGGCCGAACAGCCCGACTGGGAGCTGGAGCTGGCGGCCGTCATCGCCAGGCCCACCCACCGGGTGACGGTCGAGGAGGCCCTGGGGCACGTCGCCGGCTACACCATCGCCAACGACCTCACCGACCGCGCCACCGTCTTCCGCCGGGACATGAAGGCCATCGGCACCGACTGGCTGCGCTGCAAGAACGCTCCCGGTTTCACCCCGCTCGGCCCGTGGATCGTGCCCGCCGAGTCGATCGCCGACCCGGGTGAACTGCGCGTCACGCTGAAGCTCAACGGCGAGACCATGCAGGACGAGTCCACCAAGGACATGCTCTTCGGCATCGCGCGACTGGTGTCGTACATCTCCCGGACCTGCCGGCTTCTGCCCGGCGACCTGGTGCTCACCGGCAGCCCGGCCGGCAACGGCATGCACTGGGGGCGGCTGCTGCGCGACGGCGACGTCATGGAGGGCTCCATCACGGGTCTGGGTGTGCAGCGCAACCGCTGCGTCGCCGAGAGGACCGCGTCGTGACGGCCCCGCTCGACCCCACGGACGCCGAGGGCGCGATCAACGAAGCCGCCAAGCGGTACTCCAACTGGGGGCGTTGGGGCGAGGACGACGTCCTCGGCACGCTGAACTTCCTCGACGAGGCCAAGCGCCGCGAGGGCGCGGCACTGGTCCGCCGGGGTGTCAGCTTCTCGCTGTCGCAGCCGTTCGACATGAACGGACCGCAGAAGGGCTGGCGCCGCCGCACCAACCCCGTCCACACCATGCTGGACACGGGCACGGACGCGGCGCTGGGCAACCAGGGCTTTCCGCACGGCATCGGCGGCGCCGACGACGTGATCGCGATGCCGCTGCAGTGCTCCACCCAGTGGGACGGGCTCGGGCACATCTTCGACCACGGCAAGGCGTGGAACGGACGCGACGCCGCGAAGACCGTCACCTCCGAGGGTGATCTGGTCACCGGCATCGAGCACATGGCGCCGTACGTCGCCGGGCGCGGAGTCCTCCTCGATGCCGGACGGGTGATCGGCGACGAACGCGGAGAACTGCCGGACGGTTTCGCGATCACGGAGGAACACCTGACCGCGACGGCCGAGGCGCACGGCGTGGTCGTCGGCCGTGGTGACATCGTCGTCGTCCGGACCGGGCGGCTGGCGCGCGCCCGCCGCGAGGGCTGGGGCGACTACGCCGGCGGAGACGCTCCCGGTCTGTCCTTCATCACCGCCGGCTGGCTGCACGCGAGCGAGATCGCCGCGATCGCCACCGACACCTGGGGCTTCGAGGTACGGCCGAACGAGTTCGACGGCGCCTTCCAGCCGCTGCACCAGGTCGTCATCCCCAACATGGGCCTGCTGATCGGCGAGATGTGGGACCCCGACGCCCTCGCGGCCGACTGCGCCTCCGACGGCGTGTACGAGTTCTGGCTCACCGCCGCGCCCCTGCCCATCACCGGAGCCGTCGGCTCCCCCGTCAATCCCGTCGCCGTCAAGTGACCTGCCCGACAAAGGAGTTGGCCATGGAAGGAAAGAGAGTCCTGGTCATCGGAGGGGGCACCTCCGGCAATGTCATGACCGTGCTGCTGCGGCGGGCCGGCACCGACGTCGACCTCGTCGAGGTCAGACCGGACTGGAACGTACGCGGCTCCGGCATCACCCTTCAGGGCAACGCCCTGCGCGTGCTGCGCGAGATCGGCGTCTGGGACGAGGTCCGCGAGCACGGCTTCGGCTTCGACTCCCTGGGGCTGACGACGCCCGACGGCACCGTGCTGCACGTCGGCGACGTCCTCCGCACCGGCGGAGACGACCTCCCCGCCACCCTCGGCATGCAGCGCCCGGTACTCCAGCGCATCCTCGTCGACGCCGTCCGGGCATCCGGCGCGAACGTCCGGCTCGGCACCACCGCCGAGATCCTCACCGAGGACGACACGTCAGTGACCGTCCGGTTCAGTGACGGCACCGAGGGCAGCTACGACCTCGTCGTGGCCGCAGACGGCCTGCACTCCGCGACCCGCGCCGCCATCGGCATCGACGTCAAACCCGAGCCGACCGGCATGGCCATCTGGCGTGTCCCGGCGCCCCGCCCGGCAGGCGTGGAGCGCAGCGACCTCTCGCACGGTGGGCCCTGCTACATCGCCGGCTACACGCCCACCAGCAAGGACACGGTCTACGCCTATCTGGTGGAGCCCAGCCGCGACCGCGCCACGATCCCGCCCGAGTCCTACGCGCAGGAGATGCGCCGCCTCGCCGAGGGCTACGGCGGTGCCTGGGACGAGATCCGCGACTCGATCAACGACCCGGCGCAGGTGAACTACACCTGGTTCGACCGGATGCTGGTCGAGGGGTCCTGGCACCGGGGCCGGGTCGTCCTCGTCGGCGACGCCGCGCACTGCTGCCCGCCCACGATGGCCCAGGGCGCGGCGATGGCCATGGAGGACGCCTGGGTGCTGTCCCAGCTGCTGACCAGCGGATCCGCATGGGACGAGGAACTGCTCACGCGCTACTACGAGCGCCGGGTCGACCGGGTCCGGATGGTAGTCCAGGCGTCCGTGCAGATCGGGCAGTGGCAGCTCGACGGCGTGCACGGTGACGTGCCCGGCCTACTGGACGCCACCATGCCGGTGCTCAGGGAGCTGCCGTGACGGCCCACCCTGCCCCGGCTACCGCTGCGAGAGGCCCCCAGTCCGATCCCCGCCCCTCGCCGAGCGTTGACACGCACCCCGTTCGGACGGTGGACGTGCACGCGCACCTCCTCCTGCCCGAGGTCGAGGCCCTGGTGGCCGACCTGCCGGGCCTGGCGGAGGCCAGGGCCCTCGACGCCCGCCGCAACGGGCCCGCGGCCCAGGCCGTCAACGGCCCCATGGTCCGCGAACGCGTCCCGATCCTCACCGACGTGCGCCTACGTCTGGCCGCGATGGACGCGCAGGGCGTGGACGTCCAGCTGGTCAGCCCGTCCCCTTCGCACTACCACTACTGGGCGGACGAGGAGACGGCCGAGAAGCTCTACCGGCTCGCGGGCGAGGCGACGGCCGCGCACTGTGCACAGGCGCCCGACCGGCTGCGAGGGCTGGGTCTCGCCCCCCTCCAGCATCCGGAGCAGGCCGTGCGGGCCCTCGAACACGCCCTGGACCAGGGGCTTTTGGGTGTGGAGATCTCCAGTCACGCGCCGGGCCGGGAGCTGTCCGATCCTGTGTACGAACCCTTCTGGAAGCGGGCCGAGGAGACGGGCGCGATCCTCTTCCTGCACCCCTTCGGCTGCACGCTCGACGAGCGCCTTGCCCAGTGGTACCTGTCCAACACCGTCGGACAGCCCACCGAGAACGCCGTCGCCCTGTCCCATCTGATCTTCTCCGGAGTGCTGGACCGGCATCCCGACCTGAAGATCGTCGCGGCTCACGGCGGCGGCTACCTGCCCACTCACATCGGCCGCAGCGACCACGCCTGGTCGGCTCGCTCCGACGCGGGCGCCGGCTGCGCCCACCGGCCCAGCAGCTACCTCAAGCGGATCTACTTCGACTCCCTCGTCCACGACTCTCACGTGCTGCGGGAGCTGGTCCGCGCGGTGGGCGCGGACCGGGTGCTGCTCGGCTCCGACTTCCCCTTCGACATGGGCACCGAAGACCCCGTGGGCGCGCTGCGCGCGGCGGGGCTGTCCGACCCGGACTTCCATGCCGTACGAGGCGGCAATGCCGCCGCCCTCCTTCGGAAGGACTGACATCATGCGTCTGCTCACCCATCTGCGGCATGTCGACCTGGCCGTGCCCGACTACGACAAGCAGCTCGACTTCTACGCCGGCGTCTGGGGCCTGACCAAGGTCGCCGAGGACTCCGGGATCTCGTTCCTGGCCGCCGAGGGCTCCCCGGAGCAGTACGTCGTGCGGCTGCGCAAGGCCGACGAGAAGCGGCTCGACCTCGTTTCGTACGGTGCGGCCTCAGTGCCGGACGTGGACACCCTCGCCGATCGACTTCTCGTCGGTGGCGTGCAGTTGATCTCGCAGCCGGGCAAGGTCGACACTCCCGGCGGTGGCTACGGCTTCCGCTTCTTCGACGTCGACGGACGCACCATCGAGGTCTCGGCGGACGTCGACGTCAGGCAGCACCGCAAGATCGAAGAGAAAGAGGCGATCCCGGTCAAGCTGTCGCACGTCGTCCTCAACTCCCCTGACCTGAACCGCACTCGGGAGTGGTACGAGCGTCACCTCGGGTTCCGGCTCTCCGACACGCTGATGCATCCCAAGATGGGCGAAGCAATGCACTTCATGCGTATCAGCAACCAGCACCACTCCATGGCCATAGCCCAGGGGCCGCACACCGCCCTGCACCACGTCTCCTTCGAGATGCGCGGCATCGACGAGTACATGCGGGGCTCCGGACGGGTGCTCCGGGCCGGCTTCCGCAAGATCTGGGGCCCCGGTCGGCACCTGGCGGGCGACAACACCTTCACCTACTTCCTGGACCCGCAGGGCAACACGGTCGAGTACACCACCGAGCTGGAGCTGCTGGACGAGGACACCTGGCACCCGCATGTCTACGACTTCTCCCAGCCCGAGGTCACCGACCAGTGGGGAACGGCGAACCCGATGAACGAGCTGGTCGCCAAGGAGTCGTTCAACGACGTCGACCGCGGCGTGTTCGTCGCCCCGCCGGTCTGATCCCTCACGTTCCGGGGGCGCGGGGCCCTGTCCTCCGCCCTGACTCCCTGCCCCACGTCACCGGTCCCCTTCTGCCGACGCCCGTCGGAACCTGGAGCCGCACATGCGATTCGCCGCCTACGAACACGAGCAACAACACCGCGTCGCCGTCGTCGAGGCGGACGGCACCCTGTACCCGGTCCCCGGGGCGCGCTCGCTCACGGAGCTGATCCGCTCCGGCGACGGACTCGACGCGCTCCTGCACGCCGGCGCCGCCACGCTCGACGTCCCGCCGGGCCCCCACGTGTCCGAGGTGCGACTGCTGCCACCGCTTCAGCCGCCCACCGTGCGTGACTTCGTCACCTTCGAGGAGCACGTCGAAGGGGTCCGGCGGTCCGTGGACGGCGTCGGCGGGGTGCCCGAAGCCTGGTACGACGCCCCGACGTTCTACTTCACCAACCCGTACGCCGTCATCGGCGCCCACGACGACGTCCCGGTGCCGCCGGGCAGCGAAGTCCTCGACTTCGAGCTGGAGGTCGCCGCCGTCGTCGGCCAGGAGGGGCGGGACCTGACGCCAGAGCAGGCACGGGACCACATCATCGGCTACACGGTCTTCAACGACTGGTCGGCCCGCGACCTGCAGTCCCGCGAGATGCAGGTCCGCCTCGGCCCGTGCAAGGGCAAGGACACCGCCGCCACCCTCGGCCCGTACCTGGTCACCGCCGACGAACTGGAGCCGTACCGCGACACCGACGGCTTTCTGCGCCTGGCGCTGACCGCCTCGGTGAACGGCGAGGTCGTCGGCAAGGACCTGCTGTCCAACATGAGCTGGACCTTCGAGGAGATGGTCGCCTACGCCTCGCGCGGCAGCGTCGTACGCCCCGGCGACGTGCTCGGCTCCGGCACCTGCGGCAACGGCGGGTGCCTCGCCGAGCTGTGGGGCGTCCGGGGCGAGCAGTCCCCGCCCCCGCTGAAGCCGGGCGACACCGTCACCCTCACCGTGGAGGGCATCGGCACCGTCTCCAACACCGTGGTGGCGGGCAGGGATCCGCAGCCGCTGCCGACCGCCCGCCGCCGTACCAGGGAGCGGCCGTGAACGACCTGCACCCCAAGAGGCTCCTCGGCAAGGTCGTCGTCGTCACCGGCGCAGCGCGCGGCCAGGGCGCCGCCGAGGCCGAGGCCCTGACCCGTGAGGGCGCCCGCGTCATCGCCACCGACGTGGCCGATGCCCCCGGCTGCCGCCGCCTCGATGTCACCGACGAGGAGCACTGGACACAGTTGGCCGCCGAGTTGCGGGAGTCGTACGGCCAGGTGCACGGTCTGGTCAACAACGCGGGCATCACTTGGCGTGCTCGCCTCGGCGATGTGACCCCCGACGACTTCGCCCGCGTCCACGCCGTCAACGTCACGGGTCCGCTGCTGGGCATCCAGCACCTGACGCCGCTGATGCCGCCCGGCTCGTCCATCGTCAACGTCGGCTCCACCGCCGCGCTCAGCGGCCATTACCCGGTCGCCTACACAACCAGCAAATGGGCACTGCGCGGCCTGTCGAAGACCGCAGCCATGGAGCTGGGCCCGCGCGGCATCCGCGTCAACACGGTCCACCCCGGCTTCATCGAGACCGAGATGACCACCTCCGCCCCGCCCGCCTTCCGTGAGGCGAACATCCGCGAGACACCTCTCGGCCGCACCGGCACGGTGGACGAGGTCGCCCCGCTCGTGGTCTTCCTCCTGTCCGACGAGTCGTCCTTCATCACCGGCGCCGAGATCCCGGTCGACGGCGGACTCACCGCGCACGGTGGGGTCAAGTCCGTCTCGGACGCTCTGGGTTCGGCTGCTTCGAGTTCGGAGGGGAATTGAAACGCTGGAAGGGAAGGTGGCCTGATGTCGGGCACGGCCCGCGGTCAGGGACGCGCGGCGGCGCTGCGGTTCGCGGCCGAGGGCGCGATCGTCGTCGGTCGGCGACCTGCGGCACGAGTCCGCGCTGGTGACCCAGCGTCTCGTCGCGCAGGCGGGGGCACGGCGTCCGCCTCCGGCCCGCTGGCCGCGGACGCCTTCGGGGGCATCGACATCCTGTACGCCAACGCCGGCGCCGTCTGTTTCGGTGTGGGCGACACCCAGCCGTACGAGGACTTCGGCTTCACGATGCGCGCCAGCTGGACTCGGTGTGGTCGGCCGCGCACATCGCCTGGCCCTACCTGGTGGGCAGTCGCGGCTGCATCGTCACTGTGGGGTCAACTGCGGGCCAGACCGGTTCGCCCACCAACCAGCGGACCGCCATCCCCCGGCCGACGACCATCCCAAGCGGATCAACGCCCGCCACATCCCCCTCGCCCACATCGGGCTCCCCGAGGAGGTCGTCAACGCGGCGGTCTTCCTCGCCTCGGACGAGGCGTCCACATCACCGGCGCCGACCTCGTCGTCGACGGCGGCTGGTTGTCCGTACTCCCCGGCTGAAAGGGACCACTTCCGTGAACAAGGTGAGCACGAACGCCGACGAGGCGGTCGCCGACATTCCCGACGGCGCGTCACTGGCCGTCGGCGGCTTCGGCCTGAGCGGCATCCCCGAAGTGGTGATCCGGGCCCTGCACGAGCAGGGCGCCACCGGCCTGAAGGTCGTGTCGAACAACTGCGGCGTGGACGGCCGCGGGCTGGGCGTGCTGCTCGCCGCCGGCCGGATCGCCCGCGTGACGGGCAGTTACGTCGGCGAGAACAAGGAGTTCGCCCGCCAGTACCTGTCGGGCGAGCTGGAGGTGGAGCTGGTGCCGCAGGGGACACTGGCCGAGCGGCTGCGTGCCGGCGGCGCGGGCATCCCCGCGTTCTACACCCCGGCCGGTGTGGGCACCCAGGTCGCGACGGGCGGTCTGCCGTGGAGGTATGCGGCGGACGGTTCGGTCGCCGTGGCCTCCCCGCCCAAGGAGACCCGGGAATTCCACGGCAGACCGCACGTCCTGGAGCACGCCATCACCACCGACTTCGCCCTCGTCCGGGCCTGGCGGGGGGACCGGCACGGGAACCTGGTCTTCCGCCGGGCCGCGGCCAACTTCAACCCGCTCGCGGCGATGGCCGGCCGGGTCACGATCGCCGAGGTCGAAGAGCTCGTGGAACCGGGCGAGCTGAGCCCCGACGCCGTCCACCTCCCCGGCGTCTTCGTCCAGCGGATCGTGGAGCTCACCCCCGCTCAGGCCGCTGACAAACGGATCGAGAAGAGGACGATACGAGCATGAGCACGACGACGGACACTCCCACGGGCTGGACCCGCGACCAGATGGCCGCCCGCGCCGCCGCCGAACTCACCGACGGCACCTACGTCAACCTGGGCATCGGCCTGCCCACCCTCATCCCCGGCCATCTCCCACCCGACGTGCAGGTGGTGCTGCACTCCGAGAACGGCATCCTGGGCACCGGCCGCTATCCGACCGCCGACGAGGTCGACCCGGATCTCATCAACGCGGGCAAGGAGACGGTCACCGTCCTGCCCGGCGCGTCCTTCTTCGACTCGGCGCTGTCCTTCGGCATGATCCGCGGCGGTCACATCGACACCGCTGTGCTGGGCGCCATGCAGGTGTCGGAACGCGGCGACCTGGCCAACTGGATGATCCCCGGAAAGATGGTCAAGGGCATGGGCGGAGCGATGGACCTCGTCCACGGCGCCCGCCGGGTCGTCGTCCTGATGGAGCACACCGCCAAGGACGGCAGCCCGAAGATCCTGACCGAGTGCACCCTGCCGCTGACCGGCGAACGGTGTGTCCACCGGATCATCACCGACCTCGGCGTCCTCGACGTTGTACCCGACGGCCTCGCCGTCGTCGAGACCGCACCCGGCATCACCCTCGACGAGATCACCGCGAAGACGGCCGCGCCCCTGCGGACCGACGCCGTCACCGCTGCCTGCTGAACGCGGTCGGCCACGACCCCGCGCGCAGGTTCGGGCAGCGGCCCGTCACCTGGCCGTCCTCGATCAACCACTTCGTCCCGAGGGCGGGGTGACCCGCATCGCCCGTGTGGCCGCAGAGCCACCTGATGCACGGGCGATGCGGTCCGCGGCTACTTGACGTCGACGTAGTCGCCGGCCGCCGTCGATGCGGCGGTGGTGGTGTTGGTGGTGAAGGAGAAGCGGTAGTACCCGTCGGCGGTGGCCGTGGTGGTGGTCTTGAGCGCGCCACCCGTGCCGCTCTTGACCTTCTTGAGGGTCGTGTAGGTGCTACTTCCCTTCTTGCGGTACTGAAGCAGCACCTCCTGCCCCGCATAGCCGGCGTAGGTGCCGTTGTTCCAGTCGGCACGCTGCAGGCTGCCTGTGACCGTGATGGTCTTGCCCTTCTGCACCGGCTCCGGCGTGGCGTTGGCGGTCAACCGGGATGCCCTCTTGATCCGGGTGGTGGCGACGTCGTCGTCGTAGCTTGCGTTGGCGTAGAGGTCGTACCCCCCGAGGAACAGCTTCCACGTCCCTGCGACACCGTTGTTCTTCAGGTCGGACGCGGCGTTGATGTGGAAGACGGCTGCGCAGGTGTAGACGCCGGTACGGGTCGTCGACTCGGTGCAGTTGGGGTCGTCGTCCGTGCCGAGGGATCCGGTGATCGTGTCCGTGCTCGAGCTGTCCGTACCCTGCCAGAGGAAGGCTTCCGTGAGGGCCACCCCACTGGAGCTGGTGGCCGTGTATGTCACGGTGACGGACTTCTTGGTGGTGGTGCCCAGAACGATGTCCTTGCCGCCGTTGATGACCGCCTTGGAGAAACTGATGTTGCCCAGCGAGGTGTCGGGGTGGACGTCGTGGGCGGCGAAGGAGCCGAGCCTCGCGGCCGCACCATGACGCTCCGCCGCCTGAGCGGCTGCCGGAAGGCAGAGCGCGGACAGAGTGATGGCGCCGGTTAGGGCTACCGACATGGCACATACACGCATGTGAATCTCCGTGAGGTCCAAAGTAGCCCGCCGGAGGTCTCCGAGCAGGCATGCCAGGCGCGTGTGGCGCACAGGGCTCATCCGCACGGTACGTCGCACGGCCGGGGGCTCGGCATCCGTGAAACTACGCAGTTCACTACGGGTACCTGCGACTACGCCTGCACCAAGACGAGGCCCGAGGAGGCCGTCCGCGACGCCGGTCTCGTCCTGGACACCGCCGGACCACCGCGCGTCGAGCGCCGGTTGCGCGGGCGCGGTGACCGACAGCCAACCCGGTGGGCATCACACTACGAAGGCACCTGCACCCACAGGAAGGCACACATGACCACCTACACGATGCATCCGATCGGGCATGTCGAATCAGTACTCAAGGAACGCGAGGCGGCACCCCGACAACCCGACGAAGGAGCCCCCGACGCATGGCTCGTCTTCGACGACCCGTACCTCCCCGCACTGAACGGCCTCCTCCCCGGCGCCGACGTGCTGCTCCTCACATGGCTCGACCGCGCCGACCGCCATACGCTCACGGTCCACCCCCGCGGCGACGCCACCCGCCCCGTCACCGGCGTCTTCGCCACCCGATCGCCCGACCGCCCCAATCCGATCGGCCTGCACCTCGTCCGCATCCTGTCCACGGCCGGAACACGCATCCACGTCCGCAGCCTCGAAGCCCTCGACGCGACCCCGATCCTGGACGTCAAGCCGCTCCTCACTGCAGACCGCTGATCCCTCGGTCGAACCGGTACTGGACCGGCCGGTCTCGTGAGTCTCGTCACGAAGGGGCGTCTACGGGACGCGATGGAGCACAAGAAAGGTTGGCATATGCATCTGATCGAGACTCCGCGCCGGGCGGGCGACCGCCCTGCGCTCACCTGCGAGGCACCATGAGCCACCACACACCCGAGCAGCCCGCTGACGTCGTGGCCCGGCTGCGCGCCACCTTCCGCACCGGACGCACCAGGCCCGTGGAATGGCGCACCGGCCAGCTGCGCCGACTGCGGGCGATGCTCACCGAGCGGGGCGACGTCCTCGCCGCCGCTCTGAAGGCCGACCTGGGCAAGAGTAACACCGAGGCCTACCGCACCGAGATCGACTTCACCGTCCGGGAGATCGACCACACCCTGGAGCACCTGGACGGCTGGCTGCGCCCCGAGCCCGCCCCCGTCCCCGCGCACCTGGGCGCCGACGCCACCGCCTGGACACGGTACGACCCCCTCGGCGTCGTCCTGGTCATCGCCCCGTGGAACTACCCGGCCCAGTTGCTGCTCGCCCCGATGGTCGGCGCGCTCGCCTCGGGCAACGCGGTCGTGGCCAAGCCGAGCGAGCTGGCCCCGGCCACCTCCGCCGCGTTGGCCGAGCTTCTCCCGGCCTACCTCGACACCGACGCGGTCGCCGTCGTCGAGGGCGGCGTCCCGGAGACCACGGCCCTGCTGGCGGAGCGGTTCGACCACGTCTTCTACACCGGCAACGGCACCGTCGGCCGCATCGTGATGCGCGCCGCTGCCGAGCACCTCACCCCGGTCACTCTGGAACTCGGTGGCAAGTCACCGGCGTTCGTCGACCACGGCACCGACCTCGACGTGGTCGCCGACCGGTTGGTCCGCGGCAAGTTCCTCAACGCCGGGCAGACCTGCGTGGCCCCCGACTACGTCCTCACGTATCCGGAGACCGCGGCCGCCCTGGAGGCCGCCCTGGTCCGCGCCGTCGACGCCCTGTTCGGCGCCGACCCGGCGGCCTCGCCGGAATACGGCCGGATCGTCAACGAGAGGCACTTCGACCGGCTGTCCGCCCTGCTCGATTCGGGCCGGGTCGTGGTCGGCGGCGGCAGCGACCGCACCGGTAAGTACATCGCGCCCACGGTGCTCGCGGACGTCGACCCGAAGTCCCCCGTGATGCAGGAGGAGATCTTCGGGCCGATCCTGCCCATCGTCACCGTGTCCGACCTCGACGAGGCGATCGGTTTCATCAACGACCGCGACAAACCCCTCGCACTTTACGTCTTCAGCGAGTCCAGCGTGACACGTGACCGGATCGCCGCGGAGACCTCCTCCGGAGGCCTCGGCTACGGCCTGCCCCTCGCCCATCTCACCGTCTCCGACCTGCCGTTCGGCGGGGTGGGGGAGAGCGGCATGGGCAACTATCACGGCAGGTACTCCGTCGAGACGTTCAGCCACCGCAAGGCGGTCCTGGACAAGCCGCTGAACTGAGCCTGCCCTTCAACGTGTGGGCCGAGGCTTCGTCTGGTGCCCGGCGGGGATGAACACCACCACGTAGTCCTCGTAGCCTTCGTGTGCGCTCCATTCCTCACGCTCCATGGCTGCCTCGTACCGGGCTCGTGAGTTCTGGCGTCCCCTGGCGTAGACGTGGACGGTGTAGACCGTGGCCGGGTCGAGGGCCAGGGAAAGGTCGTTGTCCTGCCCGCCGGAGAGCCAGCCCCTGGCGGGCATCGCGGGGCCGGTAGTGGGACCGGACATGCCCATCCGGCCCCCGTAGAACGGCCGGTAGGACCACGTGCCGAGCACTTGCCAATGTTCCGTCTGCCGGACGGGCTCGGCATCGGTCAGCATGAGGGTCACCCAGGCGTCATGGGACTGCACCTGGCTGACGACGGTGAGTCGGCCGGGCGTGAGGATCACCGACTCGTCGGTGCGGAAGTCCGGTGCCCGCGTGGCGTTGACGAAGCCGGCCTCGACACGCTCGCTGATGTAGAAGTGCGAGTACGCGATGCTGACGACGCCACTGACTATGTCCATGCTCTGACCGTAGGTGACCGTTACGCTGAATGGGTCGGGTTCGGATGGTGCCTGGGCTTGGTGCCGTCGTGGCTTGGTGAGCCGGCTGTCTTCGACGCGACTGTTGCCGCGGTTCCCTTTCCGTGGGATTCGGCGGTGACCGGCGCCGTGACCTGCCCGCATGCGGCGTACCTGGCCGTGCCGGCCGGTACGAACACGCTCGACGTGCCGGCCCGTGACACGGATCCTGCGGTGCGGCAGCGGCAAGTGAACTGGCGGCAGCGATCGGCACCCATGCCTGTGGCGCCTGTCGCCCGGTCCGACGGCATGTTCCTCCTACGGGCGCTCGGTGAGCAACTCCGCCAAGCGGTCCGCGAATTCGGTGAGCCAGTCCCACTGCGGTCCGCTGCGGGCGCTGCCGAACCCATGGCGGCGTCCCAGCAACGCATCCCGGACGGCATGGAAGTGAGCCCAACGCCGGACGCGTTCGCGATCGACTTCCGCGGCCTCGGCGAAGACGTCCAGCGTGCGGTGGACAGCCTTGCGCAGGTCGTCCGCCTCGAGGAGCGTCAGCGCGCGCGACTTGAGCAGCGTGCCGACATCGCCAGCAGGGTCGCCCGCACAGCCCTTGGGATCGACGGCCAGCCATGGTTCACGGTCGGCGCGCAAGATGTTCCCGGCATGGAGGTCACCGTGAACGAGAGTGTCCGGCTGGACGCGGCCCAGTTCGCGGACGGTCGCCACGGCGGCGTCCACCACGCGGCGCGACAGCCCATGCGTGACCTCCGCAGCGCCCGCGCGCAGCTGCTCCTCCCAGACATCGGCCCGCTCCCGCAACCGGGGCAGGCCCGGCGGCGCGGGGATGGCCAGACGACGACTGATCCGCCCCGCGACCGTCACAACCTCGTCGGCGTCCTCGACCTCGGCCAGGGTCGACGTCCGAGCCCGCTCCAGCAGCATCGCGAATCGCGCATCGTCGCGCTCGTGCAGCACCACCGCTCCGCGCCCGCCCCACGCCGCGAAAGCGTCCGGCTCGTGCACGTTGCCGGGGTGCGGAAAAGACACCTTCAGCACAGCAGTACCCGCGTCCCGCTGCCGCACCGGAACGATGATCCCGACACCCCCGTGTACGACCTTCCCGTCCGGCACGCACTCCCAGCGCCCCAGCAGCTCTTCCACGATCCTGCCCAGTTCGCCGAGCCACGCCGCTCCGGGCTCCCCTTCGCGCTGAATCGTGCTCTGCGCGAACGCCTCCGGTATCCCGATCATCCGAGCACCTTACGCGCCGGCCCGGCCCGGCCATCCGAACAGGTGGTGTGTCACCCCACTCGGGACTCGGGTCCCGGCCGCCGTCAGCGGGCCAGATCCGTCAGCGACGCGCGCAGCGTCTCGCGCAGCCGCCGCATCTGCTCGGGGGCGTAGGTCCAGCTGTCGTACTCGTTCTGGACGAGCAGCCGGCCGCCGAAGCTGGCGACGCCGATCTTGGGTGGCATACCCGGCGCGTTGGCCGTCCCGCCGAAGCGGAGCAGTTCCACGTCGTCGGGGACGGGGTGCGCGGGGATCCTGCCGACGTTGGAGATCCCGTAGCTGACGACCGGGACGGGCACCGTGATGCCCCGGGCGCCGGCCCTGAGCGCGGCCAGCAGGAAGCGCTCGGGGTCCCGCCGGGCCAGGGCGCCGGCGACCTGGTCGGCCACCTCCCGGCCCACGTTCTCCGGCCGGTCGTCGGGGCCGACGGCCGACGTGGTCTGCAGTCCGGTGATGCAGTTGAGCACGGTGCTCAGGGGCAGTTCGGGCGTCAACCGGGTGCGCAGGTCGACTCCGTGACCGCAGGTCATCGTCAACGGTCCTTCCTCGGGCGCAAGTTGACTGCGGACTGCGATCAGGACCAGCCCTGCGACGAGGCTGTTGACGGTGACTCCGCGGGCCCGTGCGGCGGCCACCACGGCATCGGTGGTCTGTGCGGCGAACTCCAGCCGGTCGACCACGAAGCGGCGCGTCGCGCCCGGCCGGTCCGGGCGCCCCACACCCTCGGTGGGCAGGACGGCGGGCTTGGTCTCGGCCGCAGCGCCCTGCGCGATGACGTCGACCACCGCGTCGATCTCCGCTTCCGGCAGGGCGCCGGCCAGCCGGGTGTCGATCGCCTCGGGAAGCTCCTCGCGTCGCTCGACGGACGGTCTGGCGCCGGATGCCAGAGCGGTGTAGTGCTGCCAGAACTCGTCGAGCAGGGCGAAGGCCGAACGGCCGTCGGCCACCCCGTGGTGGACGCCGAGCACCACCTGGGAGCGCTCGCCGTCGGTCAGCAGCCAGGCGTGCAGCAGGCTCTCGGTCCAGTCCGGCCGCGTGTTGATCAGTTCGGCGTAGGTGTCCTCGATGCCGTCGAGCAGGGTGAGCGGCGGCTCGACCCGGTCGCGGACCCGCAGCAGCAGGCCCTCGTCGCCGGCTGCCACCTCGGAGCGCAGGATCGGATGACGCTCGGTCAGCAGGCCCAGAGCCCTCCGCATCAGCGCCGGATCCAGCCGGCCGCGTACCAGGGACTCCACGAACGCGGGCATGTCGTACAGGGGGAGGCCCGCTGCTCCCAGGTCCAGGAAGTAGACGCTCTCGAAGGGCGATATGGGTCGCTGACGGGTCATCGGCTTCAGGTCTCCGATCTCGGTGGACGAAGGGACTTCTCCTGCCGGGCCGCCCGGTCGGCGCCGCCGAGACGGTGCAGGGCGGCCCCCAACTGCTCCTGGTCGAGTGGGGGCGTGGGCAGGGGGCGGGCGGCCGCGGGGCGCAGACCGTCCAGCACCAGGGCCAGGTGCCGCCGCCAGGACCTGGGGGCGGCCGGCGTGGCCCGGCCCAGTGCGGCCAGCAGAAACAGCAGGTCCTCGACGGTGAGGTCGGGGCGGATCGTGTGCTGTTCCTGGCAGCGGCGCAGCAGCGTTTCCAGCGTGCGCCGGTTCTCCTCGCGCAGGGCGTCGAGTGTGGGCACGCCACGGATGTCGGTGGTCATCAGGTCACCGGCGCCTCGGTCGGCGGCCAGCAGCGTGAAGACCCGGTCCAGGTAGTCGGTGAGGCCGCTCCAGGCGTCCGCCCGCTCCCGGGTCTCGCGGGCCGCGTCCAGGATCGGGGTCAGCGCGTCGTGGAAGACGGTCTCGATCAGTGCGGCGCGGCCGGTGAAGTGGCGGTAGAGCGTTGCGTTGCCGACTCCCGCCCGGCGGGCGATGTCGTCCAGCGGCGCTTCCACTCCGCGCTCGGCGTAGATCTCCCGGGCGGCGGCGATCAGCAGCTCGCGGTTGCGGCGCGCGTCACTGCGCCGAGGTGTCCGCCGTTCGTCTCCGCCGTCCATGCGCGGCACACTAACAGCAAAACCGGGGACAGCTCCCCGTTTCGTTGCTAGGGTCGCGCCGTCCACCGGGGGAGTACGCCCCGCTCAGCCGCACCAGCGAGTTCGAAGCGAGGAACACCGTTGTCCTTGACGGGATTCGAAGATCTGACAGCACTTGGCCGGCCTTTTGTCGACGATCCGTATCCGGTCTACGAGCGGATGCGCGCGCAGGGGCCGGTGCACCGGGTCCGCACCGCCGCGTCGGGGGAGTTCTGGCTGGTCGTGGGGCACGCGCAGGCGCGGGCCGCGCTGGCCGACGCGCGGCTGTCCAACGACATCAGGCACTCCGCCGGGTGGCAGGACGACGGAGGCAACTCGATCGGCCTGAACATGGTGCAGACGGACCCGCCGCAGCACACCCGGTTGCGGGGGCTTGTGGCGAAGGAGTTCACCTCCCGGCGTATCGAGTCGCTGCGTCCCAAGATCCAGCGGATCGCGGACGAGCTGGTGGACGCCATGCTGCCGCTGGGCCGCGCGGACCTGGTCGAGTCGTTCGCGCTGCCGTTGCCGCTGGCCGTCATCTGCGAACTGCTCGGCGTACCGGCGAGCGACCGCAAGACCTTCCACGACTGGTATCTGGAGAGCACCGACTTCACCCGGCCCGAGGTCGCCGCCGCCGCGGCCCAGGCGATGACCGGGTACCTCGCCGAGCTCGTCGCGGCCAAGCGGCGCGATCCCGGCGAGGACCTGCTGAGCGCGCTGGCCGGCCGCCTGGGCCAGGAGGAGGACGGCCTCACGCCCGAGGAGATGCTGGGCATGGCCTTCGTGCTGCTGGTGGCCGGCTACGAGACGGCGGCCAACCTGCTGTCCAGCGGAACGCTCGCCCTGCTGCGCCACCCCGACCAACTGGCGGCGCTGCGCGGCGACTGGTCCCTGCTGGAGAACGCGGTCGAGGAGATGCTCCGCTACGAAGGACCGGTGGAGACCACGGCGTTCCGCTACGCCAAGGAGCCCGTGGACATCGACGGCACGGTGATCGGCACGGGGGATTCTGTGGCCGTCGTGCTCGCCGCCGCTTCCCGCGATCCGAGGCGGTTCGCCGAGCCCGACCGCTTCGACATCCGCCGCGACACCCGCGGTCACACGGCCTTCGGCTACGGCATCCACCACTGCCTGGGCGCCCCGCTGGCCCGCATGCAGGGCGCTATCGCCTTCCGCACCCTGTTGGAGCGGTGCCCCGGCCTCGCCCTGGACACCGACCCCGCCGGCCTGCGGTGGCGCCCCAGCCTGATGCTCCGCGGCCTGCACGCGCTCCCCGTCACCTTCCGCTAACGCGGTTCGGGCACCATCGGCAGCGGCCCGGCCGACAGGCTCATCTCGGCCCGGGGCGAGACGGTGGTGCCCGGCACGGGCCGCAGACGCCAACGGGACGCGAGGGCGGCCAGCGCGAGCGTCGCCTCCGTCATCCCGAAGACGTCACCGATGCACTTGCGGCTGCCCGCCCCGAACGGCAGATACGAGCCACGGGTGACGTCCTTGGCGCGCTCGGGCAGCCACCGGTCCGGATCGAAGGAGTCCGGACGTGGGAAGAACTCCGGGATGCGGTGGATGACGTAGGGACTGATCAGGATGTCCGTCCCGGCCGGCAGCGGATGACCGGCCAGTTCGGTGGGCTGGGTGGTCATCCTGGTGTACATCCAGGCCGGCGGGTACAGGCGCAGGGTCTCGGTGAAGATCCGCTGGGTGTGGGCCAGCCTCGGCACGTCGGCGTACGTCGGCGTTCGGCCGCCCAGCACCTCGTCGACCTCGGCGTGCAGCCGCGCCTCAGCCTCGGGGTGGGCCGCCAGCAGATGCCAGGCCCAGGTCAGGGCGCTCGCGGTGGTCTCGACGCCGGCCAGCAGCAGAGTCATGACCTGGTCGTGGACCTCCCGGTCGGTCAGCGCGCCGCCGTTGTCCTCGTCCCGCGCGGCCAGAAGCGCCGACAGCAGGTCGCCGCGGTCCTCACCGGAGCGCCGGTAGTCCCCGATGATGCCGTCGATGAGGGTGTGCAACCGGTCGAGCGCGGCGTCGAACTCACGGTTGGCCGCCAGCGGCAGCCTGGCGATCAGACTGGTGGGATCGAGCGCCCGGCGGAACGCGCCGCGCACCATGACGGGCAGGCTGCGCTGGACCTCCGCGACGGAGTGCGGCGCCATCTCCGTCGCGAACAGGGCGCGTGCCGTCACCCGCGTGGTCAGCGCCTGCATCGCGTCACCGACGTCGACCGGCCGGCCCGGCCGCCAGGCGTCCACGTGCGCCGCGCACTCCTCGTGCATCACCTCGGCGTACGTCGCGATGCGCGTGGGGTGGAAGGCCGGCTGGACCATCCGCCGCTGTCTGCGGTGGTCGGCCCAGTCGGAGGTGATCAGCCCGTTGCCGAGGATGGGACGGGCCTTCTCCTTCACCGGGCCTCCGGTGTCGTAGACCCGCGCGTTCAGCAGCACGTCCTGCACCAGCTCCGGATGGCAGGGCAGATAGGTGAGCCGGGTGCCCAGCCGCAGCTCGACCAGGTCGCCCAGGGCCGGCAGCGACGACAGGTACTCCAGCGGGCGGCGCGCCAGGTGGAGCGCGTGGCCCGCCAGCGGAAGCCGGCCCGGCGCCTTGGCGATCCGCCATCTGCGACTGACCGTGTCGGATTGGGTCTTCATGCCGGATGCGCCCCCTGAGTCGGTACGGACGGAGAGAAGGGAAAACAGGGAAAAGGGGAGAGAGAAGAAGGGCGAGGGAGAGGAAAGGCGAGGGAGCGGAAGGAGGGGCAGACAGGTCAGCGGCGTTCCAGCACCATGGGCAGCGGACCCGACTCCAGGGTGGCCTTCGGTACGGGGCGCAGCCGGCTGCCGGGGACCGGGCGCAGCCGCCAGCGCGCGGCGACGGTCGCGACGATCAGTGCCGTCTCGGTGAGCGCGAGGACGTCGCCGATGCACTTGTGGCTGCCCGCGCCGAACGGCAGCAATGCCCCGCGCGGTACCCGGGCAGCCCGCTCGCCCTCCCAGCGTCCCGGGTCGAAGGTCTCGGGGTCCGGGAAGAGTTCGGGGTTGTGGTGCAGTGCGTAGGCGCTGTAGAGGATCATCGTCCGGGCGGGGATGGTCCGGCCGCCGAGTTCGACGTCCTCGGCCGCGACCCGCATCGCCATCCACGACGGCGGATACAGCCGCAGCGCCTCGGTGATGACATTGCGGGTGTACGGCAGCATGGGCAGGTCGTCGTAGACCGGCGTCCGGCCCTCCAGCGCGCCGTCCACCTCGGCGTGCACCCGCTGCTCCACCTCGGGGAGCGTGCCCATCAGGTGGAAGACGAACGCAAGGGTGGAGGCTGTGGTCTCGCTGCCGGCGACCAGGAAGGTGACGACCTGGTCCAGGATCTGGGCGTCGTCCAGCCTCTCTCCGGTCTCGGGGTGCTCCGCCCGCAGCAGCGTGGAGAGCAGGTCGCCGTGGTCGGCGTCGGGCCGGCGCCGTAGCGCGATCATGTCCGCCACGATCTGCCGCAGCCGTGTGTTCGCGTGGTCGTAGGCGCGTTTTCCCGGGGTGGGCAGCTTGTCCAGGACGCCCAGCGGGGCGACGGTCCGCCGGTAGATGCCCTGCGACACCGTCCGCAGGCACTGCCGGGCCTCCTCGATGGTGTCCTCGCCGAGCCCGGTGGAGAACAGGGTGCGGGCGGCGACCCGCATCAGCAGGGCGTGCATGGCGTCGCCGATGTCCCGGACCTCGCCGGCTCGCCAGCCGTCGGTGACGGTACGGGTGTCCGCGGCCACCGCCGTCGTGTAGGCGGCGATCTTGGTGGTGTGGAACGCGGGCTGGATGAGCCGTCGCTGGAAGCGGTGCTCCTCGCCGCGGGAGACCGAGAGGCTGTTGCCGAGGAGCTGGCGCGCCTTGTCGAAGACCCCGCCCTTGTCGAAGACGCGCGGGTTGAGCAGGACGTGCCGGACCAGTTCGGGGTGGGCGGCCAGATAGGCGCGGGTGGGACCGAGCCGGACTTCGACCAGGTCGCCGTGGGCGGGAAGCGAGGCGAGGAACTCCAACGGGCGGCGCCACAGCGCGGGGACGTGTCCGAGCAGCGGCACGGCGCCGGGCGCGGCGCCGATCCGCCAGGACCGTTCCACCGAGGGCGATCTGGGGGTGGTGGTCATCCCGGGTCCCCTACTGGATCCGGGAGTTGACGTCGTTGACCGCGGCCTGGTAGCGCCGGTCCCGGGTCGTCCAGACGAAGTTGCCCTGGATGAGGTCGAGCAGCACGTCCCGGGTGAGCGGGTCGAACGCCTTGATGCACTCCATGTCCTCGGCCATGTCGTCGAGACGGGCCTGGAAGAACGCCTGGAAGTCGGCCGCGTCGGACATGTCGCACAGTCGGAAGCAGTTGGTGATCTGCCCGAGGGCCTGCTCACGTTCGTAGGAGTAGAAGTCGTTGACTATCGCCAGGCCGCGGGCCGTCATCCGGGCGGCCAGTCCCGTCTTGGAGTGCTCGGTCAGCTCGGGGTGGCGGTAGATCGGGTACGACATCCGCATCCAGAAGTCCACGCCGACGTCGGTGACGCGGAAACGGAAGTACTGCTCGGGCGAGGTGCCGCAGAGCACCCTCTTGAGCTCCGAGTCA
Source organism: Streptomyces sp. NPDC001348 (assembly GCF_053597535.1). Taxonomy (NCBI): domain Bacteria; kingdom Bacillati; phylum Actinomycetota; class Actinomycetes; order Kitasatosporales; family Streptomycetaceae; genus Streptomyces; species Streptomyces sp. NPDC001348. The sequence continues at coordinate 33,878 of NZ_JBSFIK010000006.1, read as the reverse complement.
CGGAACATGTGGTCGCTGGTGACGAAGGCTCGGGCGCCCTCGTAGGCGAACTCCGCGTCCTGCGGGGTGTAGTACCGCTCGCACACCGCGCGCAGCTGGGGCAGGAAGAGGTCGAAGTCGTGCAGGGCCGGATCCATGTCGTCCCACACGAAGGTCACGCAGTTGAGCACGCAGACGGCCTTGAACGCTTCCATGTCCTTGATGTGGCGGGCGCTCTGCGACCAGCGCACGACATCCATGTAGGAGATCCAGCGTTTGTCCGAGACGCTCTTGCCGAGCGGGGCGACCGCGCGGTTGCAGGCGTCGATGACCTCGCGCAGCTCGGCGTCCGTCATGGCTACCTTCTGGGCCGCGTACCCGACGTGCCGGTCGAACAGGGCGGCGAACCGGTCGGTGCACTCCTGCCAGTGGCGGGCCGTCCCGGCCGGGGCCGGTGCGGCCGGTGCGGTCAGATCCGCGGTCATGAGTTCCTCCTGGTGGCCATGGTGGAAAGGTCTTTGAGGGCGGTGACCGCCTCGGCGGTGAAGGGGGCGGCGTCCAGCACGTCCAGCGCCCGCCGGTAACGGTCGTCGATCATGCATTCGACGGTGTCCCGGGCGCCGGTGGCCGCGAAGATCGCGCGGACCTCCTCGGCGCCGGCCTCGCCCAGGCCGGGGTCGCCGATCAGCGTGCGCAGCCGGGCGCGTTGTGCCGCGTCACCCGCGCGCATCGCCAGCGCGACCAAGGTGGTGTTCTTGCCGGCCCGCAGGTCGTCCAGACGGGACTTGCCGGTGTCCCGGACCTCGCCGTACACGCCCAGCAGATCGTCGCGGAGCTGGAAGGCCTCCCCGAGAGGCAGCGCGAACGCGGTGCAGGCCGCCAGGGTCGGGGCGTCGGCGCCCGCAAGGGCGGCGCCGATGTGCAACGGCCGTTCCACCGTGTACTTGGCGGTCTTGTAGCGGTTGACGGTCAGGGTGCCATCGACGTCGTCCGTGAGCTCACCGGTCGCCCGCAGGTCCAGGTACTGGCCGAGCATGACTTCGGTGCGCATCTCGGTGAGGATCGGCAGCACCGCCGCCGACTGTACGGGGGTGAGGTCGGCGGTGTGCAGAAGGTCGTCCGACCAGGCGAAGGCGAGGTCGCCCAGCAGCACGGCTCCGCCGATTCCGAAACGCTCGGTGCGGTCGTTGCCGCGTTTTCCGGCGAGTATCCGGTGGATGGTCGGACGGCCGCGCCGGGTGTCGCTGTCGTCCATGATGTCGTCATGGATGAGAGCGAACGCGTGAAACATCTCGAGTGACGCGGCCACGCGTACCACGGTCGTCAAGTCATTTTCTCCGCCGGCCGCCTGCCACCCCAGCACGGTGAGAATCGGGCGTATTCGCTTGCCGCCCACCATGAATTCTTCAAGCAGTTTCACGAGATGGGTCAACTGTCGTTGCCCGGAGTTGTTTCGGTGATTGTGCAAGAAATCGAAGAGGACGGTGTCCACGGCCGCCCTCGTGGCGACCGGGTCCAGTATGTCGGGAGATATGGTGTGGGTACTCATGTTTCTGCGCTACATCCCCACTCGTAGGGCCCGTCAAATCGGTTCCACGCACAGGACGGTGCACACCGGCATCCCCGTGTCGCGCCGAGAGCCTGGGCGGAGAACGGCGGTGCGGCAAACGGCGTTCGGGCGGAACACTGTCGAACGGGCCGGATGATGGGCGGGCAGGGGTACGGTCGTCCGCCCGCCAGGAAGATCCCGGCCTGACACGGTCCGCGGGGCGACACGGCCCCGCGCACCGCAGGCCGGCAGGCGTCAGCGGATCAGGTCCACGCGGAGCTCTCTGAGTCCGCGGATGTTGACCTTCGCGTGCCAGACGACGTCCTCGCGGACCGGTCTGATGTCGTGATGCCGGCGCAGCAGTTCGGTGAAGACCAGGCGGGCCTCGGCCTTGGCCAGGAGCGCGCCGATGCAGTAGTGCGGGCCGCCCCCGAACGACAGCGGGCGGATGTCGGAGCGCCGAAGGTCGAGGCGGTCGGGACCGGCGTAACGCCGCGGATCGCGGTTGGCGGCGCCGAGAAGGACCATCACCTTGGAGCCGGCCGGGATCGTGGTGTCCCCGACCTCGAGGTCACCGGTGGTGATGCGGGCCACCAGCTGGACGGGTGCGTCGTACCGCAGCAGTTCGTCGACGGCGTTGTCGATGAGGCCGGGCTCCTCGCGCAGGAGGCGCAGCTGGTCGGGGTGGCGGAGCAGGGCGAGCATGCCGTTGCCGATGAGGTTGACGGTCGTCTCGTGACCGCCCATGAAGAACATCATGACGTTGGCGATGATCTCGTCGTCGGAGAGCTTCCCGCCGTCGAAGTCCGCCAGCAGCAGGCGGGAGATGATGTCGTCCTGGGGGTCGCGGCGCCGTCGTGCCAGATGTTCGGCGATGTACTCGCCGAACTCCTCCGCCGCGTCGTTCATGGCCCGGCGGGTGGTGGCGTCGATGGCGGGGTCGATGACGTGGCTCAGCGCGTCGGTCCACTTCCGGCACAGGTCACGGTCCTCGACCGGCAGGCCGCCCAGGCCGCAGAAGACGGACACGGGCACGAGGGCCGCGAGGGACCCGATGAGGTCGACGTTCCGGCCGTCGCCCATTTCGTCCATGATCCTGTGGACGATGCCGGTCATGCGGGGAGCCGTCTCACGGATGGCCCGTGCGGTGAACACCGGGTTGGCCAGACCGCGCAGCCGACGGTGCGCCTGCCCGTCCCGCATCAGCATCCAGCTCCGGGTGGCCCGCACGACCGGGCTGTCCTGTCCGCCCCGGTGCGCGGCCCATTTCGGGTCTTGTGGATATTCACTGGATAACTCGGGCTTTCGCAGGATTGCGGAGACCTCGTCGTATCCGGAGACCACCCAGTGCCCGTACGGCGTCCGATGGACCGGTTCGGCGTCCCGGAGGCGTTTGTAGAGAGGGTACGGGTCGGTGCGCAATCGCGGATCGCGCGCATTGAATAGAGGTTCGTTGCCCGGTGGTTCCATACCAGTCTCCCCCATGAAATCGGCATGCGGGACCGCCGGTCCGCGAAGCGGCCGAGATCCCGGTGGCTGAATACTAGGCACATGGGGGCCGTGGGTGACAAGGCCCGCCGTCCCTGGACACTGGCCTCGACTCCGTATTACGTTCGAGCCGTTGGCGAAGACACCGATCAGAGCAGCAGGGAGATGAACGGTGCGGCGCACTGTTTTCCAGGACGAACACGACGCCTTCCGCACTCAGGTGCGCGAGTTAATCGAGGCGGAGGTCATACCCTTCTATTCGGAATGGGAAACCGCCGGGCGAGTGCCCCGTGATTTCTATCGCAAGCTGGGCAAACTCGGCATCTTCGGGTTCGGTGTCCCGGAGGAGTTCGGCGGAACCGGCCCAAAGGGCTTCAAGTTCAACGCCGTCATCGCCGAGGAGTGCGCGAGGGCCGGCGTCACCTTCGGCGGAGCCAGCGCCCACCTGGCCCTCCCGGCCACCCTGGTGGACTACACCAACGACGAGCAGAAGCGGCGCTGGCTGCCGGGGTTCGTCACGGGCGAGCTGATGACGGCCATCGCGATCACGGAGCCGGAGGCCGGCTCCGACGTGGCCGGCATCCGGACGTCGGCCGAGCTGTCCGAGGACGGCACGCACTACCTGCTCAACGGCAGCAAGGCCTACGTGTCCGGGGGCGCCCAGGCGGATCTGGTGCTCGTCGCCTGCCGCACCGCGACCACGGGGACCGACCGGCGCGGCGGCATGTCCCTGCTGGCCGTGGACACCCGCGCCCCGGGCGTGGCGGTCGACTCGGAGCCGGCCACGCTCGGCCTGCGCTCGTCCGACATCGTCGGTATGACCTTCACGGACGTGCGCGTCCCCGTCGGGGACGTGGTGGGCGAGCCGGGCGACGCCTTCGCCTGTCTGGCCGGCATCTTCCCGCAGGAGCGGCTGGGCATCGCCGTCGGCGCGTACGCCCACGCCGCAGCGGCGGTCCGGCTCACCACCGCCTTCGTCCGCGAGCGCACCGCCTTCGGCAAGCCCGTCGCAGCCTTTCAGAACACCAAGTTCGTGCTCGCCGACTGCAAGGTGACGGTGAACGCTCTGCAGGCGGTCGTCGACCAGGCCCTGGAGGCGTTCGACGCCGGGGAACTGACCGCCGAGGAGGCGGCCGCGACCAAGCTGTACTGCACGGAGGCGGCGACCGGCGTGCTCGACAAGTGCCTTCAGCTGCACGGCGGTCTGGGCTTCACGATGGACCACCCGATCGCCCGGCTGTACGCCGACAACAGAGCCGGCCGGATCTTCGGCGGCACCAGCGAGATCATGCGCACCATCGTCGCCAAGTCCATGGGGCTCTGACACCGCCCGTGACCAGCCGTCAGGCGAGCGAACCGTAGGAGGGGGCGCTGACGCTCCCCTCTGCGTGTGCCCGCGTCCCATCCCGCGCGGGGCAGTCGGCGTCATCTCGTGCGCTTGGCGGCGGCAGGGAGGTGAGTCTCGGCACGACTGCGGTGCCGGCCACGGTTCGGTCCTCGTGCAGGTTGATCCGTTGGCCGGCTTCCACGTGCGTCCGGTGAGCGGGAGTGAGGGGGGACGGAGTGTCAGGTCCGCCCGGAACGTTCCGTTTCGGATCTCCGAGCATCGCCAGTGGCACCAAGCCGCGCTCCGCTCGAGGTCCAGTCGCTCAGCCGTCCCGGCAAGCCGCTGCCAGAACGCCAGGGGCAGCGGTCGCCCGTCCCCGAACTCCTCCAGCAGGCTCAGAGCGGTCTGCCACTCGTCGTGGGCAGGAGGTCCTCTGGTCTGGTGGTCATGTGCGTGACATGCTGATGTGCCCGGAGTCCCGAGAGGGGGAGGGAGCGTTTGCGGCTGGAGGGGAAGTGCGCGATCGTCACGGGTGCTGCTCGCGGGCTGGGGCGGGCGTGCGCCACCGCGTTCGCCGCCGAGGGCGCCGACCTGGTGCTGCTGGACATCGCGGGTGACCTGCCCGCCGTGGGCTACCCGCTGGGTACGCCGGGCCAGTTGGAACACACCGCCGACCTCTGCCGCAAGCACGGCGCGTCCGTGCTCTGCGCCCAGGCGGACGTCCGGGACGCGGCCGGCGTACGGCGTGCCGTCGACGACGCGCTGACGCGGTTCGGGCACGTCGACGTCCTCGTCAACAACGCCGGGGTGGCGGCGCCTTCGGGCAAGGCCCTCCACGAGATCGAGGACGCGGAGTGGCGGCTCATGCTCGACGTCGACCTGAGCGGTGCCTTCCTGATGACCAAGGCCGTCCTTCCCGGCATGGTCGCCCGCCGGGCAGGCAGCATCGTCAACGTCTCCTCGACCGCCGGGATGGTCGGGTACCGCCACTTCGCCGGATACGTCGCGGCCAAACACGGGCTCGTCGGGCTGACCCGCGCCAGTGCCCTGGACTACGCGCCCTTCAGGATCCGCGTCAACGCGCTCTGCCCTGGGTCCGTACGCGACGACGATCTGATGGAGGGCCGGATGCTGTCCGAGATCGCGCGCTGTCTCGACGTCCCGGTGGAGGACCACGAGGCGCTGTTCGCGCAGGGGCAGCCGATGAACCGGCTCGTCGAACCGGCCGATGTGGCGGCAGCCGCGGTCTGGCTGGCCTCCGACGAATCGGCACAGGTGACGGGAGCCGTCGTACCGGTCGACGGTGGCTTCACGGCCCGCTGATCCCAGGCGAGGAGACCCCGAGCCCGGTGATCCCTGCCACCGAATCCCTCCTACCGAAACCTGCTACCGAAGGAGAGGCAACATGTGCGAGGCGGGCGGCGCCGGACGCCACGCGGCCCTGTACAGGTTACGTGAGCCCCCTGCCGGTGCCGGGCTCCGCGGCGCGTCCGTCTGGTACGAGTACGTGCCCTCGGCCTCCGGCACCCCGGCGGCCCTCCGTCGGCGGGCCGCCGAACTGGTCCGGGGCCCCGGACCGTCGTCGGCGGGCCCCTTCCGGGCCGTAGTGCTCGACCACGCTGACGGGGTCGTCGATCTCGTCGTCACCGCCGGACGCCATGTGCACCTCCCGGAAGTGGTCGAGCGGGTCACCGGGCTCCCCGGCGGAGCGGAGCCCGTCCGCTCGGGTACCGCGCCCGCCGGATGCGCGCAGGCCGTGTTCCCCGCCGTCTCTCCGGTTGCCGGACCGCCGGGCTGGGGTCTGGTGACCGCGGGCGCTCCACCGGGCGGCGGGCGGCACAGCGCTGTCGGGGAACTTGCTCGGGCGATCGGCGCGGAGGACCTCACCCGGCTGCTGCGGGCTGCCGTGGAGTTCGTCCTGGCCCGCTACGAGTGCCGTGAACCGCCGGGACCGACGGCTGCGGAACTCCTGTCGTCGGCGGCCCGGAAGCCCGTGTGGCCCGACGCGGGGGTCGCCGTAGCCGATGCCTCGGACTTGCCCCGCCCCGGCGACGGCGCCGAACTGCTCGACTATCTTCCCTTCCAGCAGCCGCCGTATCCGATGGCGCTCTGCCCGCTGCGCGTCTCGGGGACGCGGATCCGCCTGGAGGTGCTGTTCCGGACCGACTGGTTCTCCGCCGGTGCGGTCGAGCGGTTCTCCCGGCATGTGCTCCACGTGGCCCGGCACCTGGCCGGTGCCGCCCCCGACGCCGGTGTCGCCGGCCTGGAACTGCTCGACGCGCAGGAGCGGGAGGCGCTGCGGCGGCTCGGCGGCGCCGGCGTCCCGGCGCCGGCCAGGCAGCGGACGATCCACGGGATCTTCGCGGAGCAGGCCGCACTGCACCGCGACCGGACGGCCGTGGTGTGCGACGGGGACCGTCTCACCTACCGGGAGGTGGAGCAGCGCGCCGGGAGAACGGCCGCTGTCCTGCGTGACCTGGGCGCCCGGCCCGGCAAGAGGGTCGGGGTCTGCATGGAACGGTCGGCCGACCTGGTCGTGGTGCTGCTCGCCGTCCTGATGTCCGGGGCGGCCTATGTCCCGCTCGATCCGGCGCAGCCCGCCGAACGGATCGCATGGATGCTGCGGGACGCCGACCCGGTGCTCGTGGTGGGCGCCGAACGGCACGTCGGCACCGTGGCGCGCCGGCACGATCCCGCGGATCTGTTCCGGCGCGCCGGGGAGCCGTCGCACGGCGCCGCGTCGCCGGGGGAGGCGGGGTATGGAGAGCCGGCGGCGGCGCGCGAACCCCGGGGCGAGGACGCACGGCCGGAGGACGCCGCCTACGTCATCTACACATCCGGGTCCACGGGGCGGCCCAAGGGGGTGGTCGTGCCGCACCGCAACGTGGTCGCGCTGCTGGACGCCACGGCCGGTGACTTCCGCCTGGGTCCCGACGACGTCTGGACGATGTTCCACTCGGCGGCGTTCGACTTCTCCGTGTGGGAGATGTTCGGCTGCCTGCTCACCGGCGGCACCCTCGTCGTGGTGCCGTACTGGGTGTCCCGGTCCCCGGAGGAGTTCCACCGGCTGCTGGCGGACCGGCGGGTCACGGTGCTGAGCCAGACTCCGTCGGCGTTCGCCCAGCTGGTCCGCGTGGACGAGCAGGCCCGGGCCGCCCTGTCGCCGCGTCTGGTGATCTTCGGTGGTGAGCCGCTGGACGCGAAGGTGCTCCGTCCGTGGCTGGACCGCCGCCCGGCGAGCGTCTGCCGTTTGGTCAACATGTACGGGATCACCGAGACCACCGTCCACGTCACCGCTCACACCCTCACCCGCGCCGACGCGCTGTCGGGGACCCGTTCGGTCGGCCGGCCGCTGCCCGGCTGGCGCGTGCACATCGCGGACCCGCAGGGCCGGATGCTGCCCGCCGGGGTGGAGGGCGAGATCCAGGTGAGCGGAGCCGGCGTCGCCGCCGCCTACCTTCGCCGCCCGGAACTGACCGCCGAGCGGTTCCTGACCGATCCGGACACGGGTCTGCGGGCCTACCGCAGCGGTGACCGCGGCCGGCTGCTTCCCGACGGCACGCTCGAACACCTCGGCCGCCTCGACGCGCAGATACAGCTGCGCGGTTTCCGCGTCGAACCGGACGAGATCCGCTCGGTCCTGCTCGACGACCCGTCGGTGCGGGAGGCGGCCGTAGTCGTCAGCCACCCGGGGACCGAACGTGCGAGGCTGGACGCGTACGTGGTGCTCACCGACGGTGACGCGGCCCGGGCCGCCGGGATCCGCCGGCGAGCCGCCCGGTTCCTCCCCGACCACATGGTGCCCAGCACCGTGACGGCGGTGCCCGCACTGCCACTCACCGCCAACGGCAAGCTCGACGCGTCGCGGTTGCCCGCGCCCGTCCCGTCCGCCACCCTCACCCGCCGCCCGGGCGGCCCCGACGGCACGCTGAGCGAGCGGGGCAAGGTCCTGCTGTCCGTCTGGGAGAGCGTGTTCGGCACGTCCGTCGGACTCGACGACGACTTCTTCGAACTCGGGGGGAACTCGCTGCTGGCCGTCCGGCTGGCCGCGGCGCTGCGCGAACGGGCGATGCCGGACCTGTCGCTGCGCGACCTCTATCGTGCGCCGACGGTCCGCACCCTGCTGGCCTTCCTGGACAGCGGCGAAGCCGGACCGCGCGGTGAGGCACGGGCCGCCCGGCCCGGCCGGCTGCTGGACCTGCCCTGACGATGTGTCCGACACGGGGAGCCTTATGCGTCTCACCACCGACCACCAGCCCGCCGACCTGTCGTCGGCAGACCTGTTCGACCCCGGTTTCTTCGCCACGGGCGATCCGCACGGCGTGTGGCGCACGATGCGCGAGAAGGCTCCCGTCCACTGGCAGCAGGTGGACGGCGGGCGAGGCTTCTGGTCCCTGACCCGACACCGGGATGTGTGCCGGGTGCTCCAGGACTTCCGCGCCTTCTCGTCCGAGCACGGCAACCTGCTCACGGTCCTCGGCCGACGTGACCAGGCGGGCGGCAAGATGCTGGCGGTCACCGATCCGCCCCGGCACACCGCGATCAAGCGGCAGATCAACGCGTACTTCTCCACGGCCGCCATCCAGCGGTTCGAGCCCCAGGTGCGGGACCTGGCCCGCCGGGTGATGGCTCCCGCCGCCTCCGGCGAGGCGTTCGACCTGGCCGCCGCGACCGCGTTCTACCCCATCGCGTTCACGGCGCTGCTGATGGGCATCGACCGGTCCCAGTGGGCACGTTTGCAACGGTTCGCCTACGTGGCCATCGCGGACCAGGATCCCGGCGTCGCCGGGGACGAGGAGTCGGCGCGCAGGCTGGAACGGGCGCACGCCGAGATCTTCGCGTACTTCATGGGCGAGGCGGGCCGTGACGGTTCCGAGCAGCGCGAGGACCTGACCGGTGCGGTCCTGCGGGCCCGGGTCGACGACCGGCCGTTGAGCCGTGAGGAGCGAATGTACAACCTGTACAGCGTGTTGCTCGGTGCGACCGTCACCACCTCCCACGCGGCCAACGCCGGTGTGCTCGCCTTCATCGACAACCCCGGCGAGTTCCGCCGGTGGCAGGAAGCGGGCTGCACCGACACGCTGGTCGAGGAGGTGCTGCGCTGGTCGTCGCCCGCCAACCACTTCCTGCGGCGGGCCCTGCACGACGTCGAGGTGGAGGGCATACGGATCAGCGAGGGCGACTCCGTCGTGGTGTGGCTGGGGTCCGCCAACCGGGACGAGACCGTGTTCCCCGACCCGTACCGGTTCGACGTGCGCCGGGAACCGAACCGGCACGTCGCCTTCGGCACGGGCGCGCACCGGTGCATCGGGGCTCCCATGGCCCGTCTCGCCCTGAAGGTCTTCTTCGACGAAGTGCTGCGGAACGTGGAGAGGTTCGAGGCCGCCGGTCCCGTCGAGCACCTGGCGTCCAACTTCATCGCGGGCATCAGGCGGCTCCCCGTCCGCACGGTGCTCAAGACCGACCGCGCGCGGGCGCTCGGCGCACTGTCCCCGCTCACACCGCCGTGAGCGCGTACGGGCGGCGGCCGCACCGTCGTGCCGGGCCCGCGGCCGCACGTCCCGGGCCCGGCACGGCGTCACCCCAGCGTGGACAGCAGACGGGCCAGCCGGACCGCGTTGGCCCCACTGATCGCGTTGTAGTGGTCACCCGGCACCACGGTGACCGTCACGGTGTCGGCCAGTTCGAGCCAGGCCTGCGACTGCGGGCGTTCCTCCGCCGCCTCGACGAAGTGCAGTTCCACCTCCGCGGGCCGGGGCCGGTAGTCCCTGACGGACCGAAGATTCGCCGAGGTGATGGCACAGCGCCGCTCGAGCTCACGGACGTCCGCGAAACCGACGGCGTCGGCCAGCCATGAGAACACCTCCGGCGCCGGCGCGGACCACAACGTCTCCGGCGGACTGATCCGTGTCCGCGACAGACGCGCCACGTCACGCACGAAGGTGCGCAGCACCGACCGGTGTTCCAGCTCCGCCTCCCAGTCGAAGGCCGAGGGGACGGCGGTGTCGACGGCCACCACGACGGGGAGGCCACCCCGATCGAGCTGCTCCTGCACGGCCATCTCGTACGCCAGCAGGCCGCCCAGCGACCAGCCGGCGTACACCACCGGACCGTCCACCTCCGCACGCAGTTCCCGCAGGTAGGCGGCGGCCGTCTGCTCCACGCCGCGTTCGTCGGCGTCCTCGGTCTCGAACGCGCACACCTGCCAGTCCCCGTCGAGCGCCGCCACGAGCTCCCGGTAGCACAGCGCCGAGCCGCCGGCCGGGTGCGCCAGCGCCAGCACCGGCGTGCGCCGGCCCCTGCGCAGCCAGGTCATCGACGCGCCCTCACCGGGGGACGAACCGGCGGCGGGGAGGGCGGCGGCACCGTCCTGCGCCCGCCGCAGCCGTTCGGCGAAGCCGGCCACGGTCGGCGCCTCCAACAGGGCGGACATCGGCAGCCGCACGCCCAGCTCGCTCTCCAGACGGCTCGTCATCTGTGCCGCGAGCAGGGAGTTGCCGCCCAGACGGAAGAAGTCACCGTCGGCGGCTACCGCGGGCAGGCCGAGGGTCCGGGCCCACAGACCGGCGACGGCCTTTTCGTGGCGGGTCGCGGGCGGGGCGCCTCGGCCACCGGCGTCCGCCGCGACCTGCCGGGCCGCCAGCTCGGTCAGTGCGGAGCGGTCCAGCTTGCCGTTGGCCGTCACCGGGAACGTGTCGCACAGCACGTACGCGGAGGGCAGCATGACCGGCGGCAGCCGCCGTTCGGCGTGCTCGCGCATCGCCGCCTCCAGCGCGGCGGGATCCTGCCCGGGTGCCGGCCGTACACAGGCGACGACACCGCGGACCGGACCGGTGCCGTCCCGGGGACCGGCGACGACGGCCGAGACGGCGTCCACGCCCACGCATCCGCCGAGGACCGACTCGATCTCCCGCAACTCGATGCGATGGCCGTTGATCTTGATCTGGTCGTCGTCACGGCCGCGCAGCTCCAGCCTGCCGTCCGGCAGGAGCCTGGCCAGGTCACCGGTTCGGTACAGACGCGCGCCCGCCGGCCCGAGCGGGGAGGGGACGAACTTCTCGGCGGTGAGTGCCGGGCGGCCCGGGTAACCGCGGGCCACTCCCGCCCCGCCGATGCACAGTTCGCCGATCACCCCCGGCGGAACCGGGCGCAGCGACGCGTCCAGGACGCAGGCGGTCGTGCCCCGGACCGGGCGGCCCACCGGCAGGATCTCGGGCAGCGCGCCGCGCGCGGGAACGTCTTCGGCCGTGGAGTAGACCGTCGTCTCGGTGGGGCCGTACAGATGGCCCACTCGGCGCACGGCCGCGCGCAGCCGGTCCGCGAGCGCCGGCGCCAGGACGTCACCGCCGGTCAGCGCCGTCATGCTCGGGTCTCCGGGCCAGCCGGTGAGCAGCAGCATCTCCCACAGCGCAGGGGTGGCGAAGAACACGTCCGGGGCCTGCCGGCCGAGGAACGCGGCGATCTCGGCGCCGTTGCCGCGGCGGTGCGCCTCGCTGAGGACCAGCTCCGCTCCGGCGGCCAGCGGCATGAAGACCTCCAGGACGCCGATGTCGAACGCCACATGGGAGGCGCTCGCCACGCGGGTCCCGGGACCGATGCCGAACCTGTCGCGGGCGTCGCGCAGGCAGTTGGCGAGGCTGTGATGGGTGATGCCGACGCCCTTGGGACGTCCGGTGGAGCCGGAGGTGTAGATGACGTACGCCAGCCGGTCGGGGTCCGGAGCGGGCAGCGGCCCGGGAGGGGACCCGGCCGCGGCCCGCGGTGCCAGCACCGCGAGGCCCGGTGCCGCGGCGGCCGCGCCGTCCCGGTCGGTGATCAGGACTCCGGCCCGGGCGTCGCGCAGTACATACGCGTGGCGCTCCGGCGGGTGCGCGGGGTCGAGGGGCAGCAGGGCGCACCCGGCCTTGGCGACGCCGAGCATCACGGCCGGTAGTTCCGCCCGGTCGTCCAGCAGCACGCCGACGACGGTCTCGCACCCGCCGCCGGCTCGCAGCAGACGGGCGGCGACGGCGTCGCCGTCCGCCTCCAGCCCGGCGTAGGTCACCACCCGGTCGGCGTGCCGTACGGCCGTCGCCTGCGGTCTCTGCAGCGCCCAGCGGTGGACGGACTGCACGATGTCCGGCGCTTCGCCGTCACTGGCGGTGACCGCGGCGCGGTGCACGGTCTCCAGGTCCGCGGGCGTGAGCCACGGCAGTCCCGCCAGGGGCCGGTCCGGTTCGGCGACGGCGGCGGCGAGGAACCGGACCAGACGCGCGGTCAGGCCGGTGATTGTGGACCTGTCGAAGAGGTCCTCGTCATAGCCGCAGAGCACCTCGATGCCGTCGGCGTCACCGAGCAGTTCCAGGACGAGGTCGAACTGCAGGGAGGTGCCGTCGAGATCGAAACCGGTCACGGAGAGCCCGGGCAGAGCGGGCGGCGCGGCGTCGTCCGGCCGGTAGGAGAACGTCACCTGGACGAGCGGGGAGGAGGCCGGATCCCGGTCGGGCCGCACGGCCGAGACGAGCCGCGGGTAGGGCATGTCCCGGTGGTCGAACGCTCCCAGTACCGCCTCGCGTTCGGCGTGCACGGCTTCGCGGAAGGTCATGGTGTCGCTGAGCACGGAGCGCATCACGAGCATGTTGATGAAGAACCCGACCATGGTCTCGGTGCCCGGATGCTCGCGCCCGCTGACCGGTGCCCCGATCAGCAGGTCGGGCTGCCCGCAGGAACGCCACAGAAGGGCCCGGAAGGCCGCCAGTGCCACGATGAACTCGGTGGCGCGCGCCTGCTCGGCGAAGCGTCCGAGGGCCTGGGCGGTGCCGACGGGGATACGGTCCTTGACCACGCCGCCCAGTGCGCGGCGGCGGCGCGGCCGGGGCCGGTCGGTCACCAGACCGCTGTGGTGCGGAGCCCCGTGCAGTCGGCTCGTCCAGTACTCGGTCAGCTCGGCGAGCCGCTCCTCGTCGACGTCGGCCCGCTGCATGGCCACGGCATCCGCGTACCGCGCGGTGAGCCGGCGCAGCCGTGCCGGTCCGCCGGTGACGGCCGCCCGGTAGAACTCGGCGAGTTCGGTCAGGCAGATACCGACGGAGGCGGCGTCGATGACCAGGTGATGGGCGATCAGTACCAGGACGTGATGGTCGTCGGTGATCCGGTAGAGCCGGAAACGTACCGGCCGTCCCTGCGCGAGGTCGAACGGCCGTAGCAGCTCCGTGCGGGCCAGCCGCCGTACCTCCTGCTCGCCGGAGGCGGCCGAGCGGGCGAAGTCGGGCTCCGCGTCCTCGTTCTCCCGCTGCCAGGGCACACCGTCCGCCGAGCCGAAGACGGTCCGCAGCGCGGGATGCCGCCGTACCAGCTCCGCGCAGGCCTGCCGGAGGGCGGCGACCTGCAGGGGGCCGCGGACACGCAGTGCGGCGGGCACGTTCGTCAGGCCCTGCTGGTCGGCGAACCACTCCCGGTACCACAGGCTCTCCTGCTCGTGGGAGAGCGGGCCCGGCTCGCTCGTGCCGGGGGACACGCCGTTCATGCGTCGGCCTCCTCAGTCCGCCACCGCGGAATCGATCACTGTCAGCAGTTCCTTCGCGGAATCGACCAGGTACATGTGTCCGCCGTCGAGCCGCTCCTGGCGCAGCGGGAGGGTGGTGACGCGCTGCCAGCCGGCCGCCTGCTCCGCGGTGACCAGATGGTCGGCACTGCCCAGTACGGAGGTCACACGCAGGGGGAGAGGCGGCTGCTGCGGGTCGGGCCGGTAGTTCTCGTGCATGGCCACATCGGCCCGGAGCGCCGGGAGGATCAGCTGCCGCATCTCGCTGTCGGCCAGGGCCGGGTGGTCGTATCCCGCCAGGTCGCGCACCCGGCGCAGGAACTCATCGTCCGACAGTCCGGTGGCCCGCTCCCGGCGCGGTTCGTCGGGTGCCGGCGCCCCGCTGACGATGAGTCTCAGGGACTCGACGGGAAGGCTCCCGGCCAGCCGCCGGGTGATCTCGTGGGCGAGTACCGCGCCGAGACTGTGCCCGAAGACGGCCAGGAGCGGGTAGTCCTCGGCCAGCTCCAGCAGCTCGGGGACGATGTCGTCCACGGCCTCCGCGACCTCCGGGTAGGGCGCCTCGTCGAGGCGTTCCTCCCTGCCGGGCAGTTGCACGGGGACGATCAGGAGACGTTCGGCGGCCTGTTCCCGCCAGGGCCGGAAGAAGGAGGCGCCCGCTCCCGCGAACGGCAGGCAGACGACCGGGATGCGCCGTGTCATGGTGTCACCGGCCCGGTTGCGGGACGAGCGGGCCCGGACCCGCGGCCGCGACGGCTGATCCAGGACCGTTCCAGGTTGGTGACGAGGTCCGGGTGGTGGAGCAGGCGGGCCTGGGTGAGGGCGTACTCGGCCATGTAGGAGCGAAAGTGCTCCAGGGGCTCCTCGAACTCGTGGATCATGCGGCGGTTGGGTCCCACGGCGTTGTTGGCCAGCCGTTCGACGCAGCGTTCCGCCGTCTGTTCCATGGCGTCCCGGTCCACGAAGGCGTCGCAGAACAGGCGCGCCTCCGGCTCGTCACTGTGGATGTGTGCTCCGCCGAGGACGAGCCGCCGGGTGAGCCGGGATCCGGCGATCCTGGGCAGCCTGAGGTTGGCCGCCCCGGGGATGATGCCCTCGGTCAGCGCGGGGAGCGAGAAGTACGCGCCCTTCTCGGCGATCACCTCGTCGAAGACCAGGAGCTGTTGCAGGCCGCCGCCGATGGCGAAACCGTCCACCAGCGCCAGCCAGGGCTTGTCCCCGCGCAGGATCTTGTGCAGGTAGCCCAGTTCCCGGCGGAGCATGAAACCGACCAGTGAGATGCGGCCCTGGTGGAGATGACTGAGGTTGACTCCGGCGTTGAAGACGCGTTTGCCCGCGTGGCGGGGGTGGGACATGACCGCGCCGCGCAGGACGCCGACCCGTATGTCGTCGTCGAGTGCGACCAGGTCGACCGCGGTCTCCAGGGCCTCGACGGTGCCGTCGTCCTCCGCGTTCAGGAACTGGGGGTTGCGCACGGTCAGGTGGGCGGCGGCGCCCCTGCGCTCGACGAGCACCTGACCGAGGTCGGCGGTCCCGGACCGGCGGAAGCCGGGCAGGGCCTCCTTGGCGCGGCGGGTGGGCTCCAGCATGGCCCGTAGCAGGTGCGTGCCGGGCCCGGGCAGCCGCAGCAGGCTCCGGAAGAACAGCCCCAGCTCGATCTCCCGGCCTTCCTTGTCGGCCTGGGGCAGCCGCCGTTCGCGGTCGCTCAGCCGCCGGTCGGGGACGAGGCCGGGGAGACGGCCGGCGGCCGCCAGGGCCAGCTCCTCCAGCCGCAGCTGGTTGCGGCAGCCGTCGGTGAGGTCCGCGTAGAGGCGCTCCGCGTGGATCCGCAGGAATGCCGCGCGCGCCTCCTGGCAGCCTTCCCGTATGGAATGCGCCTCCTGGTGCTGGCCGGCGTCGCGCAGGGGTTTGGCGGGGAGCTTGGCGAGGCGTTCCTCCTCCGCCTCGACGAAGGCGCTGAGTGCGGAGCTGTCCCCGGCGTAGTCACCGGTGCCGGATGGGACCGTCATGCGTCCCCGGGCCGTGGTCATGCGAGAACCTGCTTTCTTGTGGTGGGGCGTGCCGGGCGGTCGCGGGCCCGGGCCCGGGTCCGGACAGGATCCGTACGGTGAGGGTCAGCGGGGGCCCGGCCGTCACCAGCGCGGCCGTGTGCCGTGGCGGGGCCGCCGGGTGCAGCACGGTCCACGTCGAACTCCTCCGCCCCGGGGGCCGGCCGAGGGCGGACCCGGCTGCCTTGATCGTGGCCTCGTACCGCGTCCATGCGCGGAAGAAGACCTCCTGTCGGCGTTCGGCGGGAACGCGGGCGAGATCGAGGTGCGGCAGGAATCTGCGGGCGAGTCCGCAGGCGTCGACCGCCCCGCCGGTCCATTCGACGTCCACACCGAGGGCGCCCGACCGGGCGATGCCGATCAGCGCCCAGGGGCCGGCGCGGGAGACGGAGAACACCAGACGGCCGCCCTGCCGCGGTCCGGTGAGGCGGGGCTTTCCGTGTCTGCCGACCGCGAACCGGACATCGCGCGCGGGAACGCCGAGGCAGCCGCCCAGGACGGTCCGCAGTGCCGCGCGCCTGCGCACGAAGGCGGTGCGTGCCGCGGGGTCGGTCATCAGCCGGGCCCGGGCCAGTTCGTCCTCGGCGAGGACGCTCTCCTCGGCGGGGTCCCCCCGCGGGGCGGCACCGGGGCCGATCCACCACAGGCGGACCTCTCCGGGGGCGGGCGGGCAGGGGCGCATGCCTACAGCTCCGAGACCAGGTGCACATGGGCGGGCACCACCGGGGTGCTGTCCGCCCGGTGCTCCAGCAGCATGACGCCGTCGTTCTCCTGGACGGGCACGAATCCCGCGAAGCGGTAGGCGACGAGCATCTGACGGTTGCGGTCGGTGAGCACGAACTCGCCGGCGAGACTGACGCCCCGGTCCCGGGAGCGCTCGACGAGGTGGTTGAGCAGGATGGTGCCGATGCCGCGGGACATGACCCGGCAGGACGCCAGAAGCAGTTTCAGGGTCCACGCCTCACGGGTGGACTCCATCAGGACCAGGCCGATGGTGCCGTAATCGCCGAACCGGTCGGTCAGTTCGGCGACGAGCAGGAGGTGGTCGGACGACCGGCGGAAGTCGTCGAGCTCCTCGTAGGAGTAGGTGTAGCCGGTGGCGTTGAGCTGATGGGTGCGTATCGTCAGCTCCTCTGCCCGCAGCAGGTCGCCCTCCCGCGCCCGGCGCACGGTCAGCCGCATGCCGAGGGAGGCGAGGAACTCCTGCGGTGGGCCGGTGAAGTCCCGTTCGGCGTCGGCGCGGCGCATCTCCGCCTGGTACAGCCGGCGGCGCTGTCCGCCGTCGGCCGTCACCTGGCCGGGGTCCAGGTCGGCGCGGGCCAGGAGGTCGGCCGCGGCGGTGACCTCGGCGACGCGGACCCCGGGGTGCGCGCGACGGACCTCTTCTCGCTCGAAGGGGTCGTCGTCGAGGAAGAGGAACGTGTCCAGGCCGATGTTGAGCGTCTCGGCTATCCGCCGGAGCGAGACGGACTTGGCGTCCCAGCCGATCTGGGGAGCGAGGAAGTACTCGGCCAGCCCTTCCTGCTGGAGCCTGGCCAGCGCGGTCTGTTCATGGTTGCGGCTGGCGACGGACTGCAGGACGCCGCGGGCGTCCAGCTTCCGTACGACATCGGCCACCCCCTCCCGCAGCACCACCTCGGCGTCCTCCGCCAGGACGCCGTGCCAGAGTGTGTTGTCCAGATCCCACACCACGCACTTCACGGGCGGCCGCTCAGCGGGGCGGAGCGTGTCGGCGCCGTCGGTATTCATCCAGATCCCTTCCTGTCCCTGCCCGCCGACCGCGTCGGGGGTGTTCATGAACCGTCGAGGAGTCCGCTGCCGCGGCCGAACCGGCCGATGGCCGACTCGCTGATCTCGTTGCTGCCCTCGATGATCTCCATGACCTTGGCGTCCCGGTAGTAGCGGCCGACCGGGTGGTCCGGCTCGCAGCCGCGGGCGCCGAGGAGTTGCACGGCGTCACGGGCGGCCTGTGCCGCGGCGGTTGCCGCGAAGTACTTCGCCTGGGTCGCGGCCATGGGCGCGTGGGGGCTGCCGGCGGCGATCAGTTCGCCCGCACGCAGCGCCAGCAGCCGGGCCGCCTCCGCGTTGACCGTCATTCCGGCGAGCAGCCGCTGCACCAGCTGGTGCCGTGTCAGGTCGCGGTCGGCCGCGTGCGCGGAGCCGGCCGCCAGGCAGGCGCGGATGATCCCGACGCTTCCGCAGGCCACGCTGTAGCGGCCGAGGGTCAGCGCCGAGGAGGTGATGAACGGATGCGCCCGCCCCACGGCCCCCACGACGTTCGCCCTGGGCACCCGGCATTCCCGCAGCCGCACCTCCGCGAGCATCGCACCCCGGGTGCCGAGCATGCCGCGCATGGGCACGACCAGCAGGCCGGGAGCGGTCCGCTCCACGAGGAAGGCCGTCGGCCCCTCGGGCGCCCGGGCGAAGAGGAGGAACACGTCGGCGATGCTGCCGAAGCTGATCCACCGCTTCACACCGTCCAGCAGGAAGAGGTCATCGGTCTCGCGCGCCGTGGTCGTCACGGCCGCCGCGTCGCTGCCCGCATCCGGCTCGCTCAGCGCGAAGGCCCCGATGGCCCGTCCCGAGGCCAGGTCCGGCAGCCAGCGTTCGCGTTGGGTGTGGCTGCCCCGTCGCAGCAGTGTGTCGGCGACCATGTCGTGCACCGTGAGGAGGCTGCGGGTCGAGGAGCAGGCCCGGCCGATCTCCTCGTGCAACAGCCCGTAGGCGACGGCCTCCAGGGCCCGTCCGCCGTGCTCGGCGGGCAGCCCCGCCGCCAGGTACCCCTGCGTGGCGAGCCGGTCGACGAGGGGTCGGCCGATCGCCTCCTCGGCGTCGTGTCGGGCCGCCAGCGGGGCCACCACCTCGTCGGCGAAGGTCCGGAACTCGCGGTGCAGCCGGCGTTGTTCGTCATTGAGCGTCAGTCGCACAGGATCCGGTCATCCGTCCGAGGGGAGGGTGGTCTTGCGTGTCACGAAAGCCGTCACGGCGTCGACGGAGCAGAAGTGCGCGATCTCCAGTTCGTCGTTCTCCACGGTGATGCCGAATTCCTCCTCGACGAACATCACCAGCTGCGCGGCGAAGAGTGAGTTGACGAACCCCGCCGCGAACACGTCCTCGTCGTCGGCCACCTCCCGGGTGAGCGCGGACCGCAGATACCCCCTGGTCCGGTCGCGGATCTCCTGTGCCGTCACCGTCACGCCCATGTGGCTGTCCCCTTGTCTCCGCTCGGTCCGTTCAGGCCGGCTGCGGGTAGCTGTAGAAGCCTCGGCCGCTCTTGCGGCCGAGGTGTCCGGCGTCGACCATCTGCCGCAGGAGCGGGCACGGCCGGTACTTGCTGTCCTTGAAACTCTCGTGGAGCATCTCGATGCTGCGCAGGACGGTGTCGAGGCCGATCAGGTCCGCGGTCGCCAGCATGCCCATGCTGTGCCCGAAGCAGGTGGTGAAGATCCGGTCGATCTCGGCCGGCTCGGCGACTTTCTCGTACACCAGGAAGGCGGCCTCGTTGACGGAGAGCATCAGCACCCGGTTGGACACGAACCCCGGTGAGTCGGCGACCAGGATGCCCTCCTTGCCCATCTGGGCGAGGAGTCGGCGGGCGCGTTCGATGGTCGCCTCGCTGGTGTGCGTGCCCCGCACCATCTCCACCACGGGCTTGAGCGGCACGGGGTTCATGAAGTGCATTCCCAGGACCTCGTCGGGGCGGGACGTCCGGCTCGCCAGGCGGGTCACCGGGATGCAGGAGGTGTTGGCGGCGACGACCGTGCCCGGGGCGCACAACTGCCCGACGAGGGTGTAGACCTCGCTCTTGACGTCCCAGTCCTCGACGGTGTTCTCGATGACGAAGTCCACAGCGGTGAGCCGCTGGTAGTCGGTGGTCGGTTCGATCCGGGCGAGTGTCGCGGTGTCGTCCGTACCGGTCTGCCCGCCCAGCAGCCGGGACAGGCGCATCTCCCGGCGGATCCCGGCGACGGCCGCCTCCAGGATCTGCGGTGCGGTGTCGACCAGGACCACCTCGTGCCCGGTGGCGGCGAGGCTGAGCGCCACTCCGCGCCCGATGGTCCCGGCGCCCAGGACAGCGACCGTCTTGACAGTCATACTTCGGTCATCCCTTCCGGTCGTGTTGCGGCGCCCAGCAGGGAGCCGATGTGCCGCAGCAGCTCCGCCGGGCCGGTGTACAGATAGAAGTGGTCACCGGGGCAGAGCGTGATCACGGCACCGGAGTCCGCGCAGGCGTCCCATTCCTCGAGGTCCTCCGGGCGTACGACCGGGTCGTCCTGGCCGCCGAAGACGTACAGCGGGCAGTCGAGCACGGCCGGTTCACGACGGTGGTGATGCGCGGCCAGCGTCAGGTCGGCGCGGACGGCGGACAGCACCGTGCGGACGTACGCGGTATGGCGCAGCAGACTCTCGGGCATCCCGCCCGTGCCGACCAGCCAGCGCAGCAACTCCTCGTCGCTCTTCTCGTGGAGGGCCGCACCCGGTGTCCGGGTGTGCGGCGCCCGGGCGGCAGACACCAGGACCGCTTCCGGCCGCCGTAGGACGCCCGGCCGCAGAATGCGCAGCGCCAGTTCGTAGGCGAGCAGGCCGCCGAAACTGTGTCCGAAGAGTGCGTACGGCCGGTCGAACTCGCCCGACAGACCGCGCAGCAATGCCTCCACCAGGTCCTCCAGATCGGTGGACAGCGGCTCGGTCCGCCGGGTGCCGCGTCCGGGCAGTTCGACCGGGACCATCTCCAAGCCCTGGGGAAGGTGCGGGCGCCACAACGAGAAGGCGCCCGCACCGCCGCCGGCCTGCGGCAGGCACACCACCCGAGCCGTCGGTTCACCGGCGGCCAGACGGCCGATCACCCAGTTGTTCTCGCGCCCGCCGGGGCGTGTACGGTCCGCCATGTCAGGCAGCACCTGCCGGTGCGTCCTGCCCCGCCAGGTCGGCGAGGGACCGGTACACGGTCCGGCCGATCAGCAGGGCGGTGGCGATCATCACCAGTCCGCCTCCGACGATCGGCGCGCGCAGCCCCCATGCGTCGGCCACCACACCGCCGACCAGCGCGCCGACGGGGATGGTGCCCCAGGTGACCAACTGGTCGACGCTCATCACGCGGCCCATGAGGGCGTCGGGGATCACCTTCTGCTGCGCGGAGATGCCGATGACGTTCCAGACCATGGTGGCGAATCCGAATCCGGCACTCGCCACCCCCACGAGGTAGGCGCTGTCCGCGATCCCTATCACGGTGGTGCTCACGCCGTGCAGGACCATCGCGCCCACCACGAGCCCGGAGTCGTCCAGGAGCGTGCGCAGCCGCGCGGTGAGGAGGCTGCCGAGCAGGGCGCCCACCGCCGCGGTGCTCCACAGCACGCCGTAACCCCAGCCGTTCACGTGCAGAACGCGGGAGCAGAACAATACGAAGATCGACGTGGTCATGGCGCGCGTCAGATTGGCCACGCCGAAGCCGACGATGATCGTGCGGACGAAGGTGTTTCCGGCGACCCATCGCAGACCGTGGGCGGCCGAGGACCACACCGATGTCCGGGGGCCGGTCTGCTGTTCCGGCGCGAAGTCACCGGTCAGGCGCATCAGGAGCAGCGCGCCGACGGCGAAGCTCACCGCGTCCGCGGCGAACGGCGCGGCAAGGGCGGCGGCCACCAGGAAGCCGCCGAGGGGCGGCCCGGCCATCTCCTTGGCGGTGATCGTGCCGCCGAACATCCGGGCGTTGGCCAGCGGGAGCTTCTCCTTGGCAACCAGCCGCGGCAGCATGGCCGGTGCCGCGGCGGAGAAGAGCACCTCGCAGGTGGTCAGCGTGAAGACCAGGACGTACAGCGCACCGATGGGAGGTCTGCCCAGAGCCGCCCACGCCGTGAAGGCGCCCACGACGACGGCGCGGACGAGCTGCACGCGGACCATGACCGTCTTGCGGTCGACCCGGTCGACCAGCGCGCCGCCCAGCAGGGAGAGCAGCAGCCAGGGCAGGCCCGCGGCGACCGTCACCCCCGCCACCGCCATGGGGCTGTCGGTGAGCGACGCCGCCAGCAGCGGCAGGGCCGAAAGGCGCAGTCCGTCACCGAGGTCGGAGACGATCGTCGCCGACCACAGACGTCGGTAATTGGCGCCCAGCTCACCGAAAAATCCCCGGGACCTCTTTTTCCCGGGCTTCGGCGCGGAGTCGGCAGGCGCCGTGGCACCGCCTGTCGAGTCAGGTTCGCCGTAGGTCATCGTCTCCCATTTCACTGCCCTGGCACCGGTGCGATGCGCATGTAAGAATGCTCATCGTCAAAATAAGGAGGGTGCCGACCGTGGTCGCCATTTCTGGAATTTTCACCAACATTCCCGACAGGCGTGTGGCTGTTTCAGAACTCGATGAGATCGCCGGACTTCCCGCGGCCGACCGGGAGGTGATCGCACGGCTCGGCGTCGACGCCGTACGCGACGCCGGGGACCGGTCTTCGGCGGACCTGGCGGCCGAGGCCGCCGCCCGGCTGCTCGAGGGCCGCCCCGATCTGCCGAGGCCCGGGGCGTTCATCCTGGTCGGCGGGCGCTTCCCGGAACTGCTGATGGCCTCCGAGGCCACCCGCGCGCAACGGGACGCGGGCCTGACCGGGGGCATAGCGCTCGGGGTCTCCGAACTCGGCTGCGTCTCGGTGTCGGCCGCGCTGCTGATCGCCAGGGGTCTGCTGGCGGCCGATCCGGCCCTGCCGGGCGTGCTGCTCGCACACGGCAGCAGGCCCCCTGGGCCGCGGCGGTACCGAAGGCCGGTGACGGTCAACGGCGACGGAGCCATGGCACTGCACCTCTCGCACGACGGGCCGCTGCGGATCCTCGACATCGCTCTCGAGACCAGCGGCGAGTACTGGGACCTTTTCCAGGTCGACTATCAGGGTGTTCCCTTCGATGACTGGCGGGAGGTGTGCACGGACACCAAGCGCTACTCCTTCTCATTGGCCGTGGAGAGCCGGAAGCGTTTCTCCCGGCTCAACGACGAGGTGCTGGCCCGACAAGGGAAAACCCTGGAGGATGTCGACCATTTCGTCATGCAGAACATCTCCTCGGGTGCATTCGACTTCTATGAAGAGGCATTCGGGATTTCCATAGCGGAAATCTGCCGTCGGAATCTGAGAGAATACGGGCACCTGGGGTCGACCGACATCGCCCTCAACCTGGAGGCAGGAATGACGCAGGGCGAGTTCCAGCCCGGCGACCTGGTCCTGGTGATGAACAACGCGCCGGTGGCGGCGTGGAGCACCATGCTGGTCGAGGTCGACGGTCCGCTCGGCTGAGCCCGGGGCTACTGCGGCTGCCGGGCGGCCTCCTCCATCCGGCGCCGCAGGCTCAGCGGCCGCATGTCCGTCCACACCTCGTCGATGTGGAGCAGGCATGCGTCCTTCGGGCCCGCGAACCCCTCCGTCCGCCATCCCGCCGGGAGTTCCCGGTCGGCCGGCCAGATGGAGTACTGCTCCTCGTCGTTGAGTACGACCTGGTACTCCGGCTCCGACGTGTTCTCGGTCATGTCCTTCTCCTTGCTCTGCTTCCTGTGTCCTGGTCCTGTGTCCCGGTCTCAGCCGGTGCTTCCCGCAGCGGACAGCAACCGGCGGTCCAGCTTGCCGCTGCCGGTCACCGGCAGCCGGTCCCGCCAGACCCAACCGGCCGGAATCATGTACGGCGGCAACCGCTGGGCCAGCAGTTCGCGCAGTTCCTCCTCGGCGGACGGGCCGGGACTTCCCACGAGGTGCGCCACCAGGCGCTGGTCTCCCGCACGCGGCTCCTCCACGACCACGGCCGCCGCGGTCACCGCCGGATGCCCGGTCAGGACGGATTCGATCTCGCCCGGCTCGATCCGGAAGCCGCGCAGCTTCAACTGGTCGTCCATCCGCCCCAGATACTCGACGACACCGCCGTCGAGAACCCGGCACCGGTCGCCCGTCCGGTAGAGCCGCTCGCCGGGCTGCCCGAACGGTGACGGCACGAACCGTTCGGCGGTCAGACCGGGGCGTCCCAGATAGCCCCGGGCCAGCGGTGTCCCGCCGATGTACAGCTCGCCGGGCACGCCCCGGGGGCACGGCCGCATGCGGGTGTCCAGGACATGCAACCGCGCATTGTCGACGGGCCTGCCGATCGGCACCGTCGGGCACGGACTGTCCTGCCGGCAGTCCCACCAGCTGACCTCGATCGAGGCCTCGGTCGGCCCGTACAGGTTCAGCACGCGCGCCTGCGAAGACTCCACCACGCTGCGGCACAGGTCGGCGGGCAGTGCCTCCCCGCTGCACACCAGGCGCCGCACGCCCCGCAGCGCTCCCGCTCCCGCGGCCGACAGGAACTCCCGCAGCATCGACGGCACGAAGTGCACGGTCGTCACCGAATGACGCTCGATCAACTCGGCGATGTGGAAAGGGTCGCGGTGGCCGCCCGGGGCCGCCAGCACCGTCGTCGCTCCGACGGCCAGCGGCCAGAAGAACTCCGGCACCGACACGTCGAAACCGAACGGTGTCTTCTGGAGGATCCGGTCGTCCGCGCCGAGCGGCTCCGTACGCTGCCCCCACAGGATGCGGTTGACGACCCCGCGGTGGGGCACCACGACTCCCTTCGGCCGGCCGGTGGAGCCCGAGGTGTACATGACGTACGCGGGGTGATCGGGCAGCAGGGCGGGACCCGGTGCGGACCCCGCCGGGCCGGGCTCCGCGGCGAGGTCCGCCAGGGACACCTCGATGTGCTCGGTGCCCGGCGTGCCCAGGTCCGGCACGGCGCCGGGCCCGTCGAGGACGAGCGCGGCGCGGCTGTCGCGGAGCATGAACTCCAGCCGCTCCGCCGGGTGCTCAGGGTCGAGTGGGAGGTAGGCCGCCCCGGCGTAGAGGACGGCGAGCAGCGCGACGACCAGCTCCGGCGAGCGTTCGGCGCACACCCCCACCACGCTCTCGCACCCCGCGCCCCGTTCACGCAGGACGTCCGCCAGACGGCCGGCGAGCAGGTCGAGCCGACGGTAGCTGAGCCGCTCCTGGCCCTGGAGGACCGCCGTGTGGTCCGGGACCAGTGCGGCCCGCCGCCGGACGAGGTCGGGCAGGGTGAGCTCCGACATCTCTTGCACCGTGGGGCCGCCGGCATCCTCCAGGACGCCGTGCAGTTCGCTGTCGTCCATCAGCGGCAGGTCGTCCAGAGGGGTGTCCGCCGCCGCGGCGGAGAGCAGCAGGGTGCGCCACCGCTCGACCAGCCGCTTGGCGGTGCGGGGCCGGAACCGGTCGGCGTCGAACAGGACGGTCCCTCGCGTTCCCTCCTCGTCGGTGCGTACCCGCCACACCGCGTCCAGCCGTCCGTACGCCGTCTCCAGGCCGGCTGCCGCACCTGTCTCTCCCACCTCCACCGCGACCGAGAAGAGCGGGTTGCGGCCCGTCGTCCGGCCCTGAGGCCGCGGCAGGGGACGGGCCTCGCCGAGAGCCGTCTCCGCCCGGTCCGTGAGCGTGCCGAGGCCGACGCCGCCGCCGGTGCTGACGCGTACCGCCACCGGACCGGGCCGGCCCGCCTCCCGCACGCCGATCACCACGTCCGCCTCACCGGTCAGCCGGGCGAGCAGGCCCGCGACACTCGCCAGCAGACCGGCCAGCGGAACGCCGTCCCGGTCGGAGGGCCGGGCCAGGAACGCAACGGCCTGCGCGGGCATGCGATAGGGGCGCATGGTCGTCGCTCCTGTCGGCTCGTCAGGGCCCACGCGGTCCGGGAGCAGTTCCGCCCGCGCGGGACCGGCGGGCACCGGCGCCGGCCCGGCCGCGGGTACATCCGCTGCCCGGTCCTCGTCGGCGCTGGGCACGGCCAGCGCCTCGAGCAGTGCGGCGGCGAGCGCGGCACCGTCCTGCCCGGGCTGCCGCCCCGGCCGGCCGGCGAACGTGCGCACGGCCGGCCCGGTGGCCACGGCGGCGGCCGGCGGGTCCACCAGGCCGACGAACTCGACCGTCGCGCCCTCGTCCGTCAGCCGTCGCGCCACCTGGAGGGTCAGGACCCCGGCGGTCCCCAGCCCGAGCAGCCGGTACGGGCCCTCCGGCTGGGCGGCCCGTACGGCCGCGGCGCATTCCTCCGCACGCGGGGAGGCCACCCCGTACACGGGGACCCGGCCGGTGAGGCCCCGGGCGAGGGAGTGACAGCCCAGAAGGCCCGCACCGGTCGTGTCGACGCAGAACAACGGCGGTACGTCCCCCCTGTGCTGCAGGACGACGGCCCGGCCCTCCGTCTGCGCCGTTCCGCCTGCGGCACGGACCGCTCCGGCCAGCGCGCGCACCGTACGGTGGTCGAACATCGCACTGACCGGCAGCCGCACCCCGTGCCGCCTGCGGACCTCGCTGAGCACCCGGATGACGAGCAGGGAGTGGCCGCCGACGGCGAAGAAGTCGTCGTGCGGCCCGACTTCGCGGGCCAGGACGCCGAAGTACACGTCCATGAGCGAGGCCTCCAGTAGGTCGGCGGGACCCGCGCCGTCGGCCCGGTGGTCCACCGCTGTGCCGCCGTGGTGCGGGCGGGCGCCGGAACCGGCGTCCGGCGGGCGCCACAGCTCGATGCCGCCCCCGGGAGCCACCCGGGCCCTGTCCCCGGTCCGCCTGATCCGGCTTCCGGGCTCGTCCGCGAACGGGTCGGGCAGGAAGTCCCGTGCTGTGTCACCCGGGCGGCCGGGGTAGCCCACGCCGACCGCCGCTCCGCCCACGTACAGATCGCCGGACACACCCGGCGGCAGCAGTTCCAGTCGGCCGCCGAGAACGTACAGCGCCGTGCCAGGGGCCGGAGCACCCAGCGGCGACCAGCCCGTCGCCGGTGCGCCGGCCACCGTGTCCGCGACCGGCAGCGGCAGGGAGGGCAACAGCACCGGTGCGGCGGTACGGCGGCCGCCGGGCGTTCCGCGGGTGCCGGGACGGGCGCCGAGCAGGCGCAGCGCGGACGTCAGGGGATCGGCCGGGGCATCGTCCCCGGTGGCATCCGGCTGGTCTCCGGCCGTCCGCGCCCACCAGGCGACGGCCGCCGCCAGCGCCCGGTGGTCCAGCAGCAGCCCGGCCGCCGGCCCGGTGCCGAGCAGCACGGCGGGGTCCCCGAGGGCGGTCAGGGCGGGCTCACCGGACGCGCCGGCCGTCTCCGGCAGCGGCGCGTCCAGCCGCATGACCTCGCCCGGCCAGGGCAGGACGCGTCCTGCGTCCGCTCCGGCGACCAGCAGGACCGGCGCGCTGCGTTCGAGTGACGCGGCCTGTGCGGCGAACGACTGCCCCGGGTCGCACAGGGCGCACACCCCGCCGACGTCCAGCACCGCCAGCAGCGCGGTGACGGCGTCCCGGCCCCCGGCGAGCACGCCCACGGTGTCCCCCGGCCGCACACCCAGGCCCCGCAGGGCTGCCGCGGTCTGTCGTACACCGGCGATCAGCCGGGCGTCCCCGGCTTCCGCGCCGGGCAGGTCCGCGTACTCACGGGCCCACGAAGCGAGCAACCCCGGCACGGGTGCGCATACTTCGGCCGGTGCCGTGCCGTGCGCCCGGGCGAGCAGCGCGCCGCGCTGGGCAGGTGTCAGCAGCGCAAGCCGTGACAGCCGGGTGTCCGGGTCGGCGACGATCCCTTCCAGCAGGGTCAGGAAGCAGTCGGCCAGCTGCTCGATCTCCGGTGCGTCGTACAGGTCGACGCTGTACTCGACGACCGCCGGCAGCTCCTCGCGCCCCTCGTACTCCCACACGGCCAGCAGCAGGTCCCACTTGGCGATGCCGGGTGGCAGACCCGCGAACATCTCGTCGCGGTCGGGGTGGTACTCCAGGCCGGGACCGATGTCCCGGGCGTTCTCAGGGAGGTTCTGGTGCACATAGGTGATCTGGAACAGCGGGTGCCGGGACCGGTCACGGGTGCCTTGCAGGTCCTCGACCAGCATGGCGAACGGCAGTTCGTCGTGGTCCAGGGCACCGATCACCGTGTTGCGGACCCGGGCGACCGCCTGCCGGAAGGTGGGATCCCCGCCGAGGTCGGTGCGCAGCGGGACCGCGTTGTTGAAGTAGCCGATGAGCTGGAGGACATCGGGGCTGCCGCGTCCGGCCGTGGTCGTGCCGACGACGATGTCGTCCCGTCCGCAGTAGCGCGCCAGCAGCGTCTTGAGCGCGGTGAGCATCGTCGTGAACAGCGTGCTCCGCTCGGCCGCGCTCAGTGTCCGCAGTCCCCGCATGACGTGCGCCGGGATGGTGAAGTAGTGGTGGGCGCCCCGGCCGGAGGGGTCCTGGGGCCGTTCCTTGCTGCCGGGGAGCTCGGTGGGCACCGACCCCGCGAGCCGGCCGCGCCAGTACTGGAGCAGCTCCCGCCTGCGCGGGCCCCGCAAGCGGGTACGCTGCCACGCCGCGTAGTCGGGATAGCCCACCGGCAGCGCGGGCAGGTCGGGTTCGCGCCCCTGGAGAGCGGCCTTGTACAGCTCCCACAGATCACGGTCGAGAATGGCCGGGGTCCAGCCGTCGTAGACGGAGTGGTGGGCGACGAGCAGCAGCACGTGGTCGTCCGGGGCGAGCCGGACGAGCAGCTTCTTGAACAGCGGGCCGGTCGCCAGGTCCATCGGTTCGACGGCCGTCTCGCGCAGCAGTTCGGTCGCCTGCGCGAGCCGCTCGTCGGGGCCGGTTACGGCGGACAGGTCGACGACGCGCAGTTCGTCCTCGTCCACGGGCCGCAGCACGGCCACCGGCTCGCCGTCCACCTCGTCGTAGCGGGTCCGCAGGACCTCGTGGCGGCGGTCCAGGCCGGCCAGCGCGGTGCGCAGCGCACCGATGTCGAGCGTGCCCTTCAGATGCAGGTCCACCGGGACGTTGTAGAGCGGCAGCCCGGGCATGAGCCGGTCGAGGAACCACAGGGACTCCTGGCCGCGGCTGGGCAGGTACCGGTCCCGCCGCGGGACCCGCGGGATCTGCTCGCCCCCGGCCGTGACCGGCTGCCGCGGAGCCGCGGTGGCCGCCGCGGCTTGCACCGCGTCGGTGAGCGCGCCCACGGTGCTGTGTTCGTACAGGGCCGTCAGGGGCAGCCGCACGCCGAACCGCTCGCCGATCCGGGTGAGCACGGCGAGGCCCAGCACGGAGTTGCCGCCGAGTTCGAAGTAGTCGGCGTCCGGGCCGATGCCCGGGATCTTCAGGGCGGACTCCCAGATCGCGGCCATCTCCGCGCGCGGATCCGGCGCGCCCTGAGCGGGGGTGTCCGGCGGCACGGCGTCCGCGGAGGTCCGAGCCGTGCGGGCGGTGGCCGGGGACTGTGCCGCGGGCAGCACCCGCGGCCAGCAGCGGGTCGGCTCGAAGGGGTAGGGGGGCAGTTCCACACGGCGGTGCCGCCGTCCCGCGTACCAGGCCTCCCAGTCGATGACGGCGCCCGCCGCGTACAGGGCCGCGGCACCGTGCGCCAGTTCACCGGCGTCGTACGCCTGCCACAGGTGGTGGCCGTGCGACGGGTCGCCGTGACCGACGAAGGCGGTTCCCGCCTCACCGAGCACGCAGAACAGCGAGGGCTCCTCGGCGACGAGTCGGGCCACGACCTGCCGGGCCCGTCGGTCGGTCTCCTGCGGGTCGGTGACCGGAGCCGTACGCTCTGCCTCGGCCAGCGCGGTGGCGGGCGACAGCTCGCCGCGCACGGCCCGGGCGACCGCCCGGGCCCGCCCGACCCCCAGCACCGGCCCGGTCACCAGGCCGAGGGAGCGCAGCAGCACGGCGGTGGCGTAGTGGTGGCGGAAGGCCGCGGCGGCCTCGTCCCCGCACTCCTGCCAGGCCTGCCGGTAGGCCGGGTAGGCGTGGCTCAGCGGGCCCGGATCGGGGGCGGCGTCGCCCGGGTCACCGAGCACCAGGACTGTGCGGCGTGGGCCGGTGCCGGTGGCGCGGGAACCGTCCGCCAGACCGGCGAGGGAGCGCTGGATCCCCTCCCGCAGCGACGCGGCGTCCGTCACGGGGAAGGCCAGCCTGTGGTCGTGGTCCTCACGTCCGGCGTTCAGGACGAACAGCACGTCGGCCACGGCGTCCTGGAGCGCCGGGAGCCGGTCCGCCAGCGCGCGCAGACGGCGGGCGAGCGCGGCGGGTGACCTGGCGGAGACGGTGGCGATACCCGGACGGTCCAGGCCCGCGCAGGCCGCGGCCTGAGGTGGCGCCGGAGGCTCTTCCACGACCACGTGGACGTTCGTCCCGGTGAGGCTGAAGGAGCTGACCCCGGCGGTCATGGGGAGCCCTGACGGGTCGGTTCGTTCGCGGGCGGTGGTGTTCACGTACAGCGGCTGGTCCTCGGCCAGCAGTTGAGGGTTGGGCTGCTCGAAGTGGAGGGAGGGGTAGAAGGAGCGGTGCCGCACGGCGAGGACGGCCTTGAGCAGTCCGGCGATGCCCGCCGCGTGGTCCAGATGCCCGATGTTGGTCTTGACGGAGCCCACGGCGCACGAGTGCTGCGGGGCACCGGCACGGCGCAGTACACGCTGCGCGGCCTCCAGCTCGATCATGTCGCCGAGCCGGGTCCCCGAGCCGTGGGCCTCCAGCATGCTCATCCGGCGCGGGTTCAGGTTGGCCTGGCGCCAGGCTTCTTCGATGACCTCGGCCTGCGCGGCGGGACCGGGCGCCGACAGTCCCGTGGAACGGCCGCCGTTGTGGTTGACGGCGATGCCGCGGATCACGGCGTGGACGGTGTCGCCGTCGGCCAGGGCCCGGTCCAGGAGTTTGAGTACGAGCAGGCCGCCGCCCTCGCCCTGGCAGGTGCCCGACGCCGACGCGTCGAAGGCCCGGCAGCGGCCGCCCGCCGACATGACCTCGGGGAACGCCTCGGCCTCGGACTGTTCCAGGGGAATGATGTGCAGACTCAGTCCACCGGCAAGGGCCACGCCCACCGTGCCGGCCGCCAGCTCCCGGCAGGCGTAGTGGACGGCCACCAACGAGGCGGAGCAGCCGGTGTCGACGGCGACGGCCGGACCGTGCAGACCGAGCGTGTGGGCGACCCGGCCCGCGAGAGCGGGGGACGCCGTACCCAGCATGGTCAGGAGGTCGTCCTCGCCCACCAGACGGCTGTACTCGGGCCGGGGAGCGCTCAGGAAGACGCCGCAGCGGTGGTCGCGGACGGCGGACAGCCGGTACCCCGCGTTCTCGAAGGCGGCCCAGGCGAGTTCCAGTGTCAGGCGCTGGTGCGGGTCCATGGCCTCGGCCTCGGCGGGAGTGATGCCGAAGAACTCACGGTCGAACTCGTCGATTCCGTCGAGCGTCGCCATCTGCGGATAGGTCCCGGACGGTGGCAGGCCCGCCAGGGCCAGCCTGGTCTCGGGAACGGGCCCCACTGCGTCATGGCCCTTGCGCAGCAGTTCGTGGAGTTCCTCGGCGCTGTCCGCTCCCGGCAGGCGCAGCGCCATGCCGATGACCGCGACGGGTGCGGACGGGGGCCACGGGGAGGGCATCTCGGTGGCGCTCCTCTCTGACGGACTGACGGGACTGGCGGACTGAGGGGTGCTGACGCGGTCGAGGCCGGGATGGCGGCGAGGCGGATCCGCCTCGGGGCTAGATGTCCAGGTCCTGCTCCCTGTCCGCGGCCGCCGGACGCGAACGGCGTTCGATCTCGCCCGCGATGTCGGCGATGGTGTGGTATTCGAACAGATCGACCAGCGAGAGACCCGCCTGGGGGAAGAGTGCGCCGAGTCTCTCGAACAGCGCGGCGAGGAGGAGCGAGTTGCCTCCGACGTCGAAGAATCTGCTGTCGCGCCCGATCTCCTCGATACCGAGGAGTTCCCGCCAGACATCGCGGACCACCGCCTCGGTCGATGTACGCGGACCGGCGGCCTCCGGCTGCGGCTCGGCTCCGTACCGTGGTGCCGGCAGTCCCTTGCGGTCGACCTTTCCGTTGACGGTGAGCGGCATGGTGTCCAGCCACACGAAGGCCGCGGGAACCATGTACTCCGGCAGGGCCGCCCGCAGCAGGGCGCGGAGTTCGCCGGCGGCGACGGTGCCGCCCGGGTGCACCGGCACGAGGTGGGCCACGAGGGCGCGGCCGCCGGGTGCGTCGTCCCGCACGGTGACGGCCGCCTCCCGGACCATGGGATGGCCGGTGAGCACCGCCTCCACCTCGCCCGTCTCGATGCGGAACCCGCGGACCTTCACCTGGCCGTCGATCCGGCCGAGGAACTCGATGCTGCCGGACGGCAAGCGGCGCACCAGGTCCCCGGTGCGGTAGAGGCGGCCGCCGGGCGGTCCGAAGGGGTCGGGTACGAACCGGTCGGCGGTCAGTCCCGGCCTGCCCGGGTAGCCACGGGCGAGTCCGTCACCGCCCAGCCACAGCTCGCCGGGGGCTCCGACGGGGACCAGACGGAAGGCCTCGTCCATGACGTAGGCACGGGTGTTGGCGATGGGTGTGCCGATGGGGACGGTGGCCCTGGCGGCGTCGACCTCCTTCAGCTCCTCCGCGGTGGCGAAGAGCGTGCTCTCGGTCGGCCCGTAGACGTGGACGAAGCGGGTGGCGGGCAGATGCGGCAGCAGGTTGTGCGCGTGCCGGGGGGAGACAACATCGCCTCCGACGAGGAGCTGACGGACCCCGCTCAGCTCGTCCGGGAACTCCTCCGCGGCCAGATGCAGTTGCGGGGAGATCAGCAGCAGGGTGGTGACCGGGAACCGTTTGAGGGCGTCCCGCAGGACGTCGGGGAACGGCAGGTCCGGCTGGGGGAGTGCCACGGTGCCACCGTTGAGCAGCGGCCCCCACACCTCGAGCAGCGATGCGTCGAACGACAGCGGGGAGAGCTGGAGATGGACCTCGCCCGGGCCGAGCCGCGCGTAGTCGGCTCCCTTGACCAGGCGGGCGAGGGCGCGGTGGGACACTCCGATGCCCTTGGGCACCCCAGTGGAGCCCGAGGTATGGATGATGTAGGCGAGGTTCTCTGCGTCACCGACCGGGAGGGGACCGCCGCCGACCGGCAAGGGATCGGCACCGGCCGGCAGGGCGTCCTGGTCGTCCCAGGGCAGGCCCGTGTCCGGCAGCAGCAGGACCCGCGGCCCGGTCCGGTCGTCGGCGGTCCCGGCGTCCGGGCCGCCGAACAGAGCGGCGAGTTCCGGCGAGGTCAGCACCAGCCGGGCGTCTGCGTCGCGCAGACAGAACGCGAGCCGCTCGGCCGGGTGATCGGGGGCCAGCGGCAGGTACGCACCGCCCGCCTTGAGAACGCCGAGTACCGCGACCAGCATTCCGACGGAGCGTTTCAGGCAGACGCCGACGGGCCTTTCCGGCCCGATGCCCAGGGCGCGCAGGCGGCGGGCGAGGCGGTCTGCACGCTCGTTCAGTTCACCGTAGGTGACGGTGTCCACGGACGTGAGGACGGCGGGCGCGTCGGGGGCGGCACGGACCTGCTCCTCGAACAGGGCGGCCGTGGTGGCATTGCGGGGGAAGTCCCGCCCGGTGTCGTTCCACTCCGTCAGATGACGCAGGCGCTCCCGCGGGGGAACCGGGTCCAGCTCGGACAGGCGGGCGCCCGGGGCGCGTGCCGCGGCTTCGAGCAGCTGGCTGTACTGGTCCGCCATGGCCGCCATGGTGTCCGGGTCGAACAGATCGGAGTCGTACTCCAGAAACCCGGACAGGTGCCGGCCTTCGTCGTACAGCACGAGGGCGAGGTCGAACTTCGAGATCCCCAGATGCAGGTCCACGGAAGTGAGTTCGACGTCACCGAGCCGCACTCCCGCGGTGGGGCGTTCCTCGAGGGAGAACACCGTCTGGAACACCGGGTTGCGGCTGAGGTCCCGTTCCGGTTGAAGTTCCTCGACGAGGCGGGAGAAGGGCAGGTCGCCGTGGTCGACGGCGTCCAGGAACTCCGCGCGCACACGGGCGACCAGTTCCCGGAAGGCCGGATCGTCACCGGTATCCAGTCGGAAGACCGCGTGGTTGACGAACAGGCCGATGACACCCTGCAGTTCGGGGTGGGTGCGGTTGCTGAGGGGGACGCCCACGCAGATGTCGTTCTGCCGGGTGTAGCGGGTCAGCAGTACGTGGTAGGCCGCGTAGAGGACG
>NZ_JBSFIK010000005.1:222091-317408 GCF_053597535.1 Streptomyces sp. NPDC001348 | reverse complement strand
CGCCGAGCCGGGCGGCGAGCAGTGGACCGATGGTGGTCTTGCCCGTGCCGGCGACGCCCATGACCACGACGACGTGGGGGGTGCGCATCTCTGCCTCGCTGTCCTCATCGACATCCGACGCCAACGGCGCCGACGACACTGAAACCGATTAGGTACGACGAATTCAAGAGGCTGTCGCAAATAAGTCTGACTTTTTGGTCCCGTGATCCACCACGTACGCTGAGTGCATGACCACACCGGGCCGGGGGCTGCACGGCCGCGTACTGGACACCCTCGGCCCCGCCATCACCGCGGGCGAGTACCCGCCGGGCAGCGTTCTGCGCACGGACGAGCTGGCGCAGGGTTTCGACGTCTCACGCTCCGTGATGCGCGAGGCGGTACGGGTGCTCGAGTCCATGCACCTGGTCGAGTCCCGGCGCCGCGTCGGCGTCACGGTCCGCCCCCGGCGCGAGTGGAACGTCTACGACCCCCAGGTCATCCGCTGGCGCCTGGCGGGCGCCGACCGCCCGCACCAGCTGCGCTCACTGACCGTCCTGCGCTCCGCGGTCGAACCGGTGGCGGCCGGCCTCGCCGCGAGGAACGCCACGGCCGAGCAGTGCGCCGAGCTCACCGAGTGCGCCCTCGGCATGGTGGCCAACTCCCGCGGACAGCGGCTGGAGGGCTACCTGGTCCACGACGTCGCCTTCCACCGGGTGATCCTCACCGCCTCCGGCAACGAGATGTTCGCACGCCTCGGCGACGTCGTCGCCGAGGTCCTCACCGGACGCACCGAGCACGAGGTCATGTTCGAGGACCCCGACCCGGCCGCCGTCACCCTGCACGTCCAGCTCGCCGAGGCGGTCCGCGCCGGCGACGCGCCCCGCGCCGAGCAGCTGACCAGGGAGATCACCGCGGGCGCCCTGCAGGAACTGGACGTCCTGGCGCCCTGACCCGGCGCCTGCCGGCAGCCCCTAGGGGTGTTGCGCGGCCACCACGACGTACGCGCAGGCGGCGACCGCGCCCAGGAAGGCGACGGCGACGGCGATCACCGTGCAGCCGAGCAGCCCTGAGACACCGGTGATCGCCGCCCACCCGAACCGCGTCGCGCGTTCGGCCCGCCGGACCGCTTCTCGGTGATCACCGCCGTCGCACCGGTCGCGACCGTCGTCGTACCGGCCGCGCTCAGTCATCCGGGGAATTCGCCGTCGACATACACCCACGCCCCGTCCACCCGCTCGAACCGGCTCCGCTCGTGCAGCGAACCACCCCGGTAGGAGGCCCGGAAGGTCACCGTCCCGGTGGAGTGGAAGGCCGACCCGTCCGTGGTGTCCAGCACCTCCAGCCCCGTCCACTTCATCCCCGGATCGAGGTCGAGCCGCGCGGGCCGTGTCCGCGGATGCCAGGTGCGCAGCAGATAACCCGCGTCCCCCTTCACGAACGCGCTGTACCGCGACCGCATCAGCGCCTCGGCACTCGGCGCGGCGACGCCGGCGTGATAGCGGCCGCAGCACTTCTCGTACGGCTCGGACAGCCCGCACGGGCAGGAACACGAGGTCATGGACACCATTGTCCTAGACGGCTACCCGCGCGTCCGGCCCGGGCAGCGGAGGCAGCCGTGTCTCGTGCAGCCACGCCGTGAACAGGTCGTGCAGCGGCTCGTCCGTGAAGCGCGCGGCGTGTGCGGTGAAGGCCGTCGTCGACGCGGCACCGCCCCGGTGCAGCCGCGTCCACTCGCGCAGCATCCGGAAGAACACCTCGTCGCCCAGCGCGCAGCGCACCGCGTGCACGGCGAGGCCGCCACGCTCGTAGAGCCGGTCGTCGAACATCAGCTTGCGGCCCGGGTCGGCCAGCCGCAGGTCCTGCGGCAGCGACGACAGCAACCGGTGCGCGGACGCGGCGTGCTGATGGGCACTGCGGCCGCCCGAGCGCTCCGACCACAGCCACTCCGCGTACTTGGCGAACCCCTCGTTCAGCCAGATGTGCCGCCAGTCGGCGATGGACACGCTGTTGCCGAACCACTGGTGGGCCAGCTCGTGCGCGACCAGCCGCTCCCAACCCCGCGCCCCGTCCACATGGTTGGCGCCGAACAGCGACAACCCCTGTGCCTCCACGGGCACATCGAGCTCCTCCTCCGTGACCACCACCGCGTACTCGTCGAAGGGGTACGGACCGAACAGCTCCTGGAACAGCTCCATCATCGCCGGCTGGCGGGCGAAGTCACGGGAGAAGCGGGGCAGCAGATGCGCCGGGATGTGCCCGTGCTGCGGGACGCCCTCCGGCCCCGGGTCGCCGAGCAGCACCGTCTGGTACTTGCCGATCGCCAGCCCGACGAGATAGCTGGACGTGGGCGCCGACTGCTCGTACACCCACGTGGTCGTCGAGGCCTTCGTCGTACGGGTCAGCAGCCGCCCGCCCGCCACCACCGCGTACGCCGACGGCGTGGTGACGGAGATCTGGTACGAGGCCTTGTCGGCGGGCCGGTCGTTGCACGGGTACCACGACGGTGCCCCCACCGGCTGGCTCGCCACCAGCGCCCCGTCCTCCAGCTCCTCCCAGCCGATCCCGCCGAAGGGGCTGGTGACGGGCTTGGGATTGCCCGACCACTGCACCTCGACCGTGAACGCCGCACCGGCACGCACCGGTTTCGCGGGACGGACCCGCAACCTGCTGGCCCGGTGGGTGTAGTGCGGCTGACGGCCGTCCACGCGGACCCGGCCCACCCGGAAGTCGGCCAGGTTCAGCTGGAACTCGGTCAGCGGCGAACGGCCCGCTATCGCGTTGATACGAGCCGTGCCCGACAGCCGGTTCGGGCCCGGGCGGTAGTCCAGCGCCAGTTCGTAGCGGTGCGCCCGGTACCGGGGGTCACCGTTGTCCGGGAAGTACGGGTCCCGTCCCGCCGACTGCTGCACTGCCACCGCTGTGTCCGCTCCCTGCGCCGCGCCGCCACTCCGTGCCGCCGGAACACCGCTCACCGGTCCCGAGTGACCCGCGTTCACGGACGCCATGCCTCGATCGGGTTGCCGAGCCAGCGGGTGCCGTCCGGAACGGACTCCGCGGCCATGACGAGCGACGCGGGACCCAGCGTCGTACGGGCCCCGATCGTGCTGCCGGGCAGCACGATCCCGCCAGGGCCCAGCGTCGCGCCCTCACGGAGGACCACAGTATCCGTCCGCAAGATCCGGTCGTGGAAGAGGTGGGTCTGGAGCACGCAGCCGCGGTTCACGGTGGCCGCGTCCTCCAGGGTCACCAGGTCGGTCTCGGGCAGCCAGTAGCTCTCCACCCACACGCCCCGCCCGATCCGCGCACCGAGCCCACGCAGCCACGCGGTCATCAGCGGCGTCCCCGGCACCGAACCCGCCAGCCACGGCACGGCCAGCACCTCGACGAAGGTGTCCGCCAGCTCGTTGCGCCACACGAAGCCGCTCCACAGCGGGTGCTCCCCGCCGCGGTGCCGGCCCACCAGCAGCCACTTCGCCACGACCGAGACGAGACCGGCCGCCGCACCCGCGGCCAGCAGCACCAGCCCGGACAGCAGCGGGGCCCAGGCGCCCAGCAGGCACAGCGCCGCCACCGTGAGCACGGCCAGCGCGGCCGAGCACAGCACCGGCACGATCCGGCAGGCCTCCACCAGACCACGCGCCCACAGCAGCCGGGCCGGCGGATCGTACGTACGGCTGTGGTCGCCGTCGCTCGCGCTGCGCGGCAGCCGCACCGGCGGAAGTCCCAGGTAGGAACTGCCCTTCTTCGCGTTCTTCGGAGTCGCCGACAGCACCCCGACCAGTCCCCCGTCCGGCAGGGCCCGGCCCGGCGCGGTCATCCCGGAGTTCCCCAGGAAGGCCCGCCGCCCGATCTCCGCACGCCCGATCCGCAGCCAGCCGCCGCCCAGCTCGTACGGCGCGGTCAGCGTGTCGTCCGCCAGGAACGCGCCCTCGCCGACCGTGGTCAGGCTGGGCAGCGCCAGGACCGTCGACACCTCGGCACCCCGCCCGATCCGCATCCCGAGCAGCCGCAGCCACACCGGCGTGACCAGCCCGGCGTACAGCGGGAACAGCGTCTCCCGGGACCGGTCCATCAGCTGTGTGACGGTCCACGCCTGCCAGCCGACCCGGCCGTGCGTCGGGTGCGTGCCCTCCCGCAGCCCCAGGCTCAGCAACCGTACGGCGACGAGGACCAACAGCGCGTACACCAGCCCGAAGGCCAGCGTGGCCGGGACCAGTGCGAGCACCGCACCCCGCAGGGCCGCGGCCGCACCGGCACCCGGCGCCACGAACACCCCGGCCACAGCGATCGCGGCGATACCCGCGACCACCGGCAGCAGGGTCAGCCCGGCACCGGAGACGCCGTACATGAACCGCCAGAACGTCCCGCGCCGCGGCCGGTCCTTCGGCCGGTTCCGCTTGGCCCTGCCCAGCTTGACCGCGGGTGCGCCGGCCCACCGCTGCCCGGTCGGGACCTGCCCGGTGACCGCCGAACCCGGCGCCACCTCGGCCCGCTTGCCGACCCGGGCACCCGGGAAGAGCATGCTGCGGGTGCCGACGACGGCGTGCGCGCCGACCTTCACCGGACCGATCTCCAGCCGGTCGCCGTCCAGCCAGTACCCGCACAGGTCGACCTCGGACTCCACGGCCGCGCCCCGGCCCAGCTTGAGCATGCCGGTGACCGGCGGCAGCGAGTGCAGGTCCACGTCCTGCCCGACCTTGGCGCCCAGCGCCCGCGCGTACCGCTGCAGCCAGGAACCCGTCAGCGAGGTCGCCCCGCTGAACTCGGCCAGCCGCTCGGCGGCCCACAGCCGCAGGTGCACGCCGCCCCCGCGCGGGTACCGGCCGGGCCGCACACCGCGCAGCAGCAGCCGCGCCCCGCCCGCGGCGACCGCCAGCCGGCCCGGCGGGCTGAACAGCAGGACGGCGCCGGCCGCGACCAGCCACCACGGGGCGGTCGGCAGCCACGAGTAACCGGGCAGCAGGTTCCCCAGCGCGGCCAGCGCCACCGTCCAGCGCAGCCCCAGCAGCGTGAACAGCGGCACGAGCAGCAGCAGCTGGATCACCTTGGCCCGCGTCGGCACCGGCGCGATCGTGCGCCGGGCGCCGTCGTCCTGAGCCGACTTCTCCAGCCGGCGGGCCAGCTTGCGCAGGGTGGACTGCTGGTAGATGTCGAGGACGGCCGCGCTCGGGTAGCGGGTGCGCAGCCGGGTGGTCAGCTGGGCGGCGGCCAGGCTGCCGCCGCCGATCGCGAAGAAGTCGTCGGAGGCGCTGGTCACCGGGATGCCGAGGACCTCCGTCCACTGCTCGGCGAGCCAGGCCTCGGTGCCGTAGAGCTGCTCGGCCGGACCGCCGGTCTCCAGGCCGTCCAGCGGCCAGGGGAGCGCGTTCCGGTCGACCTTGCCGCTGGTGCGGGTCGGCAGATCGCCGACGGGGGCGAGCAACGGCACCAGCGCGGCGGGCAGCTCGGCGCGCAGCCGCTCGACGGCCGCCGCCTGGTCCCAGCCCTCCTGGGTGACGATGTAGCCGACGAGAAGCTGGTTGCCGCTGCGGGCGGTGCGCACGGCGGCGGCGGCCCCCGCCACGCCGGGCAGCGCCTGCAGCGCGGCGTCCACCTCGCCGAGCTCGATGCGCCGCCCGCCGAGCTTGATCTGCTCGTCGGCGCGCCCGAGGAACACCAGCCCTTCGGGATCGGCCTTGACCAGGTCACCGCTGCGGTACGCCCGCTCCCAGCCCAGCGACCGAAGCGGCGCGTACTTCTCCGCGTCCTTCTCGGCATCGAGATACCGGGCGAGCCCCACCCCGCCGATCACCAGCTGTCCGCTGCCGCCCATCGGCACGGGCTCCCCGGCCTCGTCGACGACGGCCAGTTCCCAGCCGTTCAGCGGCAACCCGATCCGGACCGGCTCCTCGCCCGACATCAGCGAGGCGCACGCGACGACGGTCGCCTCGGTCGGCCCGTACGTGTTCCAGACCTCGCGCCCCTCGGTCACGAGCCGCTGCACCAGCTCGGGCGGGCAGGCCTCACCGCCGAAGATCAGCAGACGTACGTCGCTCAGGGCCTCCGGCTCCCACAGGGCCGCCAGCGTCGGCACCGTGGAGACGACGGTGATCTCCTGCTCGACCAGCCAGGGCCCGAGGTCGGCGCCGCTGCGGACCTGCGACCGGGGCACCGGGACCAGACAGGCGCCGTACCGCCACGCCAGCCACATCTCCTCGCAGGACGCGTCGAACGCGACGGACAGCCCCGCCATCACCCGGTCGCCCGGCCCTACGGGGTCGTCGGTGAGGAACAGCGCGGCCTCGGCGTCCACGAACGCGGCGGCGCTGCGGTGGGTGACGGCGACGCCCTTGGGCTTCCCGGTCGAGCCGGAGGTGAAGATGATCCACGCGTCGTGCTCCACGCCCGGCCGGGCGGCCGGGACGTCGCCGCGTCCGGTGACGGCCAGCTCGTGCCCGGCCCCGACGACGGCCCGCACCCGCGCCTCCCCGAACACCAACTCGGCCCGCTCGTCCGGGTCCTCGGCGTCCACGGGAACGTAGGCGGCACCCGCGGCGAGCACGGCGAGGATCGCGACGTACAGGTCGTTGGTCCCGGACGGGACGCGAACGCCCACCCGGTCACCGAGGCCGACCCCGGCGGCGGCGAGCCGACGCCGCAACCGCTCCACCTCGGCGGCCAGCGCACGGTAGGTGAGCTGTGCCGCCCCGTCGTCCAGGGCGAGTTCGTCCGGGTACGAGCGCACGGACGCCTCGAAGACGTCCACGAGCGTGCGCGGGGAAGCCGCCTGCCCACCGGAGAAGCGTGCCGTGTCACCGAACCGCCGGCGGATCTCTTCGTCGAGCAGGCCGAGAGCACTGCCCTCGTGTATGGCTGCCATCGGGTCCTCGCGTCTCGTTCCCGGAAGCCTCCGGGGCGCTGGCGGGCCCGCAGGTATGCCTGGGGTTGTCCGGGTCCAGCTCCGTAACAAGCCGGAAATATTAGTACGACGCTAGGCATTGGGCCTGTTCGCGGCCACTGGGGTGGGCCGTTCGGGGGAGCGGTGAGGGTCGGTCAGAAGCCGTTGACCTCATGGTCTTCGGCCACGAGGAGAGATGGCCCACAAAGGCCGCCGAGGGCCGGGAAACACCCGTCGCGCGGTGCGGAGGCGGACTGTTCACGGACGGGCCGCCCGCTCTGAGCCGCCCGTGGGGAACCGCGCGCCGGCAGTTGACGGCACCGCGCCCCTGACATGCGAAAGACCCCTGCTGAGCAGGGGTCCCGACTGGTGTCCGAGGGGGGACTTGAACCCCCACGCCCGATAAAGGGCACTAGCACCTCAAGCTAGCGCGTCTGCCATTCCGCCACCCGGACAAGGTGTCTGTCGCGCGGGTCTCCCTCGCGGCGACACAGGAAACACTACCAGGCTTTCGGGGGTGGCCGATCACACCCCGTGCCGCCGCCCGCCCGAGCGTGAACGGCCCGTGACGGGCCGGGGGCCGGTCTTGGGGCCGCGGCGGGCGGGGAGGGAGTATGAGAGGAACCGACCAGACAGCGGGAGGAAGCAGCGTGAGCGAGACGGACACGGCCAAGGGCGTCACCGGCGAGGACGAGGTCGTGGACCTCTGCCGCGAGCTGATCCAGATCGACACCAGCAACTACGGCGACCACTCGGGCCCCGGCGAGCGCACGGCCGCCGAGTACGTCGCCGAGAAGCTCGCCGAGGTGGGACTGGACCCGAAGATCTTCGAGTCGCACCCCGGGCGGGCGTCGACCGTGGCCCGGATCGAGGGCGAGGACCCCTCCCGGCCCGCGCTGCTGATCCACGGCCATCTCGACGTGGTACCCGCCAACGCCGCCGACTGGACCCACGACCCCTTCTCCGGGGAGGTCGCCGACGGGTGCGTGTGGGGTCGCGGGGCCGTCGACATGAAGGACATGGACGCGATGACGCTGGCGGTCGTGCGGGACAGGCTGCGCAGCGGGCGCCGGCCGCCCCGGGACATCGTGCTGGCCTTCCTCGCGGACGAGGAGGCGGGCGGCACGTACGGGGCGCGGTACCTCGTCGACCACCACCGTGAGCTCTTCGACGGGGTCACCGAGGCGATCAGCGAGGTCGGCGGGTTCTCGTTCACGGTCAGTGAGCAGCGGCGGCTGTACCTGATCCAGACCGCCGAGAAGGGCATGCACTGGATGAAGCTGACCGTGGCCGGCACCGCCGGGCACGGGTCGATGATCCACCGGGACAACGCCATTACCGAGCTGTCGGAGGCCGTGGCACGCCTGGGCCGGCACAGGTTCCCGGTGCGGGTCACCAAGACCACGCGGGCCTTCCTCGACGAGCTCGGCGACGCGCTCGGCACCGAGCTGGACCCCGAGGACATGGAGTCCACGCTCGCCCGGCTCGGCGGCATCGCCAAGCTGATCGGCGCGACCCTGAGCAACACGGCCAACCCCACGCAGCTGGGCGCCGGCTACAAGGTCAACGTCATTCCGGGCGAGGCCACCGCGCACGTCGACGGGCGGTTCCTGCCGGGGCACGAGGAGGAGTTCCTCGCCGACCTCGACCGGATCCTGGGGCCGAAGGTGAAGCGGGAGGACGTGCACGCCGACAAGGCCGTCGAGACCACCTTCGACGGGGCGCTGGTCGAGGCCATGCAGTCCGCGCTGCTGGCCGAGGACCCGGCCGCCAAGGCCATCCCGTACATGCTCTCGGGCGGTACGGACGCCAAGTCCTTCGACGACCTCGGCATCCGCGGCTTCGGCTTCGCGCCGCTGAAACTGCCGCCCGAGCTGGACTTCGCGGGCATGTTCCACGGGGTGGACGAGCGGGTGCCGGTGGACGGGCTGAAGTTCGGCGTGCGGGTGCTCGACCGGTTCATCGACGCGTCCTGAGGCACGCGTGGTGACGTATTGGGCTGAGCTATTCGGGCGCCCGTACGAGTTCGACTGAGAAGAGTGAATGCGACCATAAGCTCGTAGCTCCATTACTCCCTCCTCGTTACAGGTAATGCGATCAGCGACACGAGATCGCTTTTGCCAACAAGGAGGAATAATGCTCAAGAAGGTCGTCGCCGCTGCGGCTGCCACCGGTGGTCTGGTTCTCGCGGGTGCGGGTCTGGCCGTCGCCGATTCGGGTGCCCACGGTGCCGCCGTGCACTCCCCGGGTGTCGCTTCCGGCAACGTCGTCCAGGTTCCGGTCCACGTCCCGGTGAACGTGTGCGGCAACACGATCTCCGTGATCGGGCTGCTGAACCCCGCCTTCGGCAACACCTGCGTCAACAAGTGACGTCGTCTCTCTGAGGGGCGTTTCACGCGTCGGCCCCGGAGCGCGCGCCATGCGCTCCGGGGCCGATCGCTCTTCTGTGAAATCCAGGAAATGAAGGCAGG
Source organism: Streptomyces sp. NPDC001348 (assembly GCF_053597535.1). Taxonomy (NCBI): domain Bacteria; kingdom Bacillati; phylum Actinomycetota; class Actinomycetes; order Kitasatosporales; family Streptomycetaceae; genus Streptomyces; species Streptomyces sp. NPDC001348. Next base: position 308,081 of record NZ_JBSFIK010000005.1, on the reverse strand, counting down.
GGGGAATTCAGCTATGCGACAGGCTACCCGAAAGGGTCTGATGACCATGGCGGCCGCGACCGGCGTGTTGGCCGCCGCCGGTGGCTACGCCCACGCGGACTCCGGCGCGACCGGCTCCGCGTCCCACTCGCCGGGCGTACTGTCCGGCAACACCGTCCAGGCGCCGGTGCACGTGCCGGTGAACGTCTGCGGCAACACCGTGAACGTCGTAGGGGTGCTCAACCCCGCGGTGGGCAACAAGTGCACCAACCACGGCGGCGGCCACTCCTCGGAGGAGCACGGCGGCTACGGCCACGGCGGCTACGGCCACGGAGGCTACGGGCACGGAGGCTCGAGTCACGACGGCGCCCACGCGGGCGGGTACACCGGCGGTTCGCCGGGGGTCGCTTCCGGCAATGTCGTCCAGGTCCCGGTCGACGTCCCGGTGAACGTGTGCGGGAACAGCGTCGACGTGGTGGGCTTGCTCAACCCGGCGGTGGGCAACGAGTGCGCCAACCACGGTGGCGCCGGTCACGGCGGGGCCCATGCGGGCGGGTACACCGGTGGTTCGCCGGGGGTCGGCTCGGGCAACCACGTCCAGGTTCCGGTCGACGTCCCGGTGAACGTGTGCGGCAACAGCATCGGCGTCATCGGAGCCGGCAACTCCACCACGGGCAACCACTGCGCGGACAGCGGCAACGGTGACGGCCACGGCACGCCCCCGGGTCAGCCGGGCACGCCGGGCACTCCGGGTCACCCGGGCACTCCGGGCCAGCCGGGCACGCCGGGTCACCCGGGCCAGCCGGGTCACCCGGGCACTCCGGGCCAGCCCGGTCACCCGGGCACTCCGGGCCAGCCGGGCAACCCCGGCAGTCCGCAGCACCCGGGCACGCCTGGAACTCCGGGTCACCCCGGCAGTCCCCAGCACCCCGGCACGCCGGGCGGCTCCTCGCACGTCGGCGGGCAGGGCGGGCGCAGCGACGCCTCGTTGCCGGCCGCCGCGCAGCTCGCCCACACCGGCGGGGACCTGCCGCTCGGTGCGGTCCTGCCCGCGAGCGCGGGCGCGCTGCTGGCCGGTGCGGTGCTCTACCGCAGGGCGCGGGCCTCGGCGTGACCCACGACCGGTGCCTCCACCGGTGGAAACGGAGGGGGCCCCGCCGATGCGGTGCCCCCTCCGTACCGGTCGTGCCGCCTCACCACGTGGCGCGCACCTGACGGATGATCCGCCGGCGCAACCGCACCTTGCGGCTGCCGTCCCGCAGCAGGCTCAGTCGGTCCAACTCCCAGTGTCCGTACTCGGCATGGTCCGTCAGCAGTCGGGTGGCGTCCTTGCGGGAGACCCCGCGAGGCACGTACACGTCGACAAATTCGTATTCCGGCATCGCATCTATTGTGCGGGCTGGGGCCCGGTACGGATAGCGTCTGCACTATGTCTGATGCTGCGCAGCCCACCGCTGCCGAGGTACGCGCCGCCGCCGAGGCGGTCAAGACCGCCCTCGACCGTCACCTGGCCGCGGTCGAACGCAGGTCGGGGGAGGACGACCCCGCCGTCTACGAGGCGTTCAACCAGCTGGCGGCGGCCGCCGAGGTGTACGACGAGCTGCTCTACGACCGCTACGACGAGGTGACCCCCTTCGAGATCCCCGCCGCCGAGGAATCGCTGCCACCGTACGCGGGCCCCGAGGAACCGAACGGGATCAGCGTGCTGATCCGCCGCGACTACGCCGTGGCGGAACCCCAGCGGCTGCGCGCACAGGCCCAGCGGATCGAGGCGGCCGACCACGAGGACGGCGACGACGGCTCCGACACGATCCACGGGGCGCTGGGCATCCTCTTCGGCGAGTTCGAACCGGACGAGATCGCCTCCCGGCACAAGGAGTTCGGCCTCGAGGAGGGCGACTCCACGCTCTGGGTGACCGCCGCCGAAGAACCGGCCGAACCGGGCGAATGGCTGGAAGCCCCCTTCGAGCAGGTCGACCAGCAGCGGGTGGTGTGCCGCTTCGACGTCAGCGCCGTCTTCGACGACGAGACCGACGACGACGGCGAAGAGGCCGACGAGATCGACGAACTGGCGGCGGAGCTCGACGAGGACGAGGACCTGGAGCCCCTGGACGCCGACCGCTGACCCGGCCGGGCCGGCGGTGCCGCACGGGCCCTCGGGCCGGTACGGCACCGCCGGCCCGGATCACCCGGCCGCCGGAACCTGCGTTCTCAGCAGCACCGGCAGACGTGTCGTCCGCGGCTTCGCCACGACCTCCGCGACGGCCCTGGGCAGCGCCTGCTCGACCCCGTGCACCACGGACAGATGCCGGCTCGCCCGCCCGAAGGCCGTGTACACCCAGGGCCGGCTGAGCGCCTGGGCCGCGTCGCCGGGCAGCACCACGACCACCGCGGGCCACCGGCCGCCCACCGCCTGGTGCGCGGTCAGCGCCCACCCGTGCCGTACGGACTGCTCCACCCGCTCCCGCGGCACGACCACGGGCACGCCCGCGCACGACAGGTGCAGCCCTTCGGCGTCCGCGTTCACCACCCGGCCCGGCAGCGTACGGCCGGGAGCGGGGGAGTAGGCGACCCGGTCGCCGGGGTCGAAGCCGCCGAAGCGGCCGGGGCCCGGGTTGAGCCGTTCCTTGAGCGCCGCGTTCAGCACTCGGGTGCCCGCGGCGCCCCCGTGTCCCGGGGTGATCACCACCGTCTGCTCGGCCGGGACGCCGATGGCCCGCGGCACCGAGTCGGCGACCAGCTGCACCGTCCGGTGCACGGCCTCGCCCGCGTCCCGGACCGGCACGATCACGATCTCCTTGCCGGGGGCCTCCACCTGGTTCAGCTCGCCGACCCCGACGCCGGAGACCAGCTCGCCGAGCGGACCCGGATCGGGGACCCGGGACGCCACCTGCGGGCAGACACGGGCGGCGAGCAGGTCGGCGAAGACCCGGCCGGGCCCGGCCGACCACAGCACCGCCGGATCCCCGCTCAGCACCAGGCGGGCGCCGTCGGGCAGCGACTCCACGATCACCGCCGCGCTCTCCACGTCGAGCTGCGGGGCGTCCAGCACGATCAACAGGTTCAGGTCCAGGCTGCCCTCGGCATCCCGGCCGGGACCCTCGGTGCCGGCCAGCAGACCGGGAACCGTCACGACCCGGCCGTCGTCCTCCCGTTCGCCGTCGGCGCCGAGCAGGGCGGCGAACCTGTGCCGTCCGTCCGGCGTGTGGCAGGCCGCGACGGCCCGCAGCCCGGCCGCCCGGGCAGCGCTGAGCAGCGCCGCCGGTTCGGCACGGGCCGCCTCGCCGCCCGTGTGCAGTACCAGGCCGTGCCCGGCCACGGCACGGACCAGCTCGGCGGCCCCGCCGGGCGCCGTCACCGCCTGCCACTCCTCGGACGCTTCCTTGGACGGTGCGTTGACCAGACGGGCCAGACCGTCGGCGAGGCTCTCCTCGGCGAGCGCGTACCGCTCCAGGCCGGCCAGGACGCGCACCGGGCGCTGCTCCTCGCCCTCCGCCCCATCCTCCTGAGCCGGGGCGGCCGGGGCACCGGGCTCATCGAGCGCGTCCTGGAACACCAGGGCCTCACCCTCCGCGATCGCGCTCCGCACGGTCGCCTCCGGGTCCGGTACGGCCCGCTGGGCCAGGGCCTCGGTGAGCGCGGACAGCTCCAGGGCGGTGTGCCCGGCCAGGGCCGCCTGCTCCAGCAGCCAGACCGTCGTCGCCCGGCCCCGCCGCTCGTCGTCCGGTCCGCACTCCGCGCCGAGCAGCGCCCGCGCGAAGCCGTCGGCCTGCTCCGGCCGCACGCCCGTCACCCGGAGCAACTGCCAGGGATCGGCCCGCAGCACCGTGTCGGCGCCCTCACCGAGGGCCGCGGCGACCTGCGGGGCGAGGGCGTCCGGCGCACCGCCGTCCGCCAGGACGCGCCGTACGGCCTCCACGGTGTCCGGCGCGGGCGCGGGCGCGGGCGCGGGGGCGGCGGCCGGTGCCGGCTCCGGCCTGCGCACGGGCTCGGTGGCCGGCCTGCGCGGGGCGGGCGCGGGCTCGGCGAACACCGCGGCGGCCGGCTTCTCGCCGCTCTCCACCGCCCGCACGGCCGCGAGCAGATCGGCGGCCGTGCCGCTCAGCTTGCCGCCGCTCTCGATCGGCCCCTGCCGCTCCGCCTTACGTCGCGCGATCCGCTCCCGCTCGAGCCGCTGCGCCGCCAGCTCGGCCTCCGCCTCGGACAGCTGGGCGGCGGTGTCCTCGGACGCCCCACTCGCGCCCCCCGGGCCGGCCTCCCCGTCGCCCGGTCCCGCGGTGGGCGGGGCGGGATCCGCCGCCTCCCCGGCGAGGGCGTCCGCGCCGGCGGTCTCCGCGGCCTCTTCGCCGGCCCCGGTCGCCCCGGGTGTGCTGTCCGGGGTCCCGGTGCCTTCTGCCGATCCGTCGGAGACCCCCGAGGTCTCCGGGTCCGTGCTCACAGCGTGCTCCAGTCGTGATCGGGATAGCGGTGCACGGGCGCCGACACGTCGTCGAGCGCCCGGCAGATCTCGTCAGGAAGACTAAGGGCCTCCACCGACAACGCCGCCGTGAGCTGCTGCGCGTTGCGCGCTCCGACGATCGGCGCGGCGACGCCCGGACGGTCCCGCACCCAGGCGAGGGCGACCTGCAGCGGGGTCACCGCGAGTCCGTCCGCCGCCGTCGTCACGGCGTCCACGATGCGGGTAGCCGTGTCGTCGAGGTACGGCGCGACGAACGGCGCCAGGTGCTCCGAGGCGCCGCGCGAGTCCGCCGGGGTGGAGTTGCGGTACTTCCCGGTCAGCACCCCGCGCCCGAGCGGCGAGGACGGCAGCAGCCCCACCCCGAGGTCCAGCGCGGCCGGCAGCACCTCGCGCTCGATACCGCGCTGGAGCAGCGAGTACTCCATCTGCGTACCCGCCAGCCGGGTCCGTGTCCCCGGCGCGGCGAGCTGCCAGGTCGCCGCCTTCGCCAGCTGCCAGCCGCAGAAGTTGGAGACGCCCACGTAACGGGCGCGGCCGCTGCTCACCGCCAGGTCCAGGGCCTGCAGCGTCTCCTCCAGCGGGGTGTCCGGGTCGAAGGCGTGCACCTGCCACAGATCCACGTGGTCGGTGCCGAGGCGGGCCAGGGAGGCGTCCAGCGCGGCGAGCAGATGACCCCGCGAGCCGTCGAAACGGCGGTCGGGGTCGGGCACGCTCCCCGCCTTCGTGGAGATGACCAGGTCCCGGCGCGGCACGAGCCCTTCCAGGAGCTGCCCGAGCAGATACTCGGCCTCTCCGGCGCCGTAGACGTCCGCGGTGTCGACGAGGGTCCCGCCCGCCTCCCAGAACGCCTTCAGCATGTCCGCGGCGTCGTGCTCGTCGGTGTCCCGGCCCCAGGTGAGGGTGCCCAGCCCGATCCGGGACACGCGCAGGCCGGTACTGCCCAGATGCCTCTGCTCCATGCTGGCCGAGATTACTGGCCGGGACTGGTGCGTGGGCTGCCTGTGGATAACCGATTTCCCGCCCTGGCCGGGGCCTGCGCACCCCCCGTCCGGCACCATCGTCCGGCCGCCCGCGCTAGGGTCGCCCCCACAGAGACGTTACCGACGGGTAAGGGGATCGGCCATGCAGCTCGGGATCAACCTCGGCTACTGGGGCGCGGGAATGGACGCGGACAATCTGGCGGTGGCGCAGGAGGCCGACCGGCTCGGCTACGCCGTCTGCTGGGCCGCCGAGGCGTACGGCTCCGACGCGGCCACCGTGCTCAGCTGGGTCGCCGCGCAGACCGAGCGCATCGACGTCGGCTCCGCCATCTTCCAGATCCCGGCCCGGCAGCCCGCGATGACCGCGATGACCGCGGCGACGCTCGACTCGCTCTCCGGCGGCCGCTTCCGGCTCGGTCTCGGTGTCTCCGGGCCGCAGGTCTCCGAGGGCTGGTACGGCGTCAAGTTCGACAAGCCGCTGGCGCGTACCCGCGAGTACGTGGAGATCGTACGGAAGGCGATGACCCGGGAGCGGCTGACGTACGAGGGCGAGCACTGGACGCTGCCGCTGCCCGGCGGCCCCGGCAAGCCGATCAAGCTGACCGTGCACCCGCAGCGCGAGCACATCCCGCTGTACATCGCCGCCATCGGGCCGAAGAACCTCGAGCAGACCGGTGAGATCGCCGACGGAGCACTGCTGATCTTCCCCTCCGCCGAGCACCTCGAGGACACCACGACCAAGTACCTGCGGGCCGGGCGTGAGAAGGCCGGGAAGACCATGGACGGCTTCGACGTCTGCCCGACCCTGCCGCTGGCCGTCGGCGACGACAAGGACGTGTCCCGGCTCGCCGACGTCTTCCGCCCCTACACCGCCCTGTACGTGGGCGGCATGGGCAGCGCCAAGCAGAACTTCTACAACCAGCTCGCCCGGCGCATGGGGTACGAGAAGGAGGCCGCCGAGATCCAGGAGAAGTACCTCTCCGGGGACAAGCAGAGCGCCGCGGCCGCGATCCCGCACGACCTCATCGACAAGACCACGCTGCTGGGTTCCGTGGACCGCATCGCCGACCGGATGAAGGCCTACGCCGCGGCCGGCGTCACCACCCTCAGCCTCGCCCCGGCCGGCTTCACCCTCGACGAGCGCCTCGCCTCCCTCCGCGCCGGCACCGAGGCACTGGAGCGTGCGGGCCTGGCGTAGGGCCTGTCCGGCGGACCATGCCGCAGCGCAGGGGTTCTTCACGGCCGTGGTGGGGGCTCGGGGGTCTTCCCCGCCACGGCCGTCACGGGGAACAACGCGCCCGGGTCCGCGCGGTTACGCCCCCGCCGCGACCCCGGTGCTCCTTCTTCCGGCCCACTCGGCCCGCACAGGTGTTGCAGCACCCGCGATGCCGCATTTGACTCGTTCTCTGCGGATTCCTGCGGAAAGGCGGCCCACCCATGCTGTCGGCGAAGAGTGTGTTCCAGGAGATCCTCGACAACGACGAGTCCTTCCGGCTCTTCTGCTCCATCGCGGCGAGCGGCGAGGCGCAGGGCGGCTGGGAGAACGGGCGGATCGCCGCGCTGGTACCGGAGGGCGAACAGGCGCTCGTCCCCAAGATCACCCGCCACGGTGCCGACGAGGACAAGCACGGGCGGATCTTCAACGCCCTCCTGCGCAACCGCGGTCTGGAACCGGTCCCCGTCCCCCCCGCGACCGACTACACGATGCTCCTCGAGCGGCGCGGTATCGGCCTCGCCCACGACAAGCTCCGCGGGGACGAGCCGCTGAGCGTGCGGGACCTCATCGTCTACCTGGCGCACAGCCGGGTCACCGAACAGCGGGCCGCCGACCAGATGGCCCTGCTCCGCAGGCACTTCGCCGACCACCCCCGGGTCGGCAAGGCCTTCCGCATGATCTGCGACGACGAGGCCAACCACCTCGCCTACACCCACGAGGAACTGCTGCGCTTCGCGGCCTCCGGTTACGGCAGGCTGATCCGGCGCACCCTGCGCGAGTGCGCGCTCGCCGAGATCCGCGTCCACCGGGACGTGAGTCTGGCCGTCATGGCCCGCATGGGGCGCATCCTCGGCTGGTCGAACGCCAGGCGCGCGGCGCTCGCGGCCGGCATCCACGCCGCGTACGCCTACGAGCGCGCCGCGGGCTGGCGGCGCATGGTGTCGCTGCGCACGCCCGACCGCCGTGATCCGCTCGGCGGCCCCGCGACCACCGCCCCGGAGTTCGCCTGAGCCGCCCGCTCACAGCCATCCGCGCCGCTTGAACAGCCGGTACAGCAGCACCTCCAGAGCGGCCATCGCCACGATCACCGTCGGATACGACCACACCCAGTGCAGTTCCGGCATGTGCTCGAAGTTCATGCCGTAGATGCCCGCGATCATCGTGGGGATCGCGGCCATCGCCGCCCACGCGGAGATCTTCCGCATGTCGTCGTTCTGCCGGACGCCGGTCTGCGCCAGATGGGCCGACAGGATGTCCGACACCAGCCGGTCCAGGCCCTCCACGGACTCGTTCACGCGCGTGAGGTGGTCGGAGACGTCCCGGAAGAAGGGCCGGGCCTTGTCGTCCACGAAGGCCACCCCGCCGCCGCCCGTCGGCCCGGTGCCGGCCAGCCGCGTCAGCGGCAGCGCCAGCGGGCCCGTCGCCCGGCGGAACTCCAGGACCTGCCGCTTGAACGTGTAGATCCGGGAGGCGGTGTTGCGCGAACCGCCCACCTCCGGCGAGAACACCTCCGCCTCCAGTTCCTCCAGGTCGGTCTGCAGCTCGGTCGCCACCTCCAGGTAGTGGTCGACGGTGGCGTCGGCGATCGCGTACAGCACGGAGGTCGGGCCCTTCTCCAGCAGCTCCGGCTCCTCCTCCAGACGCCGCCGCACTGCCGCCAGCGGAGAACCCTCACCGTGCCGGACGGTCACCGCGAACCCGTCACCGACGAAGATCATCACCTCGCCGGTGGAGACGGCGTCGCTCTCGGGCTCGTACACGACCGGCTTGAGCACCACGAACAGCGAGTCGTCGTACACCTCCAGTTTGGGCCGCTGGTGCGCGTTGAGGGCGTCCTCGACGGCCAGCGGATGCAGCCCGAACTCCTCGGTGACGCGTTCGAACTCCTTCTCCGACGGCTCGTGCAGCCCGATCCACACGAACCCGCCCACCGCCCGCGCCGCGGCCAGCGCGTCGGACAGGTCGTCCAGGCCTTCACTGCGGTGCCCGTCCCGGTAGACGGCACAGTCGACGATCAAGAAACCCAACCTCCTGTTGCCAGCACTCCGCCGCACAGCGATGTGCGCCTACGCTGGTCCGCATGCCCACGCTGATCCTCGTAAGGCACGGACGTTCCACCGCCAACACCGCCGGACTGCTCGCCGGCTGGACGCCCGGCGTCGCCCTGGACGAACGCGGGGCCGCACAGGCCGCCGCGCTGCCCGGGCGACTCGACGGGCTGCCCCTCTCCGAGGTCGTCACCAGCCCTCTGCAGCGCTGCCAGGAAACCATCCGTCCGCTGCTCGACGCCCGGCCGGACCTGCCCGTGCACACCGACGAACGGATCGGGGAATGCCACTACGGCGACTGGTCCGGCCGCAAGCTCGCAGAGCTCGCGGACGAGCCGCTGATGCAGGTGGTGCAGGCCCACCCCTCGGCCGCCGCGTTCCCCGGCGGCGAGTCCATGCGCGCCATGCAGACCCGCGCGGCCGAGGCCGTGCGGGAGTGGAACGCGCGCGTGGAGCGCGACCACGGCGCCGACGCCGCGTACCTCATGTGCTCGCACGGTGACATCATCAAGTCCCTCGTCGCCGACGCGCTCGGACTGCATCTCGACCTCTTCCAGCGGATCTCCGTGGAACCGTGTTCCATCACGGCGATCCGCTACACCCGCCTCAGGCCGTTTCTCGTTCGTCTCGGCGACACCGGGGATTTCGCCTCCCTTGCGCCCCGCGAGGAACCCACCGGGGATGACGCACCAGTGGGGGGCGGTGCGGGCGCACCGTGATCGTCGGGCGCAGTAGGGTGAAGCGTCCACACACACCCCCCTCCCGTCACACTATCGATCCAATGGAGACAGGACGTGTCCCGTCAGGTGTTCCTCTACGACCCACCGGACCGCTTCGTGGCCGGCACGGTCGGGCTGCCCGGGCGCCGTACGTTCTTCCTCCAGGCTTCCGCCGGCCCCCGGGTGACCAGCGTGGTCCTGGAGAAGACCCAGGTCGCCGCGCTCGCAGAGCGCATGGAAGAGCTCCTCGACGAGGTCGTACGCCGCAGCGGCGGCCAGGCCCCGGTCCCCGCGGTGACCCCCTCCGAGGTCGCCGACACCGCCCCGCTGGAGACTCCCATCGAGGAGGAGTTCCGCGTCGGCACCATGGCGCTGGCCTGGGACGGCGAGGAGCAGCGGATGATCGTCGAGGCCCAGGCCCTGGTCGAGCTGGACGCCGACTCCGAGGAGGACCTCGCGGAGGCGGAGGAGCGGCTGCTCCAGGACGAGGAGAACGGCCCCCCGATGCTGCGGGTCCGGCTCACCGGCGCGCAGGCCAGGGCCTTCGCCAAGCGCGCACTCGACGTCGTGAACGCCGGGCGGCCGCCGTGCCCGCTGTGCAGCCTCCCGCTCGACCCGGAAGGACACGTATGTCCGCGCCAGAACGGATACCGCCGCGGAGCATGACCGGCGCCGCCCTCCTCGCCGAGGGCGAGCTGACCGTGCGCGGACGCATCCGCGACGCCTCCAACGCGGCGCTGTACTGCACGGTGGCCCACGACGGCCAGGAAGCCACCTGCGTGTACAAGCCGGTCGCCGGGGAACGCCCGCTGTGGGACTTCCCCGACGGCACCCTCGCCGAGCGCGAGGTGGCCGCGTACGAGGTCTCCGAGGCGACCGGCTGGGGCCTGGTGCCGCCCACCGTGCTGCGCGAGGGACCGTACGGCGAGGGCATGGTCCAGCTGTGGATCGAGGCGGCCCCGGAGGCCGAACTGCTCGCCCTGGTGGACGCCGAGGAACCGGAACCGGGCTGGAAGGCCATCGGGTTCGCCGAGGTCGGCGAGGGGAGGACCGCGCTGCTCGTGCACGCCGACGACGAGCGGCTGCGCCGCCTCGCGGTACTGGACGCGGTGATCAACAACGCCGACCGCAAGGGCGGCCACCTGCTGCCCACCGCCGGCGGACCGCTCTACGGCATCGACCACGGGGTCACCTTCCACGTGGAGAACAAGCTGCGCACCCTACTGTGGGGCTGGGCCGGGGACCCCCTCACCCCGGAGGCCGTCGGCGTCCTCCAGGGACTCAAGGACGCCCTGTCGGACGACGGTGAACTCGCCCTGCGGCTGGCACGCCTGCTCACCACCGCCGAGGTCGAGGCCACACGCGCGCGTGTCGAGGCCCTGCTGGAATCCGGGAGACATCCCGAGCCGAGCGGCGAGTGGCCGGCGATACCCTGGCCGCCGGTGTAACAGCACACCCCGCCCCAGAACACAAGATCGCCTTTCCGGCCGAGCGGCCCGGTCCGGTTCGTACGCGCGACTCGCGGGCGGTTAGGCTCATGTACATGCATGCCTGGCCCGCTTCCGAGGTCCCCGCCCTGCCCGGCAAGGGTCGCGACCTGAGGATCCACGACACCGCGACCGGTGGTCCCGTCACCCTTGATCCCGGTCCCGTCGCCCGTCTCTACGTCTGCGGCATCACCCCGTACGACGCCACCCACATGGGGCACGCGGCGACCTACAACGCGTTCGACCTGGTGCAGCGCGTGTGGCTCGACACCAAGCGGCAGGTTCACTACGTCCAGAACGTCACCGACGTCGACGACCCGCTGCTGGAGCGGGCGGAGCGGGACGGCGTCGACTGGGCCGCCCTCGCCGAGAAGGAGACGGCCCTGTTCCGCGAGGACATGACCGCTCTCAGGATGCTCCCGCCACGGCACTACATAGGCGCCGTCGAGGCGATACCCGGCATCGTCCCGCTCGTGGAGCGGCTGCGCGACCTGGGCGCGGCCTACGAGCTCGAGGGCGACACCTACTTCTCCGTCGAGGCCGACCCGCACTTCGGCAAGGTCTCGAACCTGGACGCCGCGGCCATGCGGCTGCTGTCCGCCGAGCGGGGCGGCGACCCCGAACGGCCCGGCAAGAAGAACCCGCTCGACCCGATGCTGTGGATGGCCGCCCGTGACGGCGAGCCCAGCTGGGACGGCGGCTCACTGGGCCGCGGCCGGCCCGGCTGGCACATCGAGTGCGTCGCCATCGCCCTGGACCACCTCGGCATGGGCTTCGACATCCAGGGCGGCGGCTCCGACCTGGCGTTCCCGCACCACGAGATGGGCGCCTCGCACGCCCAGGCGCTCACCGGCGAGTTCCCCATGGCCAAGGCGTACGTGCATGCCGGCATGGTCGCCCTGGACGGCGAGAAGATGTCCAAGTCGAAGGGCAACCTGGTCTTCGTCTCCCAGCTGCGCCGCGACGGCGTGGACCCCGCCGCCATCCGGCTCACCCTCCTCGCCCACCATTACCGGACCGACTGGGAGTGGACCGACCAGGTGCTCACGGACGCCGAGGCGCGGCTCGCACGGTGGCGTGCCGCCGTGTCCCGGCCCGACGGACCGCCCGCCGAGGCGCTCGTCGAGGAGATCCGCGAGGCCCTCGCGAACGACCTCGACTCCCCGGCCGCCCTGGCCGCCGTCGACCGCTGGGCCGCGCTCCAGCAGGAGCGGGGCGGCACCGACACCGGCGCGCCCGGCGTGGTGACCCGGGCCGTGGACGCACTGCTCGGCGTCGCCCTGTAGCGCCCACCGGACGTCGAAGGGGCGGTACGCGCCGTGCGTACCGCCCCTTCGCATCCCCCGGCGCGTCACTCCTCCGAGGAGTCGTCGTCCTCGGTGCCCGGCTTGGGCGGCTTCGGCGGCCGGGTACGGCCGCTCGGATTGTCCCTCAGGTACGAGGAGGGCGGCCCCTCCCCGCCGTCCGCCGTCGCATGCCCCCCGGGCGGGCCGACGTCCCGGCGCCGCAGATAGCGCTCGAACTCGCGGGCGATCGCCTCGCCGGACGCCTCCGGCAGCTCCGCGGTGTCCCGGGCCTCCTCCAGCGTCTGCACGTACTCGGCGACCTCGCTGTCCTCGGCGGCCAGCTGGTCCACGCCCACCTGCCAGGCCCGCGCGTCCTCCGGCAGCTCGCCCAGCGGGATACGCAGGTCGAGCAGGTCCTCCAGACGGTTGAGCAGGGCCAGCGTCGCCTTCGGGTTCGGCGGCTGCGACACGTAGTGCGGGACCGCCGCCCACAGCGACACCGCCGGGACACCGGCGTGCGTGCAGGCCTCCTGCAGGACGCCGACGATGCCCGTCGGCCCCTCGTACTTGGTCTCCTCCAGGTCCATCCGCTGGGCCAGGTCCGCGTCGGACGTGACCCCGCTGACCGGGACCGGACGCGTGTGCGGGGTGTCACCGAGCAGGGCGCCCAGGACCACCACCAGCTCCACGCCCAGCTCGTGCGCGAACCCCAGCAGCTCGTTGCAGAACGAGCGCCAGCGCATGGACGGTTCGATGCCGCGGACCAGCACCAGGTCGCGCGGCTTCTCGCCGCCGACCCGTACCACCGACAACCTCGTGGTCGGCCAGGTGATCTTGCGCACTCCGCCGTCCATGAACACCGTGGGACGGTTCACCTGGAAGTCGTAGTAGTCCTCGGCGTCCAGCGCCGCGAACACCTCGCCCTTCCATTCCCGCTCCAGATGCGCGACCGCGGTGGAGGCGGCGTCGCCGGCATCGTTCCAGCCCTCGAACGCGGCCACCATGACCGGGTCGATCAGCTCGGGAACCCCCTCGAGCTCGATCACCCAGCGCCTCCTTCCGACGTGCCCTCACGTACGTCCCAACCTTACGGCGTCCGACGGGGGCGCCCGCAGCCCCGTGCACGGGGTGGTGAACGGATCACTGCCCCGATCAACACCCCGGAACACCCTTTGCCGAGCCGAGACTCACCGGCACCGGCCGGTGCCGTACGGCGGCCTCACAGGGTGCTGCGGAGCCACTGCTCCACGCTCGCGATGTGCACGGTCGCCCAGGAGCGGGCCGCCTCCGCGTCCCGGTCGCGCAGGGCGCCCAGGATCGCCCGGTGCTCGCGCAGGGTGCGGCTGACCGCGTCCTTCTGGGTCAGACCGCGCCAGATCCGGGCCCGGGTGGTCGGCCCCGACAGCCCGTCGAGCAGCGAACACAGCACCGAGTTGCCCGAGCCGCGGACGATGCTCCGATGGAAGTCCAGGTCGCAGGCGACGAGTTCCTCCACCGACGGCTCTGCGCCCAGTGCGTCCAACTGTGCGGACAGCGCGTCCAGTTGCTGCTCACTGATCCGGGAGGCGGCCATCGCCGTGGCGGCCGGCTCCAGGATCCGGCGCACCGCGAGGAACTCCAGGACCGTGTCGTCGCGGTGGAAGTCCACGACGAAGCTGAGCGCTTCCAGCAGCAGTTGGGGATCCAGGCTGGTGACGTACGTGCCGTCGCCCTGCCGCACGTCCAGGATCCGGATCAGCGACAGCGCCCGCACGGCCTCCCGCAGGGAGTTGCGTGACAATCCCAGCTCGGCCGCGAGCTCACTCTCCTTGGGCAGCCGGTCGCCGGGCCGCAGGGCGCCGGAGACGATCATCCCCTTGATCTTCTCGATCGCCTCGTCGGTGACCGCCATGGCGAGCCTCCCTGTCGCTCAGACCTCCGATGTGTCAGCACATTATGGGGGCACATCAGGGGAATCCCGACCGTCGCGCTTCATACGGAAGGGGCGGCTCCATCGCCATGGAGCCGCCCCTTCCGCTTTCCCGGCCCCGGTGCGGAAGGGGCCGTCCCTTGACGCCGGCTCCGGTCAGGGAAGTGGGCCGGCCGGGGGGCTACTTCTTGTCCAGCAGATCCTGGACCTTCGCGCGGACCTCGTCCGTGGCCAGACCGCGGATCGTCAGCGTCGTACGGCGGCGCAGCACGTCGTCCGGCGTCTCGGCCCACTCGTGGTCGCGGGCGTAGACGACCTGCGCCCAGATCTCCGGTGCGTCCGGGTGGACGCGCTCGGCGAGCTCCGGGTCGTCGTTGGCCAGCCGGGCGATGTCGAAGGCCAGTGAGCCGTAGTGCGTGGCCAGGTGCCTGGCGGTGTCCGCCGCCATGCGCGGACCGGGTGCCGGGCGGTCCACCAGGAGGCGGTGCGCGACCGCCCGCGGGTTGGCGACACCGGGCAGCGGCAGCTTCTTCGGCAGGGAGGAGATGGGCTCGAAGTCGTCGCCCAGCGGGTGACCGGGGAGCGACTCCAGCTTCTGCATGACCGTACGGCCGATGTGGCGGAAGGTGGTCCACTTGCCGCCCGCGACGGACAGCATGCCGCCCCTGCCCTCGGTGACGACGGTCTCGCGCTTGGCCTTGGCGGTGTCACCGGGGCCGCCCGGCAGCACCCGCAGCCCGGCGAAGGCGTAGGTGATCAGGTCGCGGCTGAGCTGCTGGTCCCGGACGGAGAACGCAGCCTCGTCCAGGATCTGCGCGATGTCCTTGTCGTTGACCGCCACGTCCGCCGGGTCGCCCTCGTACTCCTCGTCGGTGGTGCCGAGCAGCAGCATGTCCTCCCAGGGGAGGGCGAAGGTGATGCGGTACTTGTCGATCGGGGTGGCGAGCGCGGCCTTCCACGGGGAGGTGCGCTTCAGCACGAGGTGCGCGCCCTTCGACAGCCGGATGGACGGCGCCGCGTTCGGGTCCTCCATCCTGCGCAGGTGGTCCACCCACGGGCCGGTCGCGTTCAGGACCAGACGCGCGTTCACGCCGAACTCGTCACCGGAGGTGCGGTCGCGCAGGTCGGCGCCCGTCACCCGGCCCTTGGTGAAGCGCAGGCCGGTGACTTCGGCGTGGTTGAGGACGACCGCGCCCGCGTCGACGGCCGCGCGGACCGTCATCAGCGCCATGCGGGCGTCGTTCATCTGGTCGTCGCCGTACACGGCGACGGCCTTGAGGTTCTCGGTACGCAGCTCCGGCACGTCCTGCGCGGCCTTCGACGGGCTCAGCAGGTGGCCGACGCCGTCACCGAAGGCGGAGAGCGCGGAGTAGGCGAAAACGCCCGCGCCGAGCTTCGCCGCGCCGTGCGGCCCGCCCTTGTACACGGGGAGGTAGAAGGTGAGCGGGTTAGCCAGGTGGGGGGCCACCTGGCGGGAGACCGCACGGCGCTCGAAGTGGTTCTCCGCCACCAGCTTCACCGCACCGGTCTGCAGGTAGCGCAGACCGCCGTGGAGCAGCTTGGAGGAGGCGGAGGAGGTGGCGCCGGCGAAGTCGCCGGCGTCGACCAGGGCCACCCTGAGCCCCGACTGCGCGGCGTGCCAGGCGGTGGAGATGCCCAGGATGCCGCCGCCGATCACGAGAAGGTCGTACGACGCCTTGGAGAGCTGCTCCCTGGTCTCGGCTCGGCTCGGGAGAGAGCCGGACGCCGGGCGCGTCCCCAGGGCAGGTATGGACTGCAGGGTGGACTGACTGGTCATTTCGGGTGATTACTCCTCATCAGAGCTGTGCTGAGCTGTTCTGGTCAGTTCAGCTCTCGTGCTCGATCCAGCCCATGGTCCGCTCGACGGCCTTGAGCCAGCTCTTGTACTCACGTTCGCGGGTTTCCGCGTCCATGCGGGGGGTCCACTCGGCGGCCCGGCGCCAGTTGGCGCGCAGCTCGTCGGTGCTGGACCAGAAGCCGACGGCGAGGCCGGCGGCGTACGCGGCGCCGAGGCAGGTGGTCTCGGCGACCATCGGGCGCACCACGGGCGCGTCAAGGACGTCGGAGAGCGTCTGCATCAGCAGGTTGTTGGCGGTCATGCCACCGTCGACCTTGAGCGTCACCAGCTCGTCGCCGGAGTCCTTGACCATGGCGTCGGCGATCTCCCGCGTCTGCCAGGCGGTGGCCTCCAGGACGGCGCGCGCGAGGTGTGCCTTGGTCACGTACCGGGTCAGGCCGGCGATCACACCGCGGGCGTCGGAGCGCCAGTGCGGGGCGAACAGTCCGGAGAAGGCCGGTACGAAGTAGGCGCCGCCGTTGTCCTCGACCGAGAGCGCGAGCGTCTCGATCTCGGCGGCCGTGGAGATCAGGCCCATCTGGTCGCGCATCCACTGCACCAGCGAGCCGGTGACGGCGATCGAGCCCTCCAGGGCGTACACCGTCGGCTGGTCGCCGATCTTGTAGCCGACGGTGGTCAGCAGACCGGCGTAGGAGTTGATGATCTTGTCACCGGTGTTCATCACCATGAAGGTGCCGGTGCCGTAGGTGGACTTGGTCTCGCCCTCGGAGAAACAGCACTGGCCGAACAGGGCCGCCTGCTGGTCGCCGAGCGCGGAGGCGACCGGGATGCCGCCGAGCAGATCTCCCAGCTTGCCGCCGGTGACCTCGCCGTACACCTCGGCGGACGAGCGGATCTCCGGCAGCATCGCCAGCGGGACGCCGATGGACGAGGCGATCTTCTCGTCCCACTGCATGGTGTGCAGGTTCATGAGAAGGGTGCGGGAGGCGTTGGTGACGTCGGTGACGTGCCGGCCGCCGTTGACCCCGCCGGTCAGGTTCCAGATGACCCAGCTGTCCATCGTGCCGAAGAGGATGTCGCCCGCCTCGGCGCGCTCCTTGAGCCCCTCGACGTTGTCGAGCAGCCAGCGGGCCTTCGGACCGGAGAAGTACGAGGCCAGCGGGAGGCCGGTCTCGCGGCGGAAGCGGTCCTGGCCGACGTTGCGGCCGAGCTCGTTGCAGAGCGCGTCCGTGCGGGTGTCCTGCCAGACGATGGCGTTGTGGACGGGCTCACCGGTGTTCTTGTCCCACAGCACGGTGGTCTCGCGCTGGTTGGTGATGCCGATGGCCTTGATGTCGTCGCGGGTGATGCCGGCCTTCTGTACGGCTCCGGCGACGACCTCCTGGACGTTGGTCCAGATCTCGTTGGCGTTGTGCTCGACCCAGCCCGGCTTCGGGAAGATCTGCTCGTGCTCCTTCTGGTCGACGGAGACGATCCGGCCGTCCCGGTCGAAGACGATGCAGCGCGAGGAGGTCGTGCCCTGGTCGATGGCGGCGATGAACGGGCCGGCAGTGTGGGCGTCGGTCACTGTGTGCTCCTGGGGAATCCGTGGTTGAGGGGCGTTACGTACGGCGCGTGCCCGTAGGCCGTGGCCCGGGCCGCCCGTCGACGGCCCGGTGCTTCCTAGGCGAAAGCGACGTTGTAGATGCCTGCGGCTATCGCGCCGCCGATCAGCGGACCGACCACCGGGATCCAGGCGTAGCTCCAGTCGGAGCCGCCCTTGTTGGGCAGGGGCAGAAGGGCGTGCACGATGCGCGGACCGAGGTCACGGGCCGGGTTGATCGCGTAGCCCGTGGGGCCGCCGAGCGAGAGACCGATGGAGACGACCACCAGTGCGGTGATCAGCGCTCCCAGGGTGCCCAGACCGTTGCCCTTGTCGTTCAGGCCCTGCGTGAGGACGGCGAGCACCAGCACGATGGTGCCGATGATCTCCGTGGCGAGGTTCTGCACCGCGTTCCGGATCTCCGGACCGGTGGAGAAGATGCCCAGGACCGGGCCGGCGCCCTTCTCCTGCGCCTCGACGGCCTTGGCCGCCGTGGCCTGCGCACCGGGACCGCCGACGATCTCCTTGTCGGTGAGGTGCGCGTGGAACTGGCCGTAGTAGGCCACCCAGACAAGGGTCGCGCCGATCATGGCGCCGAGCAGCTGGCCGCCCCAGTAGACGGGGAGGTTGCTGAAGTCCTTGTCCTTGATCGCGAGTGCGAGGGTCACGGCCGGGTTCAGGTGGGCGCCGGAGAGCGGCGCCGAGGTGTAGACGGCCGTCAGAACGGCGAAACCCCACCCGAAGGTGATGGCGAGCCAACCGGCGTTACGGGCCTTGGAGGCCTTCAGGGTCACGGCGGCACAGACGCCGCCGCCGAGGAGGATGAGTATGGCGGTACCGATGGTCTCGCCGATGAAGATGTCGGAGCTGGACACCCGCGACTCCTTTGTCCTTCGTCCAGGGAAGCCGAACCCCGGGTCCCTCCGGGGGTTCAGCGCCCTCGGGGGTGAGAGCGATGCCGGCCCTTGGCGTTGCCACACTCTAACGCGTATTGCCGGTAGGTGTTCGACAATGCCGACCGATGGACGGGAGTCTTGCCCCGGCCCGAGGCACGCGTCAAGAGTTCTGTTATCGAATATGCGATCGTTATTGATCGCTCTTACTGATCAAGGATCGAGCGCTCGAAGCGCTGCTATGTGCGGTATGTCCCTTTCAGGGTATGGCGAGAGCCGGAACGCCGCCCTGCGTCCCGGTCTTCCTTCCGAATTCCCGCGTGCCCGGACTCGCTCAGAACCGCCCGGCGCCCAGATCCCGCGACACCGCGCGGGCGCAGTCCCGTACTGCCGCGATCAGTTCGGGACGCAGCTCCCCGTCCCTGCACAACCGCTCCACGGCGCCGGTGATCCCCACCGCGCCCACCGGCATCCGCCGCCGGTCGTGGATCGGCGCGGCCACCGAGGCCACACCCTCCCAGGTCTCCTCCACGTCGGCCGCGTACCCCCGCGCGCGTGACATGTCGAGGATGTGCTCGAAGTCCGTCCAGTCGCACACCGTGCGGTCGGTGAACGGCTTCCGGTCGGCCTCCAGCGCCTCGCTGTGCGCGACCGGGTCGTACGCGCAGAGCACCTTGCCCAGCGCCGTGGAGTGCAGCGGCTGCATGGCCCCGATCTCCAGGACCTGCCGGCTGTCGTCGGGCCGGAAGACGTGGTGCACGATCAGGACCCCCTGCTGGTGCAGCACACCCAGATACACGCTCTCCCCGCTGGAACGGGCCAGGTCGTCGGTCCACACCAGCGCCCGGGCCCGCAGCTCGTGCACGTCCAGGTACGTGGTGCCCAGGCGCAGCAGCTCCGCGCCCAGCTGGTAGCGCCCGGAGGCGTCGTCCTGCTCCACGAAGCCCTCCTGCTGCAGAGTGCGCAGGATGCCGTGGGCGGTGCCCTTGGCGAGGCCCAGGGACGAGGCGATGTCCGACAGGCCGAGCCGTCGCTCGCCACCCGCCAGCAGCCGCAGCATCGCGGCCGCCCTTTCGAGCGACTGGATGTTCCGTGCCATCGCCGTACTGCCTCCGTCCGCTTCGTCCGTCGCCGCGCACACCGCTGCCGACGCCGTTCGGCAATGCCGAACACTACCGGTCCATGACGACCTCCCGCTAATGGTCGGTCGGTACTTGTTACGTCACTCGTGGTCCACAGGTGGCCCACCGGCCACACTCGTCCGCGTCGTGGACGCCCTGCCCATGAAAGCGGACTCCCGGTTACGCTGGCGCCGTGCCTCCTCCCCGGGCCCGCCCGGGAAACCGCATAGCCGACAGCCGTCGCACCTCAGGGAGCCCCTTCATGGCCTCGTTGCCGCCGACCCCTTCCGCCGACCCCAGGACCCGTGTGTCCGCCCTCCGAGAGGCCCTCGCCACCCGTGTGGTGGTCGCCGACGGAGCGATGGGCACGATGCTCCAGGCACAGGAGCCGACCCTCGACGACTTCCAGAACCTCGAGGGCTGCAACGAGATCCTCAACATCACCCGCCCGGACATCGTCCGCTCGGTCCACGAGGAGTACTTCGCGGCGGGCGTCGACTGCGTGGAGACCAACACCTTCGGCGCGAACCTCACCGCCCTGGGCGAGTACGACATCCCCGAACGCATCACCGAGCTCTCGGAGGCCGGCGCCCGCATCGCACGCGAGACCGCCGACGAGTACACCGCCCGGACCGGCCACCACCGCTGGGTGCTCGGCTCCATGGGCCCGGGCACCAAGCTGCCCACCCTCGGCCACACCACCTTCGGCGCCATCCGGGACGCCTACCAGCAGAACGCCGAGGGCCTGCTCGCCGGCGGCGCCGACGCCCTGCTGGTGGAGACCACGCAGGACCTGCTGCAGACCAAGGCCTCCGTCGTCGCCGCCCGCCGCGCCATGCGCACGGCCGGCTACGAGGTGCCGCTGATCGTGTCGGTGACCGTGGAGACGACCGGCACCATGCTGCTCGGCTCGGAGATCGGCGCGGCCCTCACGGCCCTGGAACCGCTCGGCATCGACATGATCGGCCTGAACTGCGCCACCGGCCCCGCCGAGATGAGCGAGCACCTGCGCTACCTGGCCCGCCACTCCCGCACCCCGCTGTCCTGCATGCCGAACGCCGGCCTGCCCGTCCTGACCAAGGACGGCGCCCACTACCCGCTGACTGCCCCGGAACTCGCGGACGCCCACGACACCTTCGTCCGCGAGTACGGCCTGTCCCTGGTCGGCGGCTGCTGCGGCACCACCCCCGAGCACCTGCGCCAGGTGGTCGAGCGGGTCCGGGACGTCACCCCGACCGAGCGCCGGCCGCAGCCCGAGCCGGGCGCGGCCTCGCTCTACCAGTCGGTTCCGTTCCGGCAGGACACCTCCTACCTGGCGATCGGTGAGCGCACCAACGCCAACGGCTCCAAGAAGTTCCGCGAGGCCATGCTGGAGGGCCGCTGGGACGACTGCGTGGAGATGGCCCGGGAGCAGATCCGCGAGGGCGCGCACATGCTCGACCTGTGCGTGGACTACGTCGGCCGCGACGGCGTCGCCGACATGGAGGAACTGGCCGGCCGTTTCGCCACCGCCTCGACGCTGCCGATCGTGCTGGACTCCACCGAGGTCGACGTCATCGAGGCGGGCCTGGAGAAGCTCGGCGGACGCGCGGTCATCAACTCCGTCAACTACGAGGACGGCGCCGGTCCCGAATCCCGGTTCGCCAGGGTCACCCGGCTCGCGCGGGAGCACGGCGCCGCGCTGATCGCGCTGACCATCGACGAGGAGGGCCAGGCCCGCACCCCGGAGAAGAAGGTCGAGATCGCCGAGCGGCTGATCGCCGACCTGACCGGGAACTGGGGCATCCGTGAGGAGGACATCCTCATCGACACCCTGACCTTCACCATCTGTACCGGTCAGGAGGAGTCCCGCAAGGACGGCGTCGCCACCATCGAGGCGATCCGCGAGCTGAAACGGCGTCACCCCGCCGTGCAGACCACCCTCGGTCTGTCGAACATCTCCTTCGGCCTGAACCCGGCCGCCCGCATCCTGCTGAACTCCGTCTTCCTCGACGAGTGCGTCAAGGCGGGCCTGGACTCGGCGATCGTGCACGCCTCGAAGATCCTGCCGATCGCCCGGTTCACCGAGGAAGAGGTCCAGACGGCCCTCGACCTCATCCACGACCGCCGCAGCGACGGCTACGACCCCCTGCAGAAGCTCATGCAGCTGTTCGAGGGCGCCACGGCCAAGTCACTGAAGGCGGGCAAGGCCGAGGAACTGGCCGCGCTCCCGCTGGAGGAACGCCTCAAGCGGCGCATCATCGACGGTGAGCGCAACGGCCTGGAGGCCGACCTGGACCTCGCGCTGACCGAGCGCCCCGCTCTGGACATCGTCAACGACACCCTGCTGGACGGCATGAAGGTGGTCGGTGAGCTGTTCGGCTCCGGCCAGATGCAGCTGCCGTTCGTGCTGCAGTCCGCCGAGGTGATGAAGGCGGCCGTGGCCCACCTCGAGCCGCACATGGAGAAGTCCGACGCCGAGGGCAAGGGCACCATCGTGCTGGCCACGGTGCGCGGGGACGTGCACGACATCGGCAAGAACCTGGTGGACATCATCCTGTCCAACAACGGCTACAACGTCGTCAACCTGGGCATCAAGCAGCCGGTCTCGGCGATCCTGGAGGCGGCCGAGGAGCACAGGGCCGACGTCATCGGCATGTCCGGTCTGCTGGTGAAGTCCACGGTGATCATGAAGGAGAACCTGGAGGAGCTCAACCAGCGCGGCCTCGCCGTCCGCTTCCCCGTCATCCTCGGCGGCGCCGCCCTCACCCGCGCCTACGTCGAGCAGGACCTGCACGAGATCTACGAGGGCGAAGTCCGCTACGCACGCGACGCGTTCGAGGGCCTCAACCTGATGGACGCGCTCATCGGCGTCAAGCGCGGCGTGCCCGGCGCGAAGCTGCCGGAACTCAGGCAGCGCCGGGTCCGGGCGGCCACCGTCGAGATCGAGGAGCGGCCCGAGGAAGGCCACGTACGCTCCGACGTCGCCACCGACAACCCCGTGCCCACCCCGCCGTTCCGGGGCAGCCGGATCGTCAAGGGCATCCAGCTCAAGGAGTACGCGAGCTGGCTGGACGAGGGCGCGCTGTTCAAGGGGCAGTGGGGACTGAAGCAGGCCCGCACCGGCGACGGACCCACCTACGACGAACTCGTCGAGACCGAGGGACGGCCGCGGCTGCGCGGCCTGCTGGACCGCCTCCAGACGGAGAACCTGTTGGAAGCGGCCGTGGTCTACGGCTACTTCCCGTGCGTGTCCAAGGACGACGACCTCATCATCCTCGACGACGAGGGCAACGAGCGCACCCGCTTCACCTTCCCCCGCCAGAGGCGCGGCCGGCGCCTGTGCCTCGCGGACTTCTTCCGCCCGGAGGAGTCGGGGGAGATTGACGTCGTCGGCCTGCAGGTCGTCACCGTCGGCTCCCGGATCGGCGAGGAGACGGCCAGGCTGTTCGAGTCCAACTCCTACCGCGACTACCTCGAACTGCACGGCCTGTCCGTCCAGTTGGCCGAGGCCCTCGCCGAGTACTGGCACGCCCGCGTCCGCTCCGAACTGGGCTTCGCCGGGGAGGACCCCAGCGACATGGAGGAGATGTTCGCCCTGAAGTACCGCGGCGCCCGTTTCTCCCTCGGCTACGGCGCCTGCCCCGACCTGGAGGACCGCGCCAAGATCGCCGAGCTGCTCCAGCCGGAGCGGATCGGCGTCCACCTGTCCGAGGAGTTCCAGCTGCACCCCGAACAGTCCACGGACGCGATCGTGATCCACCACCCCGAGGCCAAGTACTTCAACGCCCGCTGACCAGGGGCGAGCGCCGGCCTCGGCCGGTAAAACAGGCGATCCACCCTCCGGAGTCGTACACTGGTCGATCCACCGCAGGCCGGTTCCCGCACGGGAACCGGCCTGATCGTCCCTCCAGGAGGTGCGCCCCGATGACCAGCACGGTACCCGCGCTCGGAACCCGTACGGCGGAAGGCTCCGCCCTCCAGGCGGTGCTGCTCGACATGGACGGCACCCTGGTGGACACCGAGGGCTTCTGGTGGGACGTGGAAGTGGAGGTCTTCGCCCGTCTCGGCCACACCCTCGACGAGTCCTGGCGCCAGGTCGTGGTCGGCGGGCCCATGGCCCGCAGCGCGGGCTTCCTCATCGAGGCCACCGGCGCCGACATCACCCTCGCCGAGCTCAGCGTGCTGCTCAACGACGGCTTCGAGGACCGTATCGGGCGCGCACTGCCCATGATGCCCGGGGCCGCCAGACTGCTGTCCGAGCTGCACCAGCAGCGGATCCCGACCGCCCTGGTCTCCGCATCGCACCGCCGCATCATCGACCGCGTACTGACCTCGCTCGGACCCCAGCACTTCACCCTGTCCATCGCCGGCGACGAGGTGTCGCGCACCAAGCCGCACCCGGACCCGTACCTGCTCGCCGCCGCCGGACTGGCCGTGGATCCGACGAGATGCGCGGTCGTCGAGGACACCGCGACCGGCGTCGCCGCGGCCGAGGCCGCCGGTTGCCACGTGGTCGCCGTGCCGTCCGTCGCACCCATCGCCCCGGCCGTCCGGCGGACCGTCGTGACCTCCCTGGAAGAGGTCGACCTGGCATTTCTGCGGGGCCTGATGACGGAAATGCGCTAGCCGTTCACCCAGCGTGCAAAGCCCATTGGGCAAAATCCCGGTTCGGTACACCCGAGTACGCCGGGCGGAATTCGAAGCGGGTCGACCGGCCGAATTCCACCATCGAACAACCGAGTTGGAACTGTGACGTTCGACACCTCTCCAGGGGTCGACAGGTGAGCTCAGTTGTGCCGCTCACCCGTGTTCTGTGGGAAACTGTGCGACTTTGTGTCCCGATTCATGGAACGCTGCACTAATCCTGCCGCTGTCGGGTTTTCGGTGTGTCCGCACCCGGTTTCACTGCGTGATGGGAACTCAACTCCGTCGGCTGTGAACCCTCGTGCGGGCGCGGACTAACCTCGACGCGAGAACATCGCACTTACCCCGTGACCCGCCGCAACACCCATGCATGCCGGGTACACGGACTCGAACAGCTCTGGAGAAACTCGAGCATGAACCGCAAGACCTTGGTGCTGCCGGCCGTAGCCGGCCTGCTCGCGCCGGTCCTCGCCGCGTGCGGCGGAGAAAACAGCGGGAGCAAGAGCGACGACGCGATCGTCGTCGGCACCACCGACCGGTTCACGGCCACGAAGGACGCCCCGGCCCCGCTCGACCCGGCCTACGCCTACGACGTCGGCACCTGGAACATCCTGCGCCAGACCGTGCAGACCCTCATGATCCAGCCCAAGGGTGAGGGAGACCCCGTACCGGAGGCGGCCGAGAGCTGCGGCTTCACCGACAGCGGCAACGAGCGCTACGCCTGCAAACTCCGCGACGGCCTGAAGTTCGCCAACGGCGACGCCGTCACCGCCAAGGACGTGAAGTACTCGATCGAGCGTGCCCTGCGCATCAACTCCGACAGCGGTGTGGTCGCCCTGCTGTCGACCATCGACACCATCGAGACGCAGGGCGACCGCGAGGTGATCTTCCACCTCAAGACCGCCGACGCCACCTTCCCGTACAAGCTGTCCACTCCGGTCGCGGGCATCGTGAACCCCAAGGACTACCCGAAGGACAAGCTGCGGGACGGCTTCGCGATCGACGGCTCCGGCCCCTACACCTTCCAGGCCGACACCAAGAACGACGAGATCACCACCGCCACCTTCACCAAGAACCCCGACTACAAGGGGAGCCTGAAGGTAAGCAACGACCAGGTGCAGATGCGTTCCTTCGCCGACGCCGACGCCATGGGCGCCGCGATCGACAAGGGTGACATCGACGTCATGACCCGCACCATGTCACCGGCCCAGATCAACAAGCTCGACGCCGGCTCCGACGAGAACGTCGACCTCGTCGACATGCCCGGTCTGGAGATCCGCTACCTGGCCTTCAACACCGACGCGCCCACCGTGAAGACCATGGCGGTCCGTCAGGCGATGGCCCAGCTGATCGACCGCGGCGAGCTCGTCTCCAAGGTGTACGGTTCGCAGGCCGAACCGCTGTACTCGCTGGTCCCGGCCAATGTGACGGGCCACTCCAACTCGTTCTTCAACAAGTACGGCAACCCGAGCGTCAGCAAGGCCAAGTCGCTGCTGGCCAGGGCCGGCATCAACTCCCCGGTGAAGCTGACGCTGCACTACACCACCGACCACTACGGTGCCGCGACCAAGCAGGAGTTCCAGATCCTGCAGAAGCAGCTCAACGCCAGCGGCCTGTTCGACGTCAGCATCCAGGGCGCCCCCTGGGCCACCTTCCGGCCCGCCGAGCAGAAGGGGAAGTACGACGTCTACGGCATGGGATGGTTCCCCGACTTCCCGGACGCCGACAACTTCCTCGCCCCGTTCCTCGACAAGAACAACTTCCTCCGTTCGCCGTACGACAACCCCCAGATCCGCAACACGCTGATCCCTCAGTCCCGCCGTGAGGCCGACCGGCTCAACGCCGCCAAGAACCTGACGGGCATCCAGGACATCGTCGCCGACGAGGTCCCCATCCTGCCGCTGTGGCAGGGCAAGCAGTACGTCGCCGCACGCACCGACATCACAGGCACCTCCTACGCCCTCAACTCCACCTCCACGCTCCAGCTCTGGGAGCTCGGTCGTGGTGTGAGCGGCTGACGCTCCCTCCTCCTGCCCGGGGCCGGTGACCGTGGCCCCGGGTTTCGACGACGACAAAGGCACCTCCAGTGAACATGCGCACTCACTGGCCGGTCCTGCCCATCGTGGCGGGACTGGCCTCCGGCCTGTTGACCGGCTGCGGCTCGGGGACCGGCGACTCCGGTGACACCGGCTCCTCCGTGGTGATGGGGATGTCCGACGACGTCCTCGCCACCGACCCGGCCTCCGGCTACGACCCCGGCTCCTGGCTGCTGTTCAACAACGTCTTCCAGTCGTTGCTGAGCTTCCCCAAGGGCGAGACGGAACCCGAGCCGGAGGCGGCCAAGGAGTGCTCCTTCACGGACACCCAGGCCAAGGTGTACAAGTGCACCCTCAAGGACGGCCTGAAGTTCAGCAACGGTGACGCCCTCACCTCCGAGGACGTCAAGTTCTCCTTCGACCGCATGCTGAAGATCAACGACGCGGCCGGTCCCGCGATCATGTTCCCGATGCTCGACAAGGTCGAGACTCCCGACGCCAAGACGGTGGTGTTCCGGCTGAACGCCCCGGACGCCACCTTCCCCAGCAAGATCGCGTCCGGTGCCGGATCCATCGTCGACCACAGCCAGTACGACGGCGACGCACTGCGCAAGGACCACAAGGCCGTCGGCTCCGGCCCCTACCAGCTGGACTCCTTCGACAACGACCAGGCAGTCTTCTCCGTCAACCCGCACTACAAGGGCACCGCCGAGGTCAAGAACTCCGGCGTGACCCTCAAGTTCTTCCACGGCAAGCAGACCGACCTGGAGAAGGCCCTCGTCAAAGGCGACGTCGACATCGCCTACCGCGGCCTGACCGCCGGCGCCGTCGCCGACATCGAGAAGCAGGACGCGAAGAGCGGCATCGACGTCATCGACGGCACCAGCGCCGAAGTCCAGCACCTCGTCTTCAACATGGACGACCCCGTCGCCGGAAAGCTCGGCGTCCGCAAGGCCATCGCCTACCTGCTCGACCGCGACGCCCTGATCCGCAACGTCTACCAGGACACCGCGACCCCGCTGTACTCGATCATCCCGGCCGGCATCACCGGCCACAACACGGCGTTCTTCGACACCTACGGCGCCCGCCCGTCCCGGACCAAGGCCGCCGCCGCCCTCCACGACGACGGCATCAACGGCAAGGTGAAGCTCACCCTCTGGTCCACCCCCTCCCGCTACGGCCCCGCCACCGACCAGGAACTCAAGGCGATCGCCGCCCAGCTCAACGCCAGCGGCCTGTTCGACGCCGACGTCAAGTCCGTCGCCTACAGCCAGTACGAGAAGGACATCGCGGCCGGCAAGTACGGCGTGTACGTCAAGGGCTGGGTGCCCGACTACCCCGACGCCGACAACTTCACGTCCCCCTTCTTCGGCAAGGGCAACGTGCTGAGCAACCACTACAACAACAGCACGATCACCGCCTCCCTCATCCCCAGCACGGCCGCCCAGAGCGACCGCTCCGCCACCACCAAGGAATTCGCCCGCCTCCAGAAGATCGTCGCCGACGAACTGCCCGTCCTGCCCATCTGGCAGGCCAAGCAGTACGCGGTCGTCCGGGACGGCGTCTACGGCCTGGAGTACTGCCTCGACGCCTCGACCGTCTTCCGGTTCTGGGAACTCAGCAAGGACGACTGACCGACTGCCACACACACCGAAGGGCGCCCCTCTCCTCCGGGAGAGGGGCGCCCTTCGCAGTCACACGGCCGCGCTACTGCGCCCCGGGACGCACCAGCCCGCTTTCGTACGCGTACACCGCGGCCTGCACCCGGTCCCGCAGCCCCAGCTTCGTCAGCACATGCCCCACATGCGTCTTCACCGTCGTCTCGCTCACGAACAGATCAGCGGCGATCTCGGCGTTCGACAGCCCCCGCGCCACCAGCTTCAGCACCTCCACCTCACGATCGGTCAGAGTGTGCAGCGTCTCCGGCACCGGCTCGTCCCCCGAAGGCAGATGCGTGGCGTACTTGTCCAGCAGCCGACGCGTGATGCTCGGCGCGAGCATCGCCTCCCCGGCCGCCACCACCCGAATGGCCTGCACCAGCTCGTCGGCCGGCGCGTCCTTGAGCAGAAAGCCGCTCGCCCCGGCCCGCAGCGCCTCCACCACGTACTCGTCCAGATCGAACGTGGTCAGCACCAGCACCTTCGCCGGGCCGTCCCGGCCGGGACCGGTGATCTGCCGGGTCGCCTCCACCCCGTCCATCCGCGGCATGCGAATGTCCATCAGCACCACATCCGGCTGCAGGGCGCGCACCTGGTCGAGAGCCTGCAGACCGTCTCCGGCCTCGCCCACGACCGCGATGTCCTGCTCCGCCTCCAGGATCATCCGGAACCCGGTACGCAGCAGAGGCTGGTCGTCGACCAGTAGGACGCGGATGGCCACGTAAGTCTCCTTCGGCTAGTCCGGCCCCATTCTGCCCTGCGGAACGGCAGCGGACTCGGCCGCCCTCACCGGCAGCGACTGTGCCTCCCGGGGGGCGACCCCCGGACCCCCGGCCGTAGACCCGTCCGCCGCCCTCACCGGCAGGGGATACGGCGGGGGAGTACCGCCGAACTCCGGGCAGTGCGCCTGGTGGTCGCACCAGCCGCACAGCTTCGTCGGACGCGGCCGCCACTCCCCGCTCTCCGTCGCCCGCCGGATCGCCTCCCACAACGCCAGCAGCTTGCGCTCGACCCGCTCCAGATCGGCCGGCACCGGGTCGTACGTCAGTACGTCGCCACTGCCCAGATACACCAGCTGCAGCCGACGCGGAACCACGTTCTTCAACCGCCACACGACCAGCGCGTAGAACTTCATCTGGAACAGCGCGCCCTCGGCATACTCCGGCCTCGGCGCCTTGCCGGTCTTGTAGTCGACGATCCGCACCTCGCCGGTCGGCGCCACGTCCACCCGGTCGATGATCCCCCGCAACCGCAGCCCCGACTCCAACTCCGCCTCCACGAACAGCTCACGCTCGGCCGGCTCCAGCCGCGCGGGGTCCTCCAGCGTGAACCAACGCTCGACCAGCCGCTCCGCCTCACCCAGCCAGCGGGCCAGCCGCTCACCCTCCGGATCGTCCGCGAACAGCTCCACCACCTCGGGCCGGCTCTCCCGCAGCCGGTCCCACTGACCGGGAATCAGCGCCTTGGCGCGCGGCGCGGTCCGCTCGGCCGCCGGCGCGTCGAAGAGCCGCTCCAGCACCGCATGCACCAGCGTGCCCCTGGTCGCCGCCTCGCTGGGCCGCTCCGGCAGCCGGTCGATCACCCGGAACCGGTACAGCAGCGGGCACTGCATAAAATCACCGGCCCGCGACGGCGACAGCGACGCCGGCGGCACGGCCACCCGCTCACCCGCGGTGCCCGCCGCGGTCACCGTGCCCGCCGAAGCCCCCTCCACCGCGCCCCCCGGCAGCGGATCCGCCCCCGCGTCCGTGCCGCCCCCTGCCGTGCCCTCCATGCTGCTGTCCATGACCACAGACCATACGGCCCGGCACTGACAGTCACCCAGTCACCGGCCACGCCTGTGGACAACCGGCCGCCCAACACGGGGGGTGCCGGGGCGGAACGGACGACGACGGCCGCATACCATCGACCCCGAGACCCTTCCGCCCGGCACCCGGCAGGCGCGGAGGACGCATCGAACGAGGGGACACCGTGGACGTGAGCGGCGCGAGCGGGCAGCCGCGGTCCGGCGACGACGAGCCGACCCAGCACCCCGCGAGTCCAACGGCCCCGGCCACCGACCACCCCGGGCCCGAGCCCCACGACACCCCCGCACCGCCCGGCCCCGCCGACGAACCCCCCGGCGCTCCCGAACCGGCACCCGCCGACACACCCCCCGAGGCCCGCCCCGGCGACGACGACCGCCCCGCCGGCACCCCCGACGCCCCGGACACCTCACCGCACCCCGCCACCCGGCCCACCGGCAACGCCCCCGCCGGACCCGGACCGGCGAAGAGCCGCCCACCCCGCCGCCCCCGCGAACCCGGCGGCGGCATGCTCATGGGACGCCCCTTCGGCGTACCCGTGTACGTCGCACCCAGCTGGTTCCTCGTCGCCGCACTGATCACCTGGGTGTTCGGCGGACAGCTCGACCGCGTCCTGCCCGAGCTCGGCGCCGCCCGCTACCTCGTCTCCCTCTTCTTCGCCGTCGCCTTCTACGCCTCCGTCCTCATCCACGAACTCGCCCACACCGTCGCCGCCCTCCGCTTCCGACTCCCCGTCCGCCGCATCCAGCTCCAGTTCTTCGGCGGCGTCTCCGAAATCGAGAAGGAAGCCGAAACCCCCGGACGGGAATTCGTACTCGCGTTCGTCGGCCCCCTGCTCTCCCTCGTCCTCGCCGGCCTGTTCTACCTCGCCATGCAGCCCGTCGCACCCGGCACCGTCCCCGGCGTCCTCCTCGCCGGCCTGATGATCTCCAACCTCATCGTCGCCGCCTTCAACCTCCTGCCCGGCCTCCCCCTCGACGGCGGTCGCATGCTCCGCGCCGTCGTCTGGAAAATCACCGGCAAACCCATGACCGGCACCATCGCCGCCGCCTGGGTCGGCCGCGCCCTCGCCGTCACCGTCCTCATCGGCCTCCCCCTCCTCACCCAGTCCGGCGCACTCGGCACCACCGCCGAGGACAACGTCGGCATGGACACCGTCACCGACGCCCTGCTCGCCGCCATCCTCGCCGCGATCATCTGGACCGGCGCCGGCAACAGCCTCCGCATGGCCCGGCTCCGCGAACACCTCCCCGAACTCCGCGCCCGCACCCTCACCCGCCGCGCCGTCCCCGTCGAAACCCACACCCCCCTCTCCGAAGCCCTGCGCCGCGCCAACGCCGCCGGCGCCCGCGCCCTCGTCGTCGTCGACGCCGACGGCAACCCCCTCTCCCTCGTCCGCGAAGCCGCCATCGTCGGCGTACCCGAACACCGCCGACCCTGGGTCACCGTCGGCGGACTCGCCCAGGACCTCACCGACGGCATGCGCGTCTCCGCCGAACTCGCCGGCGAAGACCTCCTCGACGCCCTGCGCGCCACCCCCGCCACCGAATACCTGGTCGTCGAGGACACCGGCGAGATCTACGGCGTCCTGTCCGCCGCCGACGTGGAACGCGCCTTCGTCAAGGCCATGGCCCGCCCCACCCCCTCGTCCCCCTGACCCCACCCGGATGGTCGGCGACCCCCGCAAACGCCGGTAGGCTGGTCACATGTCCGAACCGACCGGTGCCGCCCGCAGGCGCGGGCCCTTCAAGGTCGGGGACCAGGTACAGCTGACCGACCCCAAGGGCCGCCACTACACGTTCACACTCGAGGCCGGGAAGAACTTCCACACCCACAAGGGTTCCTTCCCGCACGACGAACTGATCGGCGCTCCCGAGGGCAGCGTTGTCCGCACCACCGGAAACGTCGCCTACCTCGCGCTGCGCCCCCTGCTCCCCGACTACGTCCTGTCCATGCCCCGCGGGGCAGCCGTCGTCTACCCCAAGGACGCCGGGCAGATCCTCGCCTTCGCCGACATCTTCCCCGGCGCCCGCGTCGTCGAGGCCGGCGTCGGCTCCGGCTCGCTCAGCAGCTTCCTGCTGCGCGCCATCGGCGACCAAGGCATGCTGCACAGCTACGAGCGCCGCGAGGACTTCGCCGAGATCGCCAAGCAGAACGTCGAGCGCTACTTCGGCGGCCCCCACCCCGCCTGGCAGCTCACCGTCGGCGACCTCCAGGACAACCTGACCGACACCGACGTCGACCGCGTCATCCTCGACATGCTCGCCCCCTGGGAATGCCTGGAGGCCGTCTCCAAGGCACTCGTCCCCGGCGGCATCCTCTGCTGCTACGTGGCCACCACCACCCAGCTCGCCCGGACCGTGGAGTCCATCCGCGAGATCGGCTGCTTCAACGAGCCGACCTCCTGGGAGACCATGATCCGCAACTGGCACATCGAGGGCCTGGCCGTCCGCCCCGACCACCGGATGATCGGCCACACCGGCTTCCTCCTCACCGCCCGCCGCCTCGCCGACGGTGTCGAACCCCCCATGCGCCGCCGCCGCCCCGCCAAGGGCGCCTACGGCGAGGACTACGCCGGCCCCAACGCCGACGGAGGCACCGGCCGCTGAGGTGGCCCCCTCACCGCACCACCGCCCCCCTCGGGAGCATTTGCCACACCAGCCGCACCAACGCACGGGCGCCACCGCCAAGTTCCCCCGACCCACCCGGAACCAGGCCACCGCGCCCGTGCGTTGACGGAGCACCAGGACCCGAGCCCACCCGGCGAAGGAACCCTGACCCCGCCGTTCCCCCCGACTGTGACCTGTGGCACCATGCTGGCCACCCACCGGCACAGCCCTCCCAGGAGACGCTCCTAGTGCAGCAATCCGCCGTCCCGGAACTCGCTCACGCCCAGCCCCGCCCCATCCACTGGCTCGCCACCGCCACAGCCGTCGCCGCCGTAGTGGCCCTCTCCTCCGCCCTGCAGCCCGGATCCGCCACCGCCGCCCAGCCGGCCACCGGCACCACCGCGAAAACCGCCCCGGCCGCCGCAGCGCCACCCACCACAGGCGTCGCCTTCCCCCTCCGATGCGGACGCGTGAAAGCAGTCGTCGCCAAGAAGGCGACCGGAGACCTCGACGGCGACGGCAACCCCGAAACGGTCGCCGTCGTCCACTGCGACTCCGCCATGGGCACCCCACCCGACGCCGTCTACGTCCTCACCCGCGCCGCCGGCACCGGCACACCACGCGTCGTCGCCACCCTCGTCGACCCCAAGGACCGCCTCAACGTCACCGACTTCACCGTCCGCGCCCAAGCCGTCACCGCAACCCTGCTCGGTTACTCCTCGTCCGACGTACCGAGTTGCTGCCCCGACCTCAAGACCCCCGCCAAGTGGCAATGGCAGAACGGCGCCTTCATCCGCTCCACCCCCGCCGACGCCCACAGCGTCTGAAACCACCCCACCCCGCCCACCACATGTGAGAAATCAGACAATGCTCACGGTGCGTACTCGAAGAGTCACTCCGCGTCCGGCCCGTAAATCTCCACCTTGTCCAAAACCCGACGCACATGGATGCACTCACCCGGGCACTCCCGCGCCGAGTCCACCACATCCGTCACAAGCGGCAACGGGACAGGCACCGTAGCCCCCTTGGCCTGCAGCAACTCCTCGTCCCCGCCCTTCACGTAGGCCAGACCGTCGATGTCCAGCTCGAACACCTCCGGCGCGTACTGGGCACAGATCCCGTCGCCCGTACACAGATCCTGGTCGATCCAGACCTCCAGCGCCTCACTGCCGCTTCGGTCCGCCTGCTGCACGGTCATCTCTCCTGCCGTTTGAACGCCAAGCCGGTGGGAATCCGGCCAGCTCTGACGGGTGTTGAACGCCCCGACCCTACCTCCGTCGGCTTCCCCGACACGTTCGGTGGGTATTCCCCTGATGCGAGGGAGAGCGCAAGGGTGAAGATCGGACACTCCTCCACAGTCTTTGTGATCTAGGGGTTTCAATCGGCACCCACCCAGGTAGGGTCTGGAAGCGTCCAGCTCCCCTTGGAGGAGGTGAGGACCGTGGCAGCCCACGACGACGACATGAACCGCGGCATCCGCCCGGGACGGGGGTCCGACGACCCGGCCGGGCAGATCGCCTATCTTGAGCAGGAGATCGCCGTCCTGCGACGCAAGCTCGCCGACTCTCCGCGACACACGAGAATTCTCGAAGAGCGGATCGTCGAGCTGCAGACCAACCTGGCCGGCGTGTCCGCCCAGAA
This sequence comes from Streptomyces sp. NPDC001348, assembly GCF_053597535.1. Lineage (NCBI taxonomy): Bacteria > Bacillati > Actinomycetota > Actinomycetes > Kitasatosporales > Streptomycetaceae > Streptomyces > Streptomyces sp. NPDC001348. Next base: position 274,208 of record NZ_JBSFIK010000005.1, on the reverse strand, counting down.
CGAGCGACTCGCCAACACACTCCGCGAGGCCCGCGACCAGATCGTGGCCCTCAAGGAAGAAGTCGACCGGCTCGCCCAGCCACCGGCCGGCTTCGGTGTCTTCCTGCAGGCCAACGAGGACGGCACCGCCGACATCTTCACCGGAGGCCGCAAACTCCGCGTGAACGTCAGCCCGAGCGTCGAAGTCGACGACCTCAGGCGCGGCCAGGAAGTAATGCTCAACGAAGCGCTCAACGTGGTCGAAGCCATGGAGTTCGAGCGCGTCGGGGACATCGTCACCCTCAAGGAGATCCTCGAGGACGGCGAGCGCGCCCTGGTGCTCGGGCACACCGACGAGGAACGGGTGGTACGGCTCGCCGAGCCGCTGCTGGACGTCACCATCCGCCCCGGCGACGCCCTGCTGCTCGAACCCCGCTCAGGCTACGTGTACGAGATCGTTCCGAAGAGCGAGGTCGAGGAACTCGTCCTCGAAGAGGTCCCCGACATCGGCTACGAGCAGATCGGCGGACTCGGCGGCCAGATCGAAGCCATCCGCGACGCCGTCGAGCTCCCCTACCTCTACCCGGACCTGTTCAAGGAGCACGAACTGCGCCCGCCCAAGGGCGTCCTCCTCTACGGGCCCCCCGGATGCGGCAAGACGCTCATCGCCAAGGCCGTCGCCAATTCGCTGGCCAAGAAGGTCGCCGAAGTCACCGGCCAAGCCGCGGGCAAGAGCTTCTTCCTCAACATCAAGGGCCCCGAGCTCCTGAACAAGTACGTCGGCGAGACCGAACGGCAGATCCGCCTCGTCTTCCAGCGCGCCCGGGAAAAGGCCAGCGAAGGCACCCCCGTGATCGTCTTCTTCGACGAGATGGAGTCCCTCTTCCGCACCCGGGGATCCGGCGTCAGCTCGGACGTGGAGAACACCATCGTCCCCCAGCTCCTCGCCGAGATCGACGGCGTGGAAGGCCTGCAGAACGTGGTCGTCATCGGCGCCTCGAACCGCGAGGACATGATCGACCCCGCCATCCTGCGCCCCGGCCGACTCGACGTGAAGATCAAGATCGAACGCCCGGACGCCGAAGCGGCCAAGGACATCTTCGGGAAGTACCTCACCGAGCGCCTCCCGCTCCACGCCGACGACCTCGGCGAGCACAGCGGCGACAAGGGCCTCACAGTCCAGAGCATGATCCAGACCGCGGTCGAGCACATGTACGCCGAATCCGAGGAGAACCGCTTCCTGGAGGTCACCTACGCCAACGGTGACAAGGAAGTCCTCTACTTCAAGGACTTCAACTCCGGCGCCATGATCGAAAACATTGTCGGACGCGCCAAGAAAATGGCGATCAAGGAATTCCTCGACAACAACCAGAAGGGACTCCGCGTCTCCCACCTCCTCCAGGCATGCGTGGACGAGTTCAAGGAGAACGAAGACCTCCCCAACACCACCAACCCCGACGACTGGGCCCGAATCTCCGGAAAGAAGGGCGAACGGATCGTCTACATCCGCACCCTCATCACCGGAAAGCAGGGCGCGGACACCGGACGCTCCATCGACACGGTGGCGAACACCGGTCAGTACCTGTAAAGACAGGGCGGCTGCGGGTGCCCACCACGGGTACCCGCAGCCGAGTGTTTTCCAGGCACAGCTGAAGCACGCAAATGACGCAAATGATCTCCCCACCAGCGCAAAGGCGTTCTAGGCTCATTCCTACCGCCGAGTCGCGCAGTGCGGGGACGGGCACCGCACACGCACCGGAGCGCCAGCGGTAACTGAGCGGCGCCCACGACCGAGGGCGCCGCCGGGCAAGGAGGGCCGCATGACCGTACGGCGAGTAATGGGCATCGAGACGGAGTACGGGATCTCCGTCCCCGGCCACCCCAACGCCAATGCCATGCTCACCTCATCCCAGATCGTCAACGCCTACGCCGCGGCGATGCACCGGGCCCGCCGGGCCCGCTGGGACTTCGAGGAGGAGAACCCGCTGCGCGACGCACGAGGCTTCGACCTCGCCCGCGAGGCCGCCGACTCCAGCCAGCTCACCGACGAGGACATCGGCCTCGCCAACGTGATCCTCACCAACGGCGCCCGCCTCTACGTCGACCACGCACACCCCGAATACAGTGCCCCCGAGGTCACCAACCCCCGCGACGCCGTCCTCTGGGACAAGGCCGGCGAACGCATCATGGCCGAGGCCGCCGAACGAGCCGCCCAGCTCCCCGGAGCCCAGCCCATCCACCTCTACAAGAACAACACCGACAACAAGGGCGCCTCCTACGGCACGCACGAGAACTACCTGATGAAGCGGGAAACCGCCTTCTCCGACATCGTGCGCCACCTCACGCCCTTCTTCGTCTCCCGCCAGGTCTTCGCCGGCGCCGGCCGCGTCGGCATCGGCCAGGACGGCCACGAACACGGCTTCCAGCTCAGCCAGCGGGCGGACTACTTCGAGGTGGAGGTCGGCCTCGAGACGACCCTGAAGCGCCCCATCATCAACACCCGCGACGAACCCCACGCCGACGCGGAGAAATACCGCCGCCTCCACGTGATCATCGGCGACGCCAACCTCTCCGAGATCTCCACCTACCTCAAGCTGGGCACGACCTCCCTGGTCCTCTCCATGATCGAAGACGGCTTCATCGCCGTCGACCTGGCCGTCGACCAGCCCGTACGCACGCTCCACCAGGTCTCCCACGACCCGTCCCTCAAGCGACTCGTCACCCTCCGCAGCGGCCGCACACTCACCGCCGTCCAACTCCAGATGGAGTACTACGAGCTCTCCCGCAAGTACGTCGAGGAACGCTTCGGCGCCGACGCCGACGAACAGACCAAGGACGTCCTGTCCCGCTGGGAGGACACCCTCAGCCGGCTCGAGAACGACCCCATGAGCCTCGCGGGAGAACTCGACTGGGTCGCCAAGCGCGAACTCATGGAGGGCTACCGCCGCCGCGACAACCTCGACTGGGACGCCGCCCGGCTCCACCTCGTCGACCTCCAGTACGCCGACGTACGCCCCGAGAAGGGCCTGTACAACCGCCTGGTGGCCCGCGGACGCATCAAGCGCCTCCTGGACGAGACCGAGGTCGAACGGGCCCGTACGAAGCCGCCTGAGGACACCCGCGCCTACTTCCGCGGACGCTGCCTGGAGCAGTACGCCGACGACGTCGCCGCGGCCTCCTGGGACTCGGTGATCTTCGACCTCCCGGGCCGGGACTCCCTCCAGCGCGTCCCAACCCTGGAACCACTTCGCGGAACGCGAAATCACGTCAAGGAACTACTGGACCGCTGCCGCACGGCCGAGGACCTGGTCAGGGTCCTCTCCGGCGGCTGAGCGGGTACTCGAACCGCTCGGGCGCACGGGGTGCAAACCCCCGGCGCGCGGGAATCATCGAGGTGGCCCTCGCACGTTGTACGAACTGCGGGGCCGATGTCGGACCCGGCTTGTAGGGTCTGATCATCACCGATCGGCAGGAATGCCGACCTGTCGACCATGTCGGGCGAACTGAGCGGGGTGAGGGTCATGGCAACCAAGGACACCGGCGGCGGCCAGCAGAAGGCGACGCGTTCCACCGAGGAGGTCGAGGAGCAGGCGCAGGAGGCGCAGGGCTCGGAGGACCTCAAGGAGCGGCACGAGAAGCTGAGCGATGACGTGGACTCGGTGCTGGACGAGATCGATGACGTACTCGAGGAAAATGCCGAGGATTTCGTTCGGAGCTTCGTGCAGAAAGGTGGCGAGTAGAGGTTCTGCGGACATCTTTACCTTCGAATTGAAGGTTGCGGGGGATGAAGGTAGCCGACGAGCCGAACTCCAAGCACTGCGCGGGGTGTAAGCGCGACTTGCCGCCCGCGGCATTCGCGAGAGACAAGAACCGGCGTGATGGCCTCCAGCCGCGATGTCGGGAGTGCGTGGCTGAGTACAGCGCCGCGCACTACCGGCGCCGCCGTGAGGCCATGGGTAAGCCGGTGCGAGAGAAGGTGGAGGTTCCGGCCGGGCACAAGCTCTGCCGGACATGCGGCGAGGTCAAGCCTCACAGCGACTGGCACCGCAACGCCACGGCATCCGACGGGTTGTCCACACGCTGCAAGGCGTGCCGGGTGGCCCAGGGACGACAGGGCCACCTGAAGCGCCAGTACGGCCTCACCGAAGCCGAGCGTGACGAGTTGATCGCCGCCCAAGGGGGCGTCTGCTGCATATGTCTTGCGGCTCCGCCCGCACATGTGGATCACTGCCATGAGACGGGTAGGGTCCGTGGCGTACTGTGCTTCAGCTGCAACGCCGCGCTGGGGCAGTTCAAGGATCAGCCCGATGCCATAAGGCGGGCTGCTGCATACGTGGAAGGAAACGCGTGGAAGCCAACACTCGTAGCACCGGGCGTCTACCAGCTGCCTTCCTGACGCCAGGGTCCTCCTCCTTCATGGACTTCCTGTCCGAGCACCAGCCGGAGATGCTCCCGGGCAACCGGCAGCTGCCGCCCACCCAAGGTGTCATCGAGGCTCCCCACGGCACCACCATCGTCGCCGTGACCTTCCCCGGCGGCGTGGTGCTCGCCGGTGACCGCCGGGCCACGATGGGCAACGTGATCGCTCAGCGGGACATCGAGAAGGTGTTCCCGGCGGACGAGTACTCCGCGGTCGGCATCGCCGGCACGGCCGGTCTCGCCGTGGAGATGGTCAAGCTGTTCCAGCTGGAGCTGGAGCACTTCGAGAAGGTCGAGGGCGCCCAGCTGTCGCTGGAGGGCAAGGCGAACCGCCTGTCGACCATGATCCGCTCCAACCTGGGCATGGCCATGCAGGGCCTGGCCGTGGTGCCGCTCTTCGCGGGCTACGACGTGGACCGCGAGAAGGGCCGCATCTTCTCCTACGACGTCACGGGTGGCCGTTCCGAGGAGCACAACTTCGCGGCCACCGGTTCCGGCTCGATCTTCGCGCGCGGTGCGATGAAGAAGCTGTTCCGTGACGACCTGACCGAGGAGCAGGCCACGACGCTCGTGGTGCAGGCGCTGTACGACGCGGCTGACGACGACTCGGCGACCGGTGGTCCCGATGTCGCCCGCCGGATCTACCCCATCGTCACCGTGATCACCGAGGACGGTTTCCGTCGGTTGACCGACGACGAGTCCTCCGAGGTCGCCCGTGCGGTGCTCCAGCGTCGGCTGGAGGAGCCGGACGGGCCCAAGGCCGCCCTGCTCTGAGAGCGGGCCGGGATCTTGGTGAAGGTGATCGCAGTGACTTCCACAGAAAGGGACGGATAACCGGTGTCGACGCCGTTCTATGTATCGCCCCAGCAGGCGATGGCCGACCGGGCGGAGTACGCCCGGAAGGGCATCGCCCGTGGCCGCAGTCTTGTGGTGCTCCAGTACGCCGACGGCATCGTGTTCGTCGGTGAGAATCCGTCCCGTGCGCTGCACAAGTTCAGTGAGATCTACGACCGGATCGGTTTCGCGGCCGCCGGTAAGTACAACGAGTACGAGAATCTGCGGATCGGCGGGGTGCGGTACGCCGACCTGCGGGGTTACACCTACGACCGGGACGACGTGACCGCGCGTGGTCTCGCGAACGTCTACGCGCAGACGCTGGGCACGATCTTCTCGAGCGCGGGGGAGAAGCCGTACGAGGTGGAGCTGGTGGTCGCCGAGGTGGGGGAGGCCCCGGAGGGTGACCAGATCTATCGGCTGCCGCACGACGGTTCGATCGTGGACGAGCACGGTTCGGTGGCGGTCGGTGGCAACGCCGAGCAGATCAGCAGTTTCCTCGATCAGCGTCACCGGGACGGGATGTCGCTGGCGGAGGCGCTGAAGCTGGCGGTGCAGGCTCTGTCCCGGGACACCAACGGCAGTGAGCGGGAGATTCCCGCGGAGCGGCTGGAGGTGGCGGTTCTGGACCGTACGCGTCCGCAGAAGCGCAAGTTCAAGCGGATCGTGGGTCGTCAGCTGGCCCGTCTGCTGGAGGCGAACGGCGCGAGCACGGAGGCGGAGAGCGCGGAGGAGTCCGACGCCGACGAGTAGGGGTCCGTCTCGTCCTGCCGTCCTGGTGTGCCCCGGCCGTGTCGCGGCCGGGGCACAGGCGTGTCAGGGGGCGCCTGGTGGGGCCGTGGAGCCTCTTACGACCAGGTGGACGGGGATGTCGGCGCGCGCGGGTTCGCGGTCCTCCAGGACCGCGAGGAGGGCTTCCATGCCGCGTTCGCCGAACAGTTCGGCGTCCAGGCGGACGGTGGTGAGCTCGGGGTCGATCGCGGTGGCGAGGGCGAGGTCGTCGAGGCCGGTGACGGAGATGTCCTCGGGGATGCGCAGGCCGAGGCGGCGGAGGGCCTTGTAGGCGCCGGCGGCGAGTTTGTCGTCGTCGCAGACGAGGGCGGTGGGGCGGGGGCCGGGGCCGGCGAGTGCGGCTTCGGTGGCGGTGCGGGCGCCTTCGATGGAGATGGGTGCGCGGACGGTGCGGATGGTGGTGTCCGGGAGGGCGCCGACGCGTGCCGTCAGTTCACGGGTGCGTACCTCGAAGGTCCAGGAGGCGACGTCGGCGGCGAGGTGGAGGAAGTGCCGGTGGCCCAGGTCGAGCAGGTGTTGGGCCACCTGGCGTACCCCGTCCGCGATGTCCAGGTTGACGGTGGCGGAGCCGGGGCTGCCTTCGGGGTCGCTGTCGAGCATGACGAGGGGGAGTTGGTCGCCGCGGAGGGCGGTGAGGGCGTCGGCGGCCATGGAGGAGGCGATGATGCCGTCGAGGGCGGCCTGGGCGGAGGCGAAGGGGTCGCGGGCGGGGCCGATGCCTTCGGGGGAGGGGTAGAGGACGACGCCGAAGCCGTGCTGGGCGGCGACGCGGGCGGCGCCGGTGTAGACGCCGGCGAAGAACTCGGTGGTGAGGGCGGGGACGACGAGGAGGACGGTGCGGGTGCGGCCGAGGCGGAGGTTGCGGGCGGCGAGGTTGGGGCGGTAGCCGAGGGTGCGTGCGGCTTCTCGGACGCGTTCGGCGGTGGTTGCGGAGACGCGGCCGCGCCATTTGTCGCCGAGGACGAGTGAGACGGCTGCTTGTGAGACTCCGGCGGCCTGGGCGACGTCCCTGCTCGTCGGGCGCGTGCTGCTGCCTGCCACCGTGGGTTGCTCCTTCGTCGCCCTGGTGCGCGCCGGTCTATCGCCTGGACGCGTCACAGCGCACATGGTACGTATGGCACGTCGGCGTTATACGTAACACCTGGAGGTGGCAGTGGCAGCGGTGGCCGCGGGATACCTGGAGATCCTCAGGGCGAGGCATGCGGTCCGGCTGCTGACCGGGACTCTGGTGGGCCGGCTGCCGAGCGCCACCGCCGCCATCGTGCTGGTGCTCTTCGTCCGCGCCGAGGGGGGCACGTACAGCCTGGCCGGGGCGCTGGCGGCGGTCTACGGCGTCGCCACCGCCGTGGGGCAGCCGGTGCTGGGGCGACTGGTGGATCTGTACGGGCAGCCGCGCGTGCAGTTGCCCGCGGCCGTGGCCTCCGCCCTGGCGATGGCGGTGTTCGCCTTCACGGGTACCGACCCGCTGCCGCTCGCCTGCGCCGCCGTCGCGGCGGCTGGGCTGTTCACCCCGCCGCTGGAGGGTGGTCTGCGCGCGCTGTGGCCGTCCGTGCTGCGGCGCGAGGACCAGGTGCACACGGCGTACGCGATGGATGCCGTGGCGCAGGAGGTGATGTTCACGGTTGGCCCGCTGCTGGTGACGCTGTGCGTGTCGCTGTGGTCGGAGCGGGCCGCGCTGTTGGTGCTGAACGCGGTGGGGGTGCTGGGTGCGCTTTCGGTGGTGGTCTCGCCGCCCTCGCGCGCGTGGCGTTCGGCGCCTCGTGAGGCGCACTGGCTGGGGGCTCTGCGTTCGCCCGGTCTGCTGGTGCTGCTGGGGGCCTTTCTGTTCGTGGGGATCGCGCTCGGTTCCATCACGGTGGCCTCGGTGCCGTACGCCGACGGGCATGGCGGGGACGCGGTGTACGGCTGGCTGATGGCGGCGCTGGGTCTGGGGGCGCTGGTGGGTGGCACGGTGTACGGGGCGCGGCAGTGGAGTGGTGTGCCGGAGCGGCGACTGAGGGTGCTGGTGGGGCTTCTGGCGGTGTGTTATCTGCCGTTGGTGCTGATGCCGGGTGCGGTGGCGATGGTGCTGTTGACGGCGGTGTCGGGGGTGTTTCTGGCGCCGTGCATCGCTTGTGCGTTCGTGATCGTGGACCGGCATGCGCCGAGCGGGACGGTCACGGAGGCGTTCTCCTGGCTGGTGACGACGTTCACGGTGGGTGCGTCGGTGGGAACGGGCCTGGCGGGTCCGGTGGTCGAGGCGGGTGGCGCGCTGTGGGGTTTCGCCGTGCCGGGGGCGGCGGGGGCGGTGTCGTTGCTGGTCCTGTTGGGCGCCGGCGGGGTCCTCGCAGCTCCCCCTGGGGGCGGGGTGGTTGCGGCTTCATCGGAAAATGATCCAAATCGTGCTGCCGAACCCCGTTTCAGCTCGGGGGATCGGGCGTAATGTTCAGTCATGGACCGCCGCATTTTCGGGCTGGAGAACGAGTACGGTGTCACGTGCACGTTCAGGGGACAGCGCCGTCTGTCGCCTGACGAGGTGGCGCGGTACCTCTTCCGCCGTGTCGTGTCATGGGGCCGCAGCAGTAATGTCTTTCTGCGAAACGGCGCCCGGCTCTATCTCGACGTGGGCTCACATCCGGAATACGCGACACCCGAATGTGACAATGTGATCGAACTGGTCACCCACGACAAGGCCGGCGAGCGCATTCTGGAAGGACTCCTGGTAGACGCCGAACGACGCCTGCACGAGGAAGGAATCGCGGGCGACGTCTACCTCTTCAAGAACAACACGGACTCGGCGGGCAACTCCTACGGCTGCCACGAGAACTATCTCGTCGCGCGGCACGGGGAGTTCTCCCGGCTCGCGGACATCCTCATCCCGTTCCTGGTCACGCGCCAGTTGCTGTGCGGGGCGGGCAAGGTGCTGCAGACGCCGCGTGGTGCGGTGTACTGCGTGAGTCAGCGGGCGGAGCACATCTGGGAGGGAGTCTCCTCGGCGACGACCCGCTCGAGGCCCATCATCAACACGCGTGACGAACCGCACGCGGACGCCGAGCGGTACCGCCGTCTGCATGTCATCGTGGGCGACTCGAACATGTCGGAGACGACGATGCTGCTGAAGGTCGGTGCGACCGACCTGGTGCTGCGCATGATCGAGGCGGGCACGGTGATGCGGGATCTCACCCTGGAGAACCCGATCCGGGCGATCCGTGAGGTCAGCCACGACATCACCGGTCGGCGCAAGGTGCGGCTGGCCAGTGGGCGGGAGGCCTCGGCGCTGGAGGTGCAGCGGGAGTACTACGAGAAGGCCGTGGACTTCTGTGAGCGCCGTGGTATCCGTACGGGCACGGTCGAGCAGGTGCTGGAGTTGTGGGGCCGTACGCTGGACGCGATCGAGGCCGAGGATCTCGACCGTATCGGTACCGAGATCGACTGGGTGATGAAGTACAAGCTCATCGAGCGGTACCGGGCCAAGCACAACATGACGATGTCGCATCCGCGGGTCGCCCAGATAGACCTCGCTTATCACGACATCCACCGTCGTCGTGGTCTGTACTACCTGTTGGAGAAGAAGGGCCAAGCCACCCGGATCTGCAACGACTTGAAGATCTTCGAGGGCAAGTCGGTGCCGCCGCAGACCACTCGGGCGCGGCTGCGTGGTGACTTCATCCGGCGGGCGCAGGAGCAGCGCCGGGACTTCACGGTGGACTGGGTGCATCTGAAGCTCAATGACCAGGCGCAGCGCACGGTGTTGTGCAAGGACCCGTTCCGTTCGGTGGACGACCGGGTGGAGAAGCTGATCGCCGGGATGTGAGCCGGCACTCGAATGCCGGAACGTGACACGGGCGCCGTACGTTTTCCGTACGGCGCCCTGCTCGCGTCGTAGAGTTGCGCGCACGTCATCCGCAAGATCGACCGATTACGAGGCTTCCCACGTGCGCCGACGCTCTCTTCTTCTTGCCGCCGTTCCCGCTGGACTGGTCACGCTCGCCGGGTGTAACGACGACTCGTCCGGTTCGGGCAAGGCCAGTGCGTCGCCGTCGGCGTCGGCCTCGTCCGTGCCGCCGCCGAAGATCGTGGACGGGCCGCTGCCCGCGATCACGGCGGGTACGAAGTTCGGTGAGAAGCCGACGGTCGCCAAGGGTCCGGGTGATCCGTCGAAGAACCTGGCGGTCAAGACGGTGATCGCGGGCAGTGGTCGCACGGTCGCGGAGAACGACTTCGTCCAGGCGAACTACCTGGGGCAGATCTGGGCCACGGGGAAGGTGTTCGACAACTCCTACGACCGTAAGTCGCCGCTGGTCATGCAGCTCGCCCAGGGCAGCCTCATCGACGGCTGGCGGTACGGGCTGGCGGGCAGGAAGGTCGGCAGCAGGATCGAGCTGGCCGTTCCGCCGGACTTGGGGTACGGCAAGTCGGGCAACCCGCAGGCGGGCATCAAGGGGACCGACACGCTGGTGTTCGTCGTCGATCTGATCGACTCGTTCAACTCCAGGAGTTCCAGCAAGGGCAAGGTGGTCGCGCAGAGCGACGCCGCCGTGCCGAAGGTGGGCACCAACACCGACGGCAAGGCTCCCTCGATCAAAATTCCGAAGGCGGATCCGCCGAAGAAGCTGGTGTCCGCCTACGTCCTGGAGGGTGACGGGCCCGAGGTCAAGGCGAACCAGGCGATCCTGTGCCAGTTCGAGGGCCTGGTCTGGGACAGTGGGAAGACGTTCGAGGCGACGTACGGCTCGGGGCGGCTGAGCCAGATCTCCCTGGAGCAGATGCAGCAGGTCGTCAAGGGTCTCGCCGAGGGTGTCACCGGTAAGAAGGTGGGCAGCCGGGTGCTGGTCGTGGTGCCGCCGGACCTGGCGTACGGCGACAATCCGCCCAGCGGCGGCCCGGTGAAGAAGGGCTCGACGCTGGTGTTCTCCGTGGACATCCTGGCGGCGATGTAGGCGGTCGGTGCGGGCCGCCCGCCGCGGGCGGGAGTGGTCGGGAGATGAAAGACTGTCCGCGTTCCGAGTCGTACACGAGCAGGAGCTTTAGACGTGAGCATCGAGAAGCCCGAGATCGACTTCCCGGGTGGCGAGCCCCCGGCCGACCTCGAGATCAAGGACCTCTGGGAGGGGGACGGCGAGGTCGCCGCGGCCGGCGATTTCGTGAAGGTCCACTATGTGGGCGTGGCGTTCTCCACCGGTGAGGAGTTCGACGCCTCCTGGAACCGGGGCACCCCGTTGGACTTCCAGCTCGGTGTCGGCCAGGTCATCCAGGGCTGGGACAAGGGTGTGCAGGGCATGAAGGTCGGCGGCCGCCGTCAGCTGGTCATCCCCGCGCACCTCGCGTACGGCGACCGGGGCGCCGGCGGGCGGATCGCGCCGGGCGAGACGCTGATCTTCGTCTGCGATCTGGTGGGCGTTGCCAAGCGCTGACCGTTCCTGGTCGGACGAGGGCCCGTGCTGTGCGCATGGGCCTTCGGCTTTTACCCGGGCTTTTGCCCCGGCTTTTGCCGTGACACTCCGGAGCGGTACGGTCATCGGTCGGAAGCACCATAGGGAAGGCGAAGGGCGTCGATGGCCATTGCCAAGGCGGAGCGGCTGATGAACCTGGCGCTGTGTCTGCTGGGGACGCGGCGGCCGCTCAGCAAGCGTGAGCTGCGCGACTCCATCGAGGCATACGTCGAGGCCTCCAGGACGGGCCGGGGTGAGGCCTCCAGGCCGGGCAGGGGTGCGGCGGGCGGGGAGGACTCCTTCAACCGGATGTTCGAGCGCGACAAGGACGATCTGCGCGAGCTGGGCCTGGTCATCGAGACCGTGGAGAACCTGGACGGTGAGGTCGGCTATCTGGCCCGCCGTGACAGCAATCGTCTTCCGCCGATCACTCTGGATGCCGAGGAGGCCGCGGCTCTGGGGCTGGCCGCCAAGGTGTGGCAGCAGGCCCGGCTGGCCGGCGCGGCGAGTGGTGCCCTGCAGAAGCTGCGTGCGGCCGGCCTGCCCGAGGACGTCGATCCGTACGAGGCGCACGGCGCGCTGGAGCCCCGTATTCCGGTGCACGAGGCGGCTTTCGAGCCGTTGATGCTGGCGTGCCGTGACCGCCGCCCGGTCGTCTTCGACTATCGCAAGGCCTCCGCGGCCCGTCCGGAGCCCCGGCATGTGGAGCCGTGGGCGCTGGAGTGCTGGCGCGGTCACTGGTACCTGGCGGGCTGGGACCGTGACCGGGGTGCCGAGCGGGTGTTCCGGTTGTCGCGGATCACGGGCAAGGTGCGTGCCCGCGGCAGCGGTTTCAGCGTTCCGGTGCCCGATGTGGTGACGGTCCGCGAGACCGTGGCGAGCTGGGCGGGTGAGATCGCCGACCGTACGGCGGTGATCCGGCTGCGTTCGGGTGCCGGTTACCCCCTTCGGGCGAAGGCCACGTCGGTTCGGGAACTCGGTGACGACTGGGACGAGTTGGAGATCCCGTACGGGCACGGTCTGGATGCGTGGCTGGTGGAGTTCGGTCCGGACGTGGTGGTGGTGGAGCCCGCGGAGCTGCGGGCCGATGTGGTGGACCGCCTGCGTGCCGTGGCCAAGGGCTGAGGGGGAGGGAGCAGGACAGTGGCAGGCAGACCGGTGAGGTCCGTGAACGCCATCGATCAGACCCGGCGGATGCTCTCCCTGGTGACGTATCTGCGGGAGCGTCCTGGTGCCCGGGTGGCGGACGTGGCGCGCGCGTTCGGGATCACGGAGGACGAGCTGGTCTCGGATCTGGACGTGCTGCCGATGTGCGGCACCAGTTTCCGTGGTGGTGACCTGCTCGACATCGACACCGACGGTGAGCGCATCTGGTGGCACAACCCGGCAGCGCTCGGTGCGGAGGCCGCCGAGCCGCTGAGGCTCGCCGCGGACGAGGCGACCGCGCTGCTGGTGGCCGCCCGGGCCGTCGCGACCCTGCCGGGTCTGCGGGAGGGGGACCGGCAGGCGCTGTTGCGGGCGACGGCCAAGGTGGAGACCGCGGCCGGGGAGGCGGCCGGGGCCAGTTCCCGGCTGTCGGTGACCTTCGAGTCCGAGGGCGGTGTCTTCGCCGACGTGGACCGTGCGATCTCCGAGCGTCGCCGGCTGTGGATCCGCTACTACTCGCCCGCCCGGGACGAGGTCACGGAGCGTGAGATCGACCCGATCCGGCTGGTCAGCGTCGGGCACACGTATGTCGAGGCCTGGTGCCGCCGCTCCGAGGCGCGTCGTACGTTCCGGCTGGACCGGGTCGCCGAGATCAGGATCCTCGACGAGCCGTCCGCGCCGCCGGAGATCGAGCTGCGGGACCTGTCCGAGGCTCTGGTGCAGCCGGCTGTGGAGGACCCGGAGGTCGTCGTCGAGGTCGGCCCCGGCGGCCGCTGGGTGGCCGAGTACTACCCGCATGACAGCGCGGATGAGCTTCCCGACGGTGGACTGCGTATTACGTTGCGCACCCCCGATCCGGCTTCGCTCAGGCGTCTGGCGTTGCGGCTGGGCGGCGACGGTCGGATCGTCTCGCCGCCCGAGCTGGCCGCCAGCGCGCGCCGGGCGGCGACCGAGGCGCTCGCGGCGTACGACGCGCCGGCGGACGGTGATGCTGTGCACGGTGTTCCAGACGGACGGTACGGCGGGCAGTACGACAGGCGGGAGCAACGGCTGTGAGCGAGTTTGCGGGGTCCGGGGTGAGGGACATGACGGTCGCGGCGGCGTTCGCCGGGATGAGGAGAGTGGCCCCCGTGGTGTTCCGGGCGGGCTGTCCGGACTGCCGTGGCCGTTTCGAGCTCGCCGCGAGTGCCCTGCGGCTGGCGATCGGCGCCACGAGCCGTACGACGTTCTACTCCTTCACCTGCCCCGAGTGCGGGGTCGCCGTCCGCAAGCCGGCCGGGGAGCGCATCGTCGAACTGCTGACCGGGGGTGGGGTCAGGACTCTGCGGCTGCACTCCACCGTCTAGGCTCGGCGTCATGTTCTGGCCGATGTTCGCGGTAGCTGTGGGGTTCCTGGGACTCGCCGTCCTCGGTGTGCTGGCGGTGCGGGTGTTCCTCGAGGCGCGGCGTCTGGGCAGGCAGGTCGCGGACTCCGCGAGCCGTATCAACAGGGCGGCCGAGGATCTGGAGCGGGCTTCGGTGAGCGCCGCCCGCGCCGCGGACTCCCTGTGAGGTGCGCCGTGGTGGTCCTGTGAGTCCCGCACCGTCAGCGCTTTGGGCCACTTCGCCCTGTCACGTGGGCCGGTGCGGCAGGTACTCTGCTGGTCGCGGTGCGAATAACGAGGCGCGTACCGCTGACCGGGAGTACGCACGGGGATTGCGTCACGTTAACCCCTGAGCGTTACGATCGCTGCCAGCACGATGTTCGGACAAGTGTCCGACTGGTCGGACAGGCCCGTCGCCCCGCCTCGGTGAGAAGGTGAAGATTTATGTTCCGCAACGGACTTGAGCCGTGGCACCTGCTGATCCTCGTTGTGGTCATCCTCCTGGTGTTCGGTTCCAAGAAGCTGCCGGACATGGCCCGCTCGCTCGGCAAGTCCGCCCGCATCCTGAAGAGCGAGGCCAAGGCGATGAAGGAGGACGGCAAGCAGTCCGGCACCGCCGAGTCCGCCGAGGAGCCGGCCCCCGCTCAGCGTACGATCCAGGCCGCGCCCGGCGACGTGACCAGCTCCCGCCCGGTCAACGAGCCGACGGACACGACCCAGCGCTGACGTGAGGACCGGGGACATCCGGTCCACTGCACGAGATAGGGATGTGGGTTGCCCAAGTCTGCCCGCAAAAAGGAGAGGGATCCCGAGGGCCGGATGCCGCTCGCGGATCACTTGCGTGAGCTGCGCAACCGGCTTGCGAAGGGTGTCCTGGCGATCCTCGTCGTCACGATCGTCGCGGCCTTCTTCTACAGGGACATCATCGATGTCATCACCAAGCCGATGCTCGACGAGATCGGCTGCCACCAGACCTTCGGGGAGCTGGCCAAGGCCAAGAACGTCCACTGCGCGCACCTCACCGTCAGCGGCCTGCTGGCGCCGTTCACCCTGGCCCTGAAGGTCGCCCTGATGACCGGTGTCGTGCTCGCGTCGCCGATCTGGCTGTACCAGCTGTGGGCGTTCGTCGCGCCGGGACTGCACCGCAACGAGAAGAAGTACGCCTACGCCTTCGTCGGCTTCGGCTTCCCGCTGTTCGTCGGTGGTGGCTACCTCGCGTTCCACGTGCTGCCCACCACGGCGAAGGTGATGATCGACCTCACGCCGGCCGGTGCCGAGAACCTGTTGCCGCTGGACGATCTGCTGGACCTGGTCACCCGCATGATCGTGGTCTTCGGCCTGGCCTTCGAGATGCCGTTGCTGCTGGTCATGCTCAACCTCACCGGCATGCTGTCGGGGCGGCGCATGCTGGGCTGGTGGCGCGGCATGGTCATCGGCATCACCATCTTCGCGGCCGTGGCCACCCCCAGCCCCGACCCGATGACGATGCTGGCGCTGGCCGCGCCGATCTGGGCGCTCTACTTCCTCGCCGTGGCCATCTCGCTGCTCAACGACCGGCGCCGGGCGCGCCGCGAGGCGCAGGGTCCCGCCGACGACGAGGCCTCCGAGCTGGACCTGACACCCGAGGACATCGGCGAGATCGAGCCCGTCTCCGCCGGCCGGGTGCCCGAGCAGACGACGGCGGACCGGATCAACGGGTACGACGACGTGACCTGACCGATCGCCTCCACCGCACGGTGACAGGTGCCCGCGTCCCCGGGGACGCGGGCACCTGTCGTTTCCGTTGTCACACGTTCCGGATAATGATCGTCCTGTTGTCAGTGGGGCCCGGTAACCTCGAAAGCACGATGACAGAGGACCTCTCACCGGCCGAGCGGTATGCGGCAGCCCGAAGGCGGGCAGCCGAGCAGGCCACCGCGCTCGCCTCCTTCCGCGAGCTGTACGAATTCGGCCTCGACCCCTTCCAGATCGAGGCCTGTCAGGCGCTCGAAGCGGGGAAGGGCGTGCTGGTGGCCGCCCCCACCGGCTCCGGCAAGACGATCGTGGGCGAGTTCGCCGTCCACCTCGCCCTGAAGCAGGGCAAGAAGTGCTTCTACACGACGCCGATCAAGGCGCTGTCGAACCAGAAGTACTCCGACCTGTGCCGCCGCTACGGCACGCAGCAGGTCGGCCTGCTGACCGGCGACAACAGCGTGAACTCCGACGCCCCGGTGGTCGTGATGACCACCGAGGTGCTGCGCAACATGCTGTACGCGGGCTCGCAGACCCTGCTCGGCCTCGGATACGTGGTCATGGACGAGGTGCACTACCTCTCGGACCGGTTCCGGGGCGCCGTGTGGGAGGAGGTGATCATCCACCTGCCCGAGTCGGTGACCCTGGTGTCGCTGTCGGCGACCGTGTCGAACGCCGAGGAGTTCGGCGACTGGCTGGACACGGTCCGCGGTGACACCGAGGTGATCGTCTCCGAGCACCGGCCCGTGCCGCTGTTCCAGCACGTGCTCGCCGGGCGGCGGATGTACGACCTGTTCGAGGAGGGGGAGGGCCACAAGAAAGCCGTCAACCCCGACCTGACGCGGCTGGCCCGGATGGAGGCCAGCCGCCCGTCGTACCAGGACCGCAGGCGCGGCCGCGCCATGCGTGAGGCCGACCGGGAGCGGGAGCGCAGGCAGCGCTCGCGGGTGTGGACGCCCAGCCGTCCCGAGGTCATCGAGCGACTCGACGCCGAGGGCCTGCTGCCCGCGATCACCTTCATCTTCAGCCGAGCCGCCTGCGAGGCCGCCGTCCAGCAGTGCCTGTACGCGGGGCTGCGCCTCAACGACGACGAGGCGCGGGAAAAGGTGCGCGCCCTCGTCGAGGAGCGCACGGCGTCGATCCCCACGGAGGACCTGCACGTCCTCGGCTACTACGAGTGGCTCGAGGGCCTGGAGCGCGGCATCGCCGCCCACCACGCCGGCATGCTGCCGACGTTCAAGGAGGTCGTGGAGGAACTGTTCGTCCGCGGCCTGGTCAAGGCCGTCTTCGCCACCGAGACCCTCGCCCTCGGCATCAACATGCCCGCCCGCTCGGTGGTGCTGGAGAAACTCGTCAAGTGGAACGGCGAGCAGCACGCCGACATCACCCCCGGCGAGTACACCCAGCTCACCGGCCGGGCCGGCCGCCGCGGCATCGACGTCGAGGGCCACGCGGTGGTGCTGTGGCAGCGGGGCATGAGCCCCGAGCACCTCGCGGGCCTCGCGGGCACGCGCACGTACCCGCTGCGCTCCAGCTTCAAGCCGTCGTACAACATGGCGGTCAACCTCGTCGAGCAGTTCGGCCGGCACCGTTCGCGTGAACTGCTGGAGACCTCCTTCGCACAGTTCCAGGCCGACAGGTCGGTCGTCGGCATCTCCCGGCAGGTCCAGCGCAACGAGGAGGGGCTGGAGGGCTACAAGGCCTCCATGACCTGTCACCTCGGCGACTTCGACGAGTACGCGCGGCTGCGCCGCGAACTCAAGGACCGCGAGAACGAACTGGCCCGGCAGGGCGCCGCCGAGCGGCGCGCCGAGGCGTCCGTCGCGCTGGAGAAGCTCAAGCCGGGTGACGTGATCCACGTGCCGACGGGCAAGTACGCGGGCCTGGCGCTGGTGCTCGACCCGGGCCTGCCCGCCGGCCGTTCCAACGGCCACCGCGGCTTCGACCACCACGACGGCCCGCGCCCGCTGGTGCTGACCGCCGAGCGGCAGGTCAAGCGGCTGGCCTCGATGGACTTCCCGGTGCCGGTCGAACCGTTGGAGCGGATGCGGATCCCGAAGTCCTTCAACCCGCGCTCACCGCAGTCCCGCCGGGACCTCGCCTCCGCGCTGCGCACCAAGGCCGGGCACATCCCGCCGGAGCGGGCCCGCAAGAAGCGCTCGCAGGCCGCCGACGACCGCGAGATCGCCCGGCTGCGCACCGTGATCCGCGCCCATCCCTGCCACGGCTGCAACGACCGTGAGGACCACGCCCGCTGGGCCGAGCGCTACCACCGGCTGCTGAAGGACACCTCGCAGCTGGAACGCCGGATCGAGGGCCGTACGAACACCATCGCGCGGACCTTCGACCGGATCGTGGCCCTGTTGACCGAGCTGGACTACCTGCGCGGCGACGAGGTCACCGAGCACGGCAAGCGGCTCGCCCGGCTCTACGGCGAACTCGACCTGCTGGCCAGCGAGTGCGTGCGCGCCGGCGTCTGGGAGGGGCTCGCTCCGGCCGAACTGGCCGCCTGCGTCTCGGCGTTGGTGTACGAGTCCCGGGTCGGTGACGACGCGATGGCGCCCAAGCTGCCGTCGGGCAAGGCCAAGGCCGCGCTGGGTGAGATGGTCCGGATCTGGGGTCGGCTGGACGGCCTGGAGGAGGAGTTCCGGATCACCCAGAGCGAGGGCGTCGGTCAGCGCGAGCCCGATCTGGGCTTCGCCTGGGCCGTGTACATGTGGGCCTCCGGCAAGGGCCTCGACGAGGTGCTGCGCGAGGCGGAGATGCCGGCCGGTGACTTCGTGCGGTGGTGCAAGCAGGTGATCGACGTGCTCGGGCAGATAGCGGCGGCTTCTCCTGCGGAGGGCTCGACCGTGGGGAAGGCTGCGCGGAAGGCGGTTGATCTGGTGCTGCGGGGTGTGGTGGCCTACTCGTCGGTGGGGTGATCGCTGTCTGGCGGGTGCGGGTGCTTCGTGGCTGGTCGCGCAGTTCCCCGCGCCCCTTCAGGCCGGCTGTTCCCGGGCCGGTTGAGGTATGACCGCCAGCCTCCGTACCCCGTGATGTCCTCGGCGTCCTTCAGTGCGCTCGGTTCGCACAGGAAGCCGGGGACGCTGCTGCCGTCCGCCAGTTCCACCGAGCCCAGGGTCATGGGACGGGGGAGTGCGGTCAGCAGGCGGCCCAGGCCCTCCGCCGGAAGCCGCCAGACCTCTGTCTCGATGGCCGCGCCTCCCTCGCCCACGTGGACCAGGCCCGGTTTGGGCGGGGCGGTTCGCAGGGCGTGCAGGCGGTAGACCGGGGCCGTGGTGGTCGTACGGTCCAAGCGGGCGCCGAGGGCGAGGAGCTGGTGGTTGAGGGGCTGGCCGGTCAGGTGGGCACCGACCACGGCGAGGCTCGTCTCGGGTGGCAGGGTACGGGCGATGCGGGCCAGCCGTTCGTCGGTGAACGCCGGGCCGATCAGCATCACGCCGAAGGGCAGACCGTTCACCTCGCCCGCCGGGACGGCGACCGCGGCCAGGTCGAAGAGGTTCGTGGAGTTGGTGAACCGGCCCAGGCGGGCATTGGCGCCGAGCGGGTCGGCGGCCACCTCGGCGAGGGTCGGGTGGCCGGGGGTGGTGGGCAGCAGCAGGGCGTCGGCGTCGGCCAGTTCGGCGAGGGCACGGCTGCGCAGGGCGGCCAGCCGGTCCTGGTCGGCGAAGAGCCGGTGGGCCGGGATGTCGCGGGCTCGGGTGATGATGCCGGCCACCGTGGGATCGAGACCTTCACCGCCCTCGCGGATCAACTTGTCGACAAAGCTCCCGACGGCCGTGTACCGCTCGGCGACGAACGCGCCGTCATACAGCATGGCGGCGGCCTCGGTGAACGGCGCGAGGTCGAGCGTGCGCACCGACGCCCCGGAGGCCACGAGCCGTGCGACCGCCGCCTCGTACGCCTCGGCCCAGCCCTCGTCCAGTTCACCGAGCTGATCGAGCGGTGCTACCGCGATGCGCCACGGCCCGGGGTTTCGCCGGGGGAGCGAAGGCAGCTCGCGGCCGGGCGGGCACGCCATGAACGCGAGGGCCTCTTCGGCCTCCGGCAGGGTGCGGGCGAACACCGTCACGCAGTCGATCGATGCGCAGGCCGGGACCACGCCCGCCGTCGGGACCAGACCCCGGGTGGGTTTCAGGCCGACGATGCCGTTGAACGCCGCGGGGACCCGGCCCGAGCCCGCCGTGTCCGTGCCGAGCGCGAAGTCCACGAGGCCCAGGGCCACCGCGACGGCCGAGCCGGAGCTGGAACCGCCGCTGATCCTGGCCGGGTCGACGGCGCCCCGTACCGCTCCATGGGGTGAGCGGGTGCCGACCAGGCCGGTGGCGAACTGGTCGAGGTTGGTGGTGCCGAGGACCACGGCGCCCGCGGCACGCAGCCGGGCGACGACGGGCGCGTCGACGGCCGGCTGGTACGCGTACGCCGGGCAGGCCGCCGTCGTGGGCAGGCCGGCCACGTCGATGTTGCCCTTGACGGCGAACAGGCGGCCGGCGAGGGGAAGCCGGGCCCCGGAGGCGACGCGCTCGTCGACGGCGCGGGCCTCGGCCTCCACCTCGGTCCGCGGGCGCAGCCCGATCCAGATCTCGGGGCGGTCGACGGCGTCGACGCGGTCGTAGGCCGCGCGGACGCGGGAGACAGTGGTGGACATTCCCGGTTCCTCTCAGTTCGCGGCCGGGGCCAGGACGACCAGTGCCGTTCCCGCCTCCACCTGGTCGCCGGGCCCGGCCAGGACCTCGGCGACCACGCCGGTGATCGGCGCGTGCACCCTGGACTCCATCTTCATCGCCTCCAGCGCGAGCAGCGGCTGTCCCGCCGTCACCTCGTCGCCCGGGGACACGTGCACCTGCCACACGGACGCGGCGAACTCGGCCTCCACCAGGCGTCCGCCCGGCGGGACGCTCACCGTGGCCGGTGGAGCGGGCGGTGCCGCCGCGGCCTCGGCCCGTGCGAACTCGCCCGCCGCCTCCCACGCGTCCCGTTCCGCCGCGAACGCGCGCTGCTGGCGCCGTCTGAACTCCGCTATGGAGTCCGCGTGTTCGGTCAGGAAGGCCTGGTGGTCCGCGAGCGAGAAGGTGCCCTCCTCGATGCGCGGCACGAAGCGGCCGGAGGCGATGTCGGCGCGCAGGTCGAGGAGTTCGTCCGCGTCGACCGGGTACCAGCGGATCCGGTCGAAGAAGCGCAGCAGCCAGGGTGAGCCCGGCTCGAACGCGCCGCGCTGCTGCCACGGGGACCACACCTGGGTGGTCCGGCCGACGAACTGGTAGCCGCCCGGGCCCTCCATGCCGTAGACGCAGAGATAGGCTCCGCCGATGCCGACCGAGTTCTCCGCCGTCCAGGTGCGCGCCGGGTTGTACTTCGTCGTCACCAGACGGTGGCGGGGGTCGAGCGGAGTGGCCACCGGGGCACCCAGGTAGACGTCGCCCAGGCCCAGGACCAGGTACTCCGCGGCGAACACGGTGTCGTAGACGTCCGCGACCGTGTCCAGGCCGTTGACGCGGCGGATGAACTCGATGTTCCACGGGCACCAGGGCGCGTCGTCGCGGACCCCGGCCATGTAGCGCGCGATCGCCTCGCGGGTCGCCGGGTCGTCCCAGGACAGGGGGAGGTGGACGGTGCGGGAGGGGACGGCCAGCTCGTCCGTGGGAGGGAGGGCGGACGCCATCCGCCGTACGGCCGCGAGGAGATCACTCAGGGGCAGCCGCGCCGGGTCCGTCCGGATCTGGAGGGAGCGGATGCCGGGGGTGAGGTCGGTGACACCGGCGAGGCCCGCCTCGGCCACCGCTTCCATCAGTGCGTGGACCCGCATCCGCAGGGCCAGGTCCAGCTGCATCGGGCCGAACTCGACCAGCAGGTTGTCGTCCCCGCTGCGGCGGAACGTCACGTCACCGTCCCGCGCGAGGACGCCGCCGTCGACGATCCCGGGGCGCGGTGCGCCGTCCACGTCCACGGGGCGGAAGCGGACGGTGTCGCCCGGGCGCAGCTGGCCCAGCTTCCACCGCTCGGAGCTCAGTACCGTCGCAGGGCACACGAACCCGCCGAGCGAGGGGCCGTCCGGGCCGAGCAGCACCGGCATGTCCCCGGTGTAGTCGACGGCGCCCACGGAGTACGGGGTGTCGTGGATGTTGGACGGGTGCAGGCCTGCCTCGCCGCCGTCCGAGCGCGCCCAGCGCGGCTTGGGGCCGACCAGGCGGACGCCGGTGCGGGCCGAGTTGAAGTGGACCTTCCAGTCGGCGGCGTAGAAGTCGTGGATGTCGTCCTCGGTGAAGAACTCCGGTGCCGCGTGCGGGCCTTCCACGGCGCCGATGTGCCACTCGGTGGTGAACCCGGGGCGGTCGGTCACCGGTGCGCCCTCGGTGACCGTGCCGCCGTGCAGCACGTCACCGGTGCGCAGCGCCCGGCCGCCGTGCCCGCCGAACCGGCCCAGGGTGAAGGTGCTCGCGCTGCCCAGGAACGCCGGCACGTCCAGGCCGCCGCCCGCGAACAGCACGTACGTCCGCAGGCCGCGGGCGTCCGGAGCGCCGACCTCGAGGAGGGCGCCCGCGGGGACCGTGACCGGCTCCCACTGGGGGACGGGCCTGCCGTCGACGGTGGCCGTCGCCGGTGCGCCGGTCACGCACACGGTCGTGGCACGGCTGAACCGCAGTGACGGGCCCTGCAGGGTGCATTCCAGGCCGGGAGCGCCTTCCGGGTTGCCGAGCGCCCGGTTGCCGAGGCGGAAGGACAGGTCGTCCATCGGACCGGACGGCGGCACCCCGACCTGCCAGTATCCGGTGCGGCCCGGCCAGTCCTGCACGGTGGTGAGCGTTCCCCCGGCGACCACCTCGATCCGGGGCGTCGGGTCGGTCACGTCCGCCAGGGTCGCCGTCGAGTGGTCCGCCGTACGGAAGCCGGGGTGCGCGAGCGCCTCCCGGAGCAGGCCCAGGTTCGTCTCGATGCCGTCGACACGGGTGCGGGACAGCGCCTCCTCCAGCCGCCGCAGGGCGTGTGCCCGGTCGGGGCCGTGGGCGACGACCTTGGCGAGCATCGGGTCGTACGACGTTGTCACCTCGGTGCCCGTCTCCACCCAGCCGTCGACGCGCACCCCGCCCGGGAACTCCACCCGCGTCAGCAGTCCGGCACTGGGCCGGTGGTCCCGGGAGGGGTCCTCGGCGTACAGGCGGGCCTCGACGGCGTGTCCCCGGGGCGGGCCGGGGTCGCGGACGACGTCCGGCTCGTCGCGTGCCAGGCGCAGCATCCAGGCGACCAGGTCGACGCCGTAGACCTCCTCGGTGACCGGGTGCTCCACCTGCAGGCGCGTGTTGACCTCCAGGAAGAAGGCCTCCTCGCGGGCGGCGTCGTACACGAACTCGACGGTGCCGGCGGAGCGGTAGCCGACGGAGGCGCACAACCGGCGGGCGGAGTCCGCGAGCCGGGCGCGGACGTGGTCGGGCAGGCCGGGCGCCGGGGCCTCCTCGACCACCTTCTGGTTGCGGCGCTGCAGGGAGCAGTCACGGTCGCCGAAGGTGACCACCCGGCCCGCGCCGTCGCCGAAGACCTGCACCTCGACGTGGCGGGCGTGCTCGACCAGTCGTTCCAGGAAGACCCCGGCGGAGGAGAAGGAGGCGGCCGCGACGCGCTGCACCCGCTCCCAGGCCTCGGTCAGCTCGTCGGCGGAGCGGCAGGCCGACATGCCGATGCCGCCGCCTCCGCCGGTCGCCTTGAGCATCACCGGGTAGCCGATCCGCCCGGCCGCCTCGAGGGCCTCGGTCACCGAGGTCAGCAGTCCGGTGCCCGGCGCGAGCGGAACCCCGGCCGCCGCGGCCGCCGCGCGCGCGGTGTGCTTGGCGCCGAACAGCTCCAGCTGCTCCGGTGTGGGGCCGACGAAGACGATCCCGGCGTCCTCGCACCGCCGGGCGAAGGCCGCGTCCTCGGACAGGAAGCCGTAACCGGGGTGGATCGCGCCCGCGCCGGTGTCCTTGGCCGCCTTCAGGACCAGGTCGGCGTCGAGGTAGGACTCCTTGGCGGGCGCGGGCCCGAGCCGTACCGTTTCGTCGGCCAGCCGGACATGCGGAGCCGACCGGTCCGGGTCGGAGTACACGGCCACGGTCCGCAGTCCCAGTTCCCTGGCCGTGCGGATGATCCGGACGGCTATCTCGCCGCGGTTGGCGACCAGCAGGGTGTCGAAGCTCATGCGCCGTACCCCTCGGCCGCGGCCCCGATCGTCATCTCCACCGCCGTCGGCTCGAAGCCGTTGCAGGGGTTGTTGATCTGCGGGCAGTTGGAGACGAGGACGAGGACGTCCCGTTCGGCGCGCAGGGTCAGTGAGAGCCCGGGTGCCGAGATGCCGTCGACGATGCCCAGGGTGCCGTCCTTCTCCACGGGCACGTTCATGTACCAGTTGATGTTGGAGACGAGGTCGCGTTTGCCGAGGCCGTACTTGGCGCCCTCGGCGAGGAAGTTGTCCACGCACGCGTGCTGGGACCAGGTGTGGTGGCCGTAGCGCAGGGTGTTGGACTCCTTGGAGCAGGCCCCGCCGACGGTGTCGTGGCGGCCCACGTCGTCGGCGGTCACGGTCATCAGCGGGGTGTGCTCGTTGGACATCAGCACACTGCCCGTGGTGAGGAAGATGCCGCCCTGGGCGTGGATGGTGTCGGGGGCGCTGTAGCGGACCGCCGTGTCATGGGCGTCGTACACCAGGAAGTCGACGGCCTGGTTGCCGTGCAGGTCGGTGATGGTGAGCGTCTCGCCGGTGCGGACGAGGGACGACCACGCGGCGCGGGCCGGGACGACGGTCTTCATACGAGCCCCCTCGCGGTGAGGAATTCGGCGGTGTTGAGGAAGGCGCGGCGGCCTTCGGGGGTGGCCTCCCACAGCGGGTCGCCCGGCGCGGTGGGCGCGGCCCGCCAGGCGAGGACCTCCAGTGGGGTGCTGACGTAGTCGGGGCGGGGGTCGGCCGGGTGCGGGACGTTGGCGATGAGCACGGTCACGTCCTGCTCGGCGCGCAGGGTGACGCTGCCGCCGGGGCCGGCCGAGCCGGTGAAGTCCAGCGCACCGTCGTCGCGGACCTGGACGCCCTGGAAGAAGGAGAGCGACGGGGGCAGGTCGCGCGGTCCGAGGCCGTTCTTGGCGGCGGCCAGCTTGAACAGCTCACGGCCGGCTGGGGAGGGGGACTGCGGGGTGCCGTCGCCGTACCGGGCGGTGTTGCGTACGAGGGTGGAGGTGCCGCACAGCGCGTCGTGCCGTTCCGAGGTGTCGGCGACGACGGAGGCGAGGACCCGGCCCTGGTCGGACAGCAGCAGTTGTCCCGCACCGAGGTAGGCGTTCCACTGCACCTTGACGGTGTCGGCGACGTTCAGCCGCTCCCAGGGGCGGTCGGCCGCGTACAGCAGCAGGTGGGCGCACGCGTCGCCGTGCGGGTCGGTCAGCCGCAGTTCGGTGCCCCGGGCGAGGACGCGGTGGGTGTAGTTGCCGCCCGCGACGGTCTCCGCCCAGACCAGGTGGCCCGCCTCGCAGGGCGGCGCGGGCCACTCGCGGGCCGGCACCACGGGCATGGCCTCGGCGCGTGTTCCTGCCTGGGCCCGTGCATGGGCCCGGGCTCCGTGAGTGGTCGCGGTCGGCATCGGTGACCTCCGGCTCCGGCTGGCGGTGTGACTGCCATGTCTGTCGGCATTTCTGTCGCGCGACAGAAATTAGGGGCGGGGCGGGTCGGGGGAATTGCCGCCTCGTTGCCACCGGGTTACCGAGCCCTCACGGAGATCGCCCGGCGTCGCCGTGTGCGAGGATCGAACGCATGGGGACGAGCAGGGGGCGCCGGGTCGGCCGGCCGCGGGCCACGCAGCGGCCGGAGAGCGGACTGCAGCCGCGGGCGGAACTGCTCCTCGCCGCGGCGGAGTTGTTCACCACCCGCGGATACGCGGCCACCACCACCCGTGCCGTGGCCGAGCGTGCGGGGATGCGGCAGGCGTCCATGTACCACTACGTCTCGGGCAAGGAGGAACTGCTCGCCGAGCTCCTGGAGTCCACCGTGGCACCCTCCCTGGCGCGCGCCCGCGAACTGCTCGCCGACGACGCGCGCCCGGCCGGGGACCGGCTGTGGGAGCTGTGCCGCACCGACGTGGAACTGCTGTGCGGCGGCCCGTACAACCTCGGCGGGCTCTACCTGCTGCCCGAGGTGCGCGCCGAACGGTTCGCGGGCTTCCATGCCGTGCGGGCCGAGCTCAAGGACGCCTACCGGCAGTTGATCGCCGCGACGGCCGCCGGTGCGGTGCTCGCCGAGAACGAGCTGGAGCTGCGGACCGATCTGGTCTTCGGGCTGATCGAGGGTGTCATCCTGGTGCACCGCTCCGAACCGGACCGGACCGCCTCGGAGTTCGCCCGCGCCACCGCGGACGCGGCCCTGCGTATCACCGGCGTCACCCACGTCCGAGTCGCCGGTATCTGAGCGGACGTCCGTCACCGCTCGAGCGGCTCTTCACTCCTTACGGTGAGTTGTCTTCGCACGCCTGTGCTTTGTCACGCTCCGTGTGCGATTGTTTCCCGTGTGTGCAAATGGAGCTGAGCGTACTCCTCCTTCCGGGGTGATTTCAGGCGCTCGCCGAATATGACACAGCGATGATCCGGTCGGACTAGGCTCGCCCGCGGCGCACCGGGTTGAGGTGAATTCGTGCGCCTGTTCCCAAAAATAACGAAGACCCGACTGCTCCATGAATCTTCCCCAGGAAAGCTCCCCCGACACCCCGCAGATTCGTCACAGAAGGCATCCATGGTGAGTGTTCAACCGCCTCCCGGTGGCCGCGAACTGTCCTACGCGCGCGTGCTGTTGCTGCCGGTCATACTGATGGCCGCGGCGACCGGAGCCGCCGTCGCCGTGGTCGCGGCACCGGCCCGGACCGCGGTCGGCCTGTGCGGCGCCGTCGCCACCCTGCTGGTGATCGCGACGGCGGCCGAAGCGGTGCGCCGCGGTCGCAAGCTCGGTGAGGTGCGGGCGGAACACGCCCGTCACGCCACGTATCTGGAACGGCGGCTGGCCGCCCACGAAGCCGATCTCCACCACTTCCGCACGGAGATCGTGCCGACCGCGCTGTACCGGCTGCGCGCCGGAGAACCCCCGAGGGAGGTGGTGCAGAAGGTCCTCGACGCGGACCCGGACCTGCGTCACCTCCCCGACGCCCTGCGCGACCTGCTCAAGACCCTGCTGAAGGTCGTGGACGAGGAGGAGACGGCGCGCGACGCCGCACAGCAGGCGTTCGTGAACATCGCCCGCCGCGTCCAGGCCATCGTCCACCAGCAGGCCAACGAACTGCGCGAGATGGAGGAGGACCACGGCCGCAACCCCGAGGTCTTCGACGACCTGCTGCGCATCGACCACGGCACCGCGCTGATCGGACGTCTCGCCGACTCCATCTCCGTCCTCGGCGGCGGCCGTCCCGGCCGTCAGTGGCCCAACCCCGTGGCCCTCTACAGCGTGCTGCGCGGCGCCATGTCCCGGATCCTCGAGTACCGCCGGATCGACCTGGCCTCCATCGCCCACGTCAACATCAAGGGCACCTGCGTGGAACCGGTCATCCACGCCGCGGCCGAGCTCCTCGACAACGCCACGCGCTACTCACCGCCGCAGACCAAGGTGCACGTCACCGCCACCGAGGTGCAGACCGGCGTCGCCATCGAGATCGAGGACGCCGGAGTCAGCCTCAACGAGGAGTCCCGCGCCCGTATCGAGAACATGCTGGAGGCGGCCAAGGCGGGCGTCGACCTGCAGACCCTCGGCACCACCCCGCGCCTGGGCCTGGCCGTCGTCGGCCGGCTCTGCTCGACGTACAACATGCAGGTCTCGCTGCGATCCTCGGCATACGGCGGCGTCCGCGCCATCCTCATCGTGCC
The DNA here is from genome assembly GCF_053597535.1 of Streptomyces sp. NPDC001348. Taxonomy (NCBI): domain Bacteria; kingdom Bacillati; phylum Actinomycetota; class Actinomycetes; order Kitasatosporales; family Streptomycetaceae; genus Streptomyces; species Streptomyces sp. NPDC001348. The sequence continues at coordinate 246,670 of NZ_JBSFIK010000005.1, read as the reverse complement.
CCGCAGCATGATGACCACCGAGCCCGCCCCCGGCCTCGCCCACGGCATCGGCGCCACCGCCGTGCCCAAGGCCGAGCTCGGCGCGCTCGAGGGCCCCAAGCGCGCGCCCAAGAAGCGGCGCCCCACCAGCCCGCGCATCCCCGCCGGGATCTCCATGGAGGACGACGTCCCCGAGGTCACCGAGTGGACCGCCGGCGGCCTGCCGCAGCGCCGCAGCAGGATGAAGGTCCCGCTCAGCCGGCGCCTCGCCGAACAGGCCGCCATCGAGCAGGCCGAACGCGAGGGCAAGCCCACCATCTGGTCGCAGCACAAACCCGAACCCGAGCCGGAGAAGAAGAAGGACGACCGTGAACCCGGACTGTGGGTCGAGGCCTTCTGGGAGGGCCTCAAGAAGGACAACCCGGGCCATCCGACCGACTTCACGCGGAACCCGACCGCGTACCTGCACCTGATCAACGATTCGGCCGACCGCACCGAGGCCGACGACGAGGGGGACCCCAAGTGATCCAGCAGCGAGCGAACTTCGACTGGATGCTCAAGGAGCTCGCCGACGGCGTACCGGGCATCGAGATGATCGTGGTGCTCTCCGCCGACGGACTGCGCATCGCCCGCCACGGCGGCGACCCCGACGCCGCCGACCGTGTCGCGGCCGCCTGCGCCGGTGTGCAGAGCCTGGCGGGCGCCGTCGCCCAGGAGCTGCCCGGCAGCGACGGCGACATGAAACTGGTCGTCATCGAGATCGACGGCGGCTACTTCTATCTGATGGCCGCCGGAGCCAACGCCTACCTGGCGGTCCTCGCCGACGTGGTCTGCGAGCCCGGCCGGATGAGCGGCATGATGCGCGACCTCGTCGTCCGCATCGGCGCCCACCTCACCAGTCCGCCCCGGCGGAACGGGCAGACCGTATGACTCCTCCGCAGCGCAAACGGCGCCCCCCGGGGCAGGAACCGCTGCCGCAACCACCCGAGGCGGGGGGGAAGGCGGGCACCACCAAGAAGAACCCCGAGCGGCTGTACGTCATCACCGGAGCCGCCGACGGGGGACGCGCCGAGATGGACCTGGTGACGTTGATCGTGGCACGCACCGACCCACCGCCGTCCGTCCCGCCGGAACAGGCGGCACTCCTCCGGCTCTGCACCTCCCCCCTCTCCGTGGCCGAACTCTCCGCCTACCTCAACCTGCCGTTCAGTGCGATGACCGTACTGATCACCGAGATGATCACGGCGGAGCTGGTGCAGGCACGCGCCCCGATCGTCCGCCAGGCACTACCCGACCGTTCACTCCTCGAAGCAGTGATGCATGGACTTCAAAAGCTCTGACACCATCCCGGGCCCCCGCGCCGAGGACCACCTGCCGCACACGGCCCAGGCCGCCGTGAAGATCGTGATCGTGGGCGGCTTCGGGGTCGGCAAGACCACCATGGTCGGCTCCGTCAGCGAGATCAGACCGCTGACCACCGAAGAGACGATGACCCAGGCCGGCATCGGCATCGACGACAACTACGGCTCCGAGTCGAAGACGGCCACCACTGTGGCCATGGACTTCGGCCGTATCAGCATCACCGAGAAACTGGTGCTCTACCTCTTCGGCACGCCCGGCCAGGAACGCTTCTGGTTCCTGTGGAACGGCCTCTTCGAGGGCGCCCTCGGCGCGGTCGTCCTCGTCGACACCCGCCGTCTCGAGGTCAGCTTCGACGTCATAGGGCGGCTCGAGGACCGCGGCGTGCCGTTCGTCGTCGCCGTCAACTCCTTCCCCGACGCGCCCCGTTACCCCATGGACGAACTGCGCGCCGCGCTGGACCTCCCCCCGGAGATCCCCATCGTCGAGTGCGACGCCCGCCGCCGGGCCTCCAGCCGGGACACGCTCATGACCCTGATGCGCTTCCTGCACTCACTCGCCATGACCGGCGCCCTCACCTGACCCCTCCCGACCACCCCCACCCCGGATCCATCCCTCGGAGCGACCACTGTGACGCCTGAAACCCATCACCCGGCCGGCACGGACGATCCCACGCTCGGCCCGCCCCCCGGCTGCCCCGCGCACGGGCTCGGGCCCGGGGGACTGCACCGCCTGTACGGCTCGGACGCGGACGACCTGGGCGAGCTGTACGAGAAGCTGCGCGCGGACCACGGACCCGTCGCGCCGGTACTGCTGCACGACGACGTGCCGATCTGGGTGGTCCTCGGACACACCGAGAACCTGCACATGGTGCGCAGCCCTTCGCAGTTCACCCGGGACAGCCGCATCTGGACCCCGCTGCTCGACGGCATGGTCAAGCCGGACCATCCGCTGATGCCGCACATCGCCTGGCAGCCCATCTGCTCGCACGCGGAGGGCGACGAGCACCAGCGGCTGCGGGCGGCCGTCACGGGCGCCATGTCGACCATCGACCACCGCGGCATCCGGCGCCACATCGGCCGCTACACCCAGGTGCTGGTCAACGAGTTCTGCGGCGAGGGCCGCGCCGACCTCGTCGGCCAGTTCGCCGAACACCTGCCGATGGCGGTGATGTGCGAGATCCTCGGCATGCCCGAGGAGTACAACGACCGCATGGTGCAGGCCGCACGCGACGCGCTCAAGGGCACCGAGACCGCCATCGCCAGCCACGACTACGTCATGGACGCGCTCAGCCGGCTCACCAGCCGCCGCCGAGCCCGGCCGGACGAGGACTTCACCAGCCATCTCATCGCCCATCCGGCGAGGCTGACCGACGACGAGGTCAGGGAGCACCTGCGCCTGGTGCTCTTCGCGGCCTACGAGGCCACCACCAACCTCCTCGCCAACGCGCTGCGCATGGTCCTCACCGAGCCGGGTTTCCGCGCCCAGCTCAACGGCGGGCAGATGACGGTGCCCGAGGCGGTCGAGCAGTCCCTGTGGGACGAGCCGCCGTTCAGCGCCGTCCTCGGCTACTTCGCCAAGCAGGACACGGAGCTCGGCGGCCAGCGCATCCGCGCCGGCGACGGGCTGCTGTTCGCCCCCGCGCCGGGCAACGTCGATCCACGGGTGCGCCCCGACCTGTCCGCCAACATGCAGGGCAACCGCTCCCACCTCGCCTTCGGCGGCGGCCCGCACGAGTGCCCCGGCCAGGACATCGGCCGTGCCATCGCCGACGTCGGTGTGGACGCGCTGCTCACGCGGTTGCCGGACGTCCAGCTCGACTGTGCCGAGGAGGAGCTGCGCTGGCGGTCGTCGATCGCCTCACGGCACCTGGTGGAACTGCCGGTGCGCTTCGAGCCGAAGCCGCAGCAGGACGTGACGCTCAAACCGAGCCCCGCGCCGATTCCGCCGCAGCGCGCCACCTGGGAGATCGGCACCCCTCGCACCGAACCCACACGGCCGCCCGTGCCCGCTCCGGAAGCCGTGCCGACGGCACCACGGCCCGCGCCGCCCTCCGTGGAACCCGCCCGGCGGGCCGGCCCGTGGCAACGCGTCAAGCGGTGGTGGCGCCGCCACTGACCGGGCACGCGGCGGACGTCGCCCCCGTCTGCCCAGCAGCCCACAACGCGGGCGACGACCAGGCCTGCAGCGTCCGGCCGCTGACGAAGCGGTGCTCCACCCCCGTGACCGGATCGGTGAACTCCAGCCTCCGGGCCAGCAGTTGCAGCGGACGCCGGAAATCACCGGCCGGCACGGGGGCGGTCACCTCCGGATACAGCGGATCCCCGAGAAGGGGCAGGCCGAGTGCGCTCATGTGCACCCGCAGCTGGTGCGTCTGCCCGGTGGCCGGGAGGAGCCGGTACCGGCCCAGCCCGTCCCGCTCCCGGTACTCGATCAGCTCCACCCGGGTCACCGCGTTGGGCTCACCCGGCACCTCCCGCGCCGCCGGTACCCCCCGCTCCTTCAGGATCCGGCTGTGCACGGTGCGGGGCAGGACCACACCGGGGACGTAGGGGGCCACGGCCTCGTACTCCTTGCGCACCCGCCGGTCGCGGAACAGCGACTGGTAGGCGCCGCGGTCCTCGGGCCGCACCATGAACAGCACCAGCCCGGCCGTCAGCCGGTCCAGGCGGTGCGCCGCCGTCAGTGCCGGCAGACCGAGCTCGCTCCGCAGCCGGGCCAGTGCCGTCTCGGCGACATGGCTGCCGCGCGGTGTCGTGGCGAGGAAGTGCGGCTTGTCCGCGACCACGATCCGCTCGTCGCGGTACACCACCTCCAGCGGGAACGGCACCGGCACCTCCTCGGGCAGCTCCCGGTGGAACCACACGTACATCCCCGGGACGTAAGGTGCGTCTGCCGCCACCGTCCGCCCGTCGGCCCCGACGACCAGTCCCGCGTCCAGCATCCCCCGGACCACCCCGGGCCCCGCCCCGCTGAGCCGCTCCACCAGGTGCTCGCCCACCGTGGCCCACGCCCCGTCGAGGGGCAGCCGGACCCGCACCGGGTCCACCCCGTTGCGCTGCGGCAGGGGAGCGGGCGGGATCCGGGTCTTGCGTCTCATCAGGGCACCAGCGTAGATGCTGGACGACACCGAGTTCCCGCCCGCCGCCCGCGGCGAGGACTCCGAGCGAGCCGCGGCGGCCGGCATCACTCCGGGCGGCCCCTTCTGCGTGGGGCGGCCGCCGCACGTCGGGTGGACCGTCGGGGGAGCAGCACCGGTTGCACGAGCCGGCGCCGGTCCACACCGCTGCGGGCGTTGATGACAGCGATGAGCAGATCGACCGCTTCGTCACCCACCCGGTCCGGACGGAGGCTGACGGTGGTGACCGGCGGAGTCGTGCTCGCGTACTCCGGGTCCTCGCTGACGCACCCCACCAACAGATCCCGCGGTACCCGGAGGCCGTGGCGGCGGGCGGCGGCGAGAATGTTGTGACCGGAGTCGGAGTAGACGCCGACCACGGCCTCCGGTCTCGGATCCCGGTGGAGCAGCCGGCTCACCGCGTCCTGTTCGGCCGTGAAGTAGTCGGGCAGGGAGGCGTACTCCTCCACGAGGGCGGCCATGCCGTGGTCGGCGCACCAGGACCGGTAGGCCTGCGCGATCAGGTCCGGGTACGCGTCGTCGTGAACGGGCAGGGAGAGCCCGATCCGCCGGGCGCCGGATTCCGCGAGGTGCTCCAGCAGCAGGCGCAGGCCCGCCTCGCAGTCGGCTTCCACCCACGCGTCGTACCAGTGCGGTGCGGGCGGCCGGCCTTCGCAGACCATCGGTATGCCACGCTCCCGCAGGATGGAACGCACCGGGTCGTCCGCGCGCGGGGAGACGTGGATGACGCCGTCCATCGGCGTGTTGAGCCACATCCACGGTGACATCGAACTCGGCATCACCTGGAGCAGGTAGCCGCGCTCGTGCGCCGCCGCCATGGCGCCCAGCGTCAGCTTCGCGTAGTACGGGATCTCGGTGTACGCAACGGGAAGGTCCCCGTACGCGGTCATGGTGAGTCCGAGTACCCCGGTGCCGCCGCGGGCCAGGGCCCGGGCCCGGCTGGCCGGGGCGTAACCGAGTTCGCGCGCCGCGACCAGCACGCGCTGCCTGGTCGCCTCGGACAGCCGTCCGTTGCCGTTGAGCGCATTCGACACGGTGGCCGTCGACACTCCAGCACGTGCGGCCACGGCATCCAGCGTGGGTCGCCGCCAGACACGCGAGCTCGTCATGCGCACCCCATGTACCCCAACGGCCCCGTGAGGGCTTGTGGTTAACAACTTAATCAATCAGCGTACCCGGCGACGGCGGCTTGGCCGGCGGTCCGACCAAAGGGCGCTCGGCTTCCGTGACTACTCGGGGCGCCGGGCGTGAACGCGTCACATCGAGAAAAAAGGGGAAGCGGTGGAGGCGACGTATACACAGGTGCGGCAAGGCACCATACCTCCGGTGGTCGCGGCGCGCTGGGCGCTGTGGACGTTCGTCATCACCAACGTGGTGATCCTCGAATTTCTGTTCCTCAGTGCCGGGAGCGGTAAGAACGGGGTGCTCACGGTCGCCAAGTTCTTCGGCCTGCACGCCGCTGTGCTGATGCTGTTCCAGCTGCTGCTGGTGGCCCGGCTGCCGTGGCTCGACCGCCGTATCGGCATGGACAGGCTGACGGTGTGGCACCGGTGGGTCGGCTTCACCCTGCTGTGGACCATCCTCGCCCATGCCGCGCTGGTGATCCTGGGCTACGCGCGGCTCGGTGGCACGTCGGTGGGGAAGACGTTCTCCTCGCTGGCCGGGGTGCCGGCCTCCCTGCTCGGGATGTGCGCCGCGGCGATCGTCGTCGTGGTCGCCGTCGTCTCCGCCCGGTACGTGCGGCAGCGGCTTCCCTACGAGATCTGGCACGGCCTGCATCTGCTGCTCTACCTGGCGCTGGGACTGGCGTTCGTCCACGAGTTGCGGGAGACGACGACCTTCAGCTCCTCCACGCCCGCGAGGATCTACTGGTGGGCCCTGTGGCTGTTCGCGTTCGGCGCCCTGGTCGCCGGACGGATCGTCATGCCCCTGTGGCGCAACGTGTATCACCGGTTCCGCGTCGTGGCGGTGGTGCCGGAGTCGGACGACGTCGTGTCGGTGCACGTCACCGGCCGTCACCTCGACAGGCTGCCGGCGCGGGCCGGACAGTTCTGCATCTGGCGGTTCCCGGGGCACCACCACTGGTGGCTGGCCAATCCGTTCTCGCTGTCGGCGGCACCCGACGGCCGCACGCTGCGGCTGACCGCCAAGGCGGTCGGCAGAGCCAGCGCCGGCCTGCGGAACGTCCCGGTCGGGAGCCGTGCGTTCGTCGAGGGTCCGTACGGGGCGTTCACCTCGTTGCACCGAACGCGGTCCGGTGCGCTGCTGATCGCCGGAGGAGTCGGCATCACGCCGATTCGAGCCCTGCTGGAGGAGGAATCGGCCGGCGACGTCGTCGTGCTCCACCGGGTGCGCAGCGAGAGCGACGCCGTGTTGGCCGACGAGGTACGGGACCTGGTCGCCGACCGAGGCGGGCGGCTGCACCTCCTCACCGGCCGCAGGGGGGAGGGGGCGTCGCCTTTCGAGCCGGACAGTCTCCGTGCCCTGGTTCCCGACATCACCGAACGCGACGTGTACGTGTGTGGCCCGCCGGCGATGACCTCGGCCGTACTCGGCGCCCTGCGCGCACTGGAGGTTCCCGACCGGCAGGTGCACGCCGAGCGGTTCGGCCTGGCCTGACGCGCGGGGACCCGCTGCCGGTACCCGGGGCCACCGGGGGCCGAGCACGCACCGTCCGGGCAGCCCTTGTCCTCCGGCCTCGCCGGGTCCGGAGGACAAGGGCCGCGCGCGTCAGCGGAAGTTCACGTCACTGCACAGGAAGTAGGCCTGGTCCATGTGCGAGGCCTGCCAGATCGTGTAGACGACATGACGGCCGCTGAACCCCGAGGTGCTGACGGGGATCGAGTAGTCCTGGCTGGGGGCGTACCTGCCGGTGCGGGCGACCAGCTGGAGGTCGCTCCACTTCAGCGGCTGGGTGGTGGGGTCGTAGCCCTGCCGCGTGACGTAGACCAGGAAGTAGTCCGCGCCGTGGCTGGCCTGGTCGTGCAGCTGCACGGTGAAGGCACTGGAGATGTCCGTCGTCTTCCAGGGCCCGACGGCGTCCAGCGAGTTGTAGCGCCCGCTCTCGGTGTGGCCGCCGCTGCACAACTGCCCGTCGGGGACGACGGCCTGGAAGTTGCCGGCGGCGCCGTTGCGGTACAGGCCGTTCCAGTTCCACATGGCGTTGGGGTTGTCCTGCCAGGCCTGCCAGCACATGGGGTCTTTCTGTGCCATGGCAGGGTTCTGGAAGTCGTTGCCCCAGCGCAGCCAGCAGCCGTAGTTGCGGGACGCCGGGGAGACGACCGAACCGTGGGCGACGGCGGTGCCGCTCCAGGGGATCAAGCAGAGGAGCACGGCGGCGAGGACGCTCAGCAGGAGCGTCGGACGTAAGCGCACCCGTGCGGCATGCTCACGGAAGATCATGGGGTCCTTCTTTCCGGTGTGGGGGGCGACTTGCGGATGGTGCTGTGGCGCCGACGCGATATGGGAGCGCTCCCAGTGCACAGGCTGCGCCTCCCGCTCCGGGTCGGCAACGGTTCGATTCCGCCACTTTCGCATCCTCGTGACGCGACGGTGCGGGTCAGGACCGTGTGGTGCAGACCGTCCCGTTGAGGCGGAAGACCGTCGGCGTGGGGTTGGGACCGTTGTTGGCGCCCGTGAAGCCGAAGGAGACGGTGGAGGCGCCGTCGGCGGCCAGACGCGTGTTGCCGGGCGCGCCGGTCGCATGCACGTGTCCGCCGTTGTCGGTGACGTCGGCGTTCCACGCGCCGGTCACGGACTGCCCGGCGGCGGGCCAGTCGTAGTCCAGGCTCCAGCCGTCGATCGGGTTCGGGCCCAGGTTGGTCAGGGTGACGGCACCGACGAAGCCGTTGCCCCAGCCCGCCGTCACCCGGTACTCGACGGCGCAGGTGCTCTGCCGGGGCGAACCGGTGGTGAAGGTCAGGGGTTTCGACGGCCGGGAGAGGTGCCCCGCCGCGTCGCGCGCCAGGACGTTGACCGTATGGACCGACCCCGGGGGCAGGTTGGAGATCGTCACGGACGTGCCGGTGGACTCGCCCAGGAGCTGGAGGTTGGTTCCCTGCTGTTCGTAGATCCCGTACCTGGCCACATCCCCCGTCGCGGCGGACCAGGACAGGTCGGCCGAGGTGTCGCTCACCGACGTGGTCCCGGGAGTGCCCGGGGTGCCGATCGTGGTCGACGGGCCGCTGCCCGGCTGCGGGTGGAGGGTCAGCACGGTGAGGGAGGACGGTGGCAGGACGGCCTGGGAGGACGAGGCGGTGCCGGGCGCCGGCACCAGGTCGGCGTCACCGGGTGCCCAGCGAAGTACCGCGGGGTCGCCGTGGTCCGCGGTGAAGCCGGCGTAGTGCAGTGCCACGGTGTGCGCCGCGCCGGCGTCCTTGTTCACCAGCAGCACGGCCAGGTCGCCGTCCGCCTGCTCGACCGCGTGTGCGGAGACCTGCGAGGAGGAGGAGCCGGAGGCGACCATGGTGTCTCCGGCTCCACCGAGCGCGGCGAGGGCCTTGATGCCGTAGTAGGGGGCGAACGGGGTGTTGGCCGCCGGTTCGCACACGGACCCGGAGCAGCCGGCACTCGACAACATGCCCATGTCCCCGTAGTCCGTCTCGCCGTTCACGGTCGAGATGGCGCCCACCCCGTTGTGGGTGTCCCACCAGTCGACCGTGAACACACCGTTCTCCAGGGCGGTCATCATGGCGTCCGCGGCGAAGAGGCCGTTGGGGCGGGTGGTGAACGGGGTGCCGCCCGTACTCCCGTTCACCTCCGTCATGGCGATGCCGATGCCTGCCGCGTCGGGCCCGGCGTAGCGGTCCAGCAGACTGCGCACCTCGCGGAGCTCGCCGGGAAGCTGCGCGACCCTGTTCACGGCCGGTTCGTCGGCGGTGCCACCCGGGTACCAGTGCACGCTCACGAAGTCGATGTCATGAGCGACCTCCGCGAGCACGGTGTGGTTCCAGTCGGCGGCCTCACCGTCGCCGATGACCCCGTCCGGCCAGTTGCCGGGCATGGTCAGGACGGCGCCGATCCGCACACTGGGGTCGACGGCCTTCATGGCGGCGGCGTAGGCCTTGACCTGGGTGGCGTACTCCTTCGGTGACTTGTCGGCGTGGGTGTCGTTCTCCCACCCGCTGCCGTAGTGGCCATTGCCGTAGATCTCGTTGCCTATCTCCCAGTAGCGGGCGCCGTAGTGCTTGGTGATGTTGGCGTACCTGACCCAGTCGGCGGCCTCTTCGGGAGTGCCGGAGCCGTAGTTGGCGATGATCACCGGTTGCGCCCCGGCGGCCTTCACGGTGCCCATGAAGTCGTCGAACCCGGTGCCCGGGGCGACGTATCCGCCCGGTGCGCTGTGGTCCTTCCAGTGGTAGATGTCCGCGTACGACCCGCCCGGGTAGCGCATGGCGCCCGCGCCCGCGGTCTTCATCAGGGTGGCCACCTCGGGATCGTTCATGTGCGCGTCCCAGATGGCGGCGTTGGCACCCCGGGCCGCGGAACCCAGCACGCCCAGACCCGCGTCGGCGTTCACGGTGACGGTAGTGTCCGCCGTGGCGGCGGAAGCGGGAGACGCCATGGGGAGCGCACCGGCGAGTGCGGCGTGGGCGGCCAGGAACACCGCGGCGAGTCTGCGGCGGCTGCGGGTGGATCTGTCACGAGACGGCACGGTGGTTTCCTTCCGGCGGGGGCGAACGGCACGGCTGCGCGTGGGAGGCGGACGGGTCACGTCGTGCCGCGCCTTCGGGGAAAGGTGGAACCGCATCTGTGGGAGCGCTCCCATAATGGGGAGGCGGTCCGGCACTGTCAACGGCCGGGACGGCGAGCCGCGATATCGGAGCCTCTGTGCCGTTCGGCCAGGTCAGCGGCTTGCGGGAGGTCGCACCGTCCTCGCGGCGCTGCTGGATCCGGCAGGGAGGGGCGGGGGGCGGTGGGCGTCGGCATTGACAGTGCAGGTCGCCGCTTCCATAGTGGGAGCGCTCCCATTCTTCCGTCAGAGGACTGTCATGAACATGACTTCCTTGCATATGGGTCGGCGCCTGCTGCCGCTCTGGGTGTGTGTGGTGACCGTGCTGGCCGTCGCCGTTCCCGCCATCTCGGCGCAGCGCGCACAGGGCGCGGCCGCGGGCTGCTCGGTCACCTATACGACCAATGAGTGGACCGGTGGCTTCACCGCCCAGGTCCGCGTCACCAATCTCGGCGCCGCGCTGACCGGCTGGCGGCTGGAGTGGGCGTACGGCGGCGACCAGCAGGTCACCTCCGCCTGGAACGCGCAGGTCACTCAGTCCGGCAGCGCGGTGACCGCCGTGAACGCCACGTACAACGCTGTGCTCGGCGCCGGCGCGTCCGCGGACTTCGGGCTCCAGGGCACCTGGCACACCGCCGACCCGGCCCCCACCGCCTTCACCCTCAACGGCACGCCGTGCGGCGGAACCGGGACCCCCACGCCGACGGCCACCCCGACCGAGTCGCCGACGTCGACCCCGACCGGCCCGGCGCCGGCCGGATGTTCCGGGGCGACGATCTGCTCCGACTTCGAGGACCAGACCGGCACCGTGCCCTCGGGGGACTGGCAGACCACGGCACCCGACTGCCAGGGTGCGGGGAAGGTCGCCGTCGACACGTCCGTCGCCCACAGCGGCAGCAGGTCGCTGCGTGTCGACGGCGGTGCCGGTTACTGCAACCACGTCTTCGCCGCGTCCACCCGTGACCTGTCCTCCGTCGGGCCCGTGGTGTACGTGCGCATGTGGGTCCGGCACACGACGGCCCTGCCCACCGATCACGTCACCTTCGTGTCCATGCCGGACGCCTCGCAGGGCGGCAAGGCGCTGCGCGTCGGCGGGCAGAACGGCGCGCTGCAGTGGAACCGTGAGAGCGACGACGCGACGCTGCCCGAACAGAGCCCGGCGGGGGTCGCCCTCAGCACACCGCTGCCGACCGGCCGGTGGCTGTGCCTGCGGTTCCAGATCGACACCACCGCCCAGTCCATGGGTACGTGGGTCGATGACCGGGAGGTCGCCGGACTGCACGTGGACGGGGTGCCGACCCAGAACGTCGACGGGCAGTGGCTCGCCCGCAGGACCCCTCCCCGCCCCACCCGCCTGCGTCTGGGGTGGGAGAGCTACGGCGGCGGAAGCGACACCCTCTGGTTCGACGACGTGGCCCTCGGTTCCTCGCCGATCGGCTGCTGACACCCGTACGACGCGTCGGCACCTCTCCTCACCGCAGGAACCGCCCGGTGCCCGTGAGGTGCTGCCGCGAGGTCGGGGATCCGGTGTCATGTCCGGTACCCGGGAGGGCGACGGGCCGCGGTCATGGGATCGGCGTGGACCTGCCGGTCCGCCGGGGCTCCGCCGGTCCACCGTCGCGCCGGCGGGGTCCACCGCCGCGCCGGCGAGCGGCGGACCGCCGGAGCCCTAAGCGGGCACCGGCTCCGCCGTCTCCGGCTCCACCAGCGCCGTGCGCGCACGGTACGCCCGGTAGGCCGCCCCGGCCGCGAGTGTCCCGGCGAGGAACAGGACCGTGAACCACTGGAAGTACCAGTGCCCGCCCGCGGGGTCGTACACCGCCGCGCGCGGCCAGGCCAGGTTGACCGTCATGACCAGGCCGTACAGCAAGGCGACCGCGTTGACCGGGACACCCCAGCGGCCCAGGGAGAACAGGGGCTCGCCGGCCTCGTCGGTGCCGCCGGCCGTGAACCGGCCGCGCAGGCGCTGCAGCAGCAGGGGGCCGGTGACCATCGCGTAGGCGAGGTAGAGCATCACGATGCAGGTGGTGCCGATGGCCAGGAAGGCGTCGGGTGAGGTGAAGTTCAGCAGCAGCAGGGCCGCCGCGAGGAGGCCGACCACCAGGGCCGGGGCGGCGGGCTGACCGGTGCGGGGGTTGACCCTGGCGAGCCGGTGGGAGAAGGGCAGGCGGCCGTCGCGTGCCATGGAGAACAGCATCCGGCAGGCCGCCGTCTGGATCGCCAGCGTGGCCACCGCGATCGCCACCACCACGTCGGCCAGCAGGACCCGGCCGACCCCGTCGCCCAGGCTGCTCGTCAGCACGTAGCTCAGTCCGTCGACCGCGAGGTGCCCGTCGGTGAGGCTGGGCGCGGCGAGCAGCCCGCCGAGCACCACCAGCCCGCCGAGCAGTCCGGCGGCGCCGAGGGCGGTGAGGATGGTGCGGGGAGCGGTGCGGCGGGGGTGGTGGGTCTCCTCGCTCATCTCGCCCGCGCTGTCGAAACCGATCATCACGTAGGCGGCCGTGAACGAGCCGACCAGCAGGGCGCCGAACAGACCGTTCTGTGTGGCGGCCCCGGTGTGGAAGGTGATCCCGGGGGACCGCTTCGCGTGGGTCAGCAGCAGGACGACGATCAGCGCGGCGCCGATGATCTCGGCGGTCACACCGATGCGGTTGATCGCGGACATCACGCGGTTGTCCACGACGTTGACCAGCGTCGTCAGCACCAGCAGGACGACGCCGAGCACCGCGGCGTTCGCGGCGCCGTCGGCGGAGACCGGCGAGGGGTCGTGGCCGATCAGCTGGAAGCCGGACCAGAGCGCCGGCAGCACCATCTGCAGGGCCAGCGCCGCCGCCGCGACCACCACGATCTGCCCGATCACCATGATCCAGCCGGCGAACCAGCCGAAGGCGGGGGTCGACAGCCGTGAGGACCACTGGTAGATCGCGCCGGAGATCGGGTAGCGCGCGGCCAGCTCCGCGAAGCACGCGGCGACCGCGAGCTGGCCGAGCAGCACGGCCGGCCAGGCCCAGAAGAAGACGGGCCCACCGAAGGAGTAGCCGAAGGCGAAGAACTGGAAGACGGTCGTCAGGACGGAGATGAAGGAGAACCCGGCGGCGAACGAGGCGTACCGGCCGAGGCTGCGGTGCAGTTCCTGGCGGTAGCCGAACTCCTGGAGGGAGAGGTCGTGGAGGGAGCGGTCGTCGGTTGTCGTCACGGCGGCACCTGCCTTGGGCGCGCAGGGGAGGAATCGAGTTCCTGTCGGGCGACAGAAATTAGGCAGCGGCTGTTTCCACCGCGTCACGCCGACGTGTCCGGTGCGGGCCCAAGTCCTCACGCCCCGGCGCGCTCCCCCGAAACGACAGCGGCGGCGCCCTCATGGGCGCCGCCGCGTGCCGTCGCGAGGGTCAGGCCGCCGCGCCGCCCTCCTGCTCCGCCTCGATCCGTGCGTTCCACTCCCGCTTGGCGGCCTGCCAGCCGTCCTCGTTGTGCCCCAGGCGCCAGTAGCCGGAGACCGACAGGTCCTCGCGGGGCAGGGCGAGCTCGACGCGCAGCAGCCGGCGCAGCTCCTTCACGAAGCCCGCCTCGCCGTGCACGAAGGCGTGCACCCGCCCCTGCGGGAACTCCAGCGCCCGTACCGCTTCCACCAGCGCCTCGCCGACCGGCCGGTCGCCGCGGTGCAGCCAGACGACCTGCACGTCCGAGTCGATCTTCTGCTCCTCCTCGGGGCCGGTGACCTCGACGAAGGCGTGCGCCCTCGTTCCCTCGGGCAGGGCCTCCAGGGAGCGGGCGATCGCGGGCAGGGCGCTCTCGTCGCCGGCGAGCAGATGCCAGTCGGCGCTCACGTCCGGTGCGTACGCCCCGCCGGGACCCATGAAGTGCACGGTCTCGCCCGGCTGGACGCGCGCCGCCCACGGCCCGGCCAGTCCCTCGTCGCCGTGGATCACGAAGTCCAGGGTCATCTCGCGTTCTTCGGGATTCCAGGTGCGCACCGTGTACGTCCGGGTCACCGGCCACTGCTCGCGCGGGAACTCCGCACGGATCCGCTCCACGTCGAAGGGCTCGGGATAGGTCGCGCCCTCGGCCGGGAAGAGGAGCTTCACGTAGTGGTCGGTGCAGGTGTCCGCGGCGAAGTCCGCCAGCCCCGCGCCGCCGAGCACCACCCGCTGCATGTGCGGGGTCAGCCGTTCCGTGCGTACGACCTGGGCTGAATGGGGTTTCCGCGGATTGCGTCCCGGACGTTCTGCCATGACGGCCTCCCGGCTCGGCTCCATTGGTTAGGTTGACCTAAGTTATCACTCGGGGGGAGTAAACACCCTTGCGCTCAAGCACGGGACGAGAGCTTGCGCTCAAGCACGGGACGAGAGCGTCGCCAGCAGCCGCTGCAGGGAACCGCCCAGTCCCCAGCGTGCCGAAAGCCCCTCCAGTCCTGCCGGGTCGCGCGGGGTGCGCGGCAGTGTCGTGGCGACGTCCGGCAGCGGGACGTCGGCGGCCACTCGGACGACCTTCGGGGCGACCGCCACGTACGGGCGGGCCTCCTCCAGCCGCTTGCGCTGCGACGGCGTGAGCCTGGCCCCCGGGTCGTGGACCGCCGCCATGATCCCGTCGAGGTCGCCGAACTCGGCGAGCAGCTTGGCCGCCGTCTTCTCGCCGATGCCGGGCACGCCCGGCAGGCCGTCGCTCGGGTCGCCGCGCAGCAGTGCGAGATCCGCGTACCCGCTGCCGTCCACCCCATACTTCTCGCGCAGCCAGGCCTCGTCGGTCAGCTGCAGCGTCCCCACGCCCTTGAGGGGGTACAGGACCCGCACCCCGCGGGCGTCGTCCACCAGCTGGTAGAGGTCGCGGTCGCCGGTGACGATGTCGACCGGCCCCCCGGCGCGCGCGGTGAACGTACCGATGACGTCGTCCGCCTCGTAGCCCTCGACGCCGACCCGTGCGATGCCGATCGCGTCCAGGACGGCTTCGATGACCGGCACCTGGGGGGAGAGCGTGTCCGGCACCTCTTCCTCGTCCGGTCCCGCCTCGTGCACCTCGGCCACCCGGTGCGCCTTGTAGGAGGGGATGAGGTCGACCCGCCACCCGGGTCGCCAGTCCGCGTCCATGCACGCCACGAGGTGGTCCGGCCGGTGGTCCTTCACCAGCCGGTCGATGAAGTCCAGCAGTCCGCGCACGGCGTTCACCGGCGTGCCGTCCGGCGCCTTCACCGAGTCCGGCACACCGAAGTAGGCGCGGAAGTACAGGGAGGCGGTGTCGAGGAGCATCAGTCGTCCGGTCACGCCTCGCATCATGCCGTACCGGGTCTTTCCGCGACCCGGGGGCGGACCGGTGCACCCGGGGGCGGGCGGCACACGGGCGCGCACCCGCCTACCGTAAGGATCCGGCCAATCACACGCTGTTGCGGCCATGCCCACACCTTGCCGCCCCGTCCTTCGACAGGTCGCCAACTCGACGCGCCTGCAGTGGAGTTCACGCTTCCATGCAGCGTCCCGAACGGAGGTCAGCGGCGGCCGACCGGCACCGGGCGCGGCCGGATGGACGGCCGACCTGCCGCCGGTCGGTCCGGTCGGTGTGTTCACCCCGGAGGGCGAGCCCCCCCGGCACGACGGGCCCGGAGGCTCCTGGACTGGCGCGATCCGTGAGGGTCGTACCGATGCGACATGACATCGATGTGGCGGCCGCGTGAAACGGTTTGCCGAACATGCGTAGGGTGCAGAGAAGTCATCAGAAGTGGTGTGCCCGCTGCGGGGCACCCGGTCGGAAAACAACGACGAGCGAAGGAGGGAGCCGAGCGATGGGCGACCACAAAGAACAGCAGCCCCTCCGGGTGGGCGCGGCCGTCCGGCGGCGCCGCCGCGCGCTGCAGCTCACCCTCGCCGTCGTGGCCGAGCGCAGCGGCCTGTCGGTCCCCTTCCTGAGCCAGATCGAGAACGACAGGGCCCGCCCGAGCACGGGCTCCCTGGAGAAGGTCGCCGACGCGCTGCGCACCACCGCCGTCGAGCTCCTCGCCGCCGCCGATCCGGCATGCAGCGTGGACGTCGTCCGCGCCGAGATCACGGAGAACGACTTCGATCCCCGGGTGCGCTCCCTGGTGCGCGGCCACCACCAACTGCACGCCTCCGAAATCACCGGCGACCATGACGCCGGCCGCGAATTCCAGCACCGCAACGACGAGTTGATGTACGTCGCCGACGGCGCGGTGGAGATCGAGGCCGAGGGGCGCGCCTATCGCCTCGGTCGCGGTGACACCCTCTACCTCACCGGTGGCGTCCGCCACCGCTGGCGGGCCACCGTCCCGGACACCCGGGTGATCGTCGTCGCGGTGGCGGAACACATCGAGGCGGTCAAGGACCGGTCGCGCTAGGGGTTCGGGATGCGAGGAATGCGGGTCGTCTCCCTCGTCCCCTCCCTGACCGAGGCGGTCGCCGTGTCCCTGCCCGGCGTGCTCGTCGGCGCCACGGACTGGTGCAGCCATCCGGCGGACCTCGACGTCACCCGTGTCGGCGGCACCAAGAACCCCCGGCTCGACCGCGTCGCCGCCCTCGCGCCCGACCTGGTGATCGCCAACGAGGAGGAGAACCGCGCGCCCGACCTCGACGCCCTGCGCGCGGCGGGCCTGACGGTCCTCGTCACGGAGGTGCGGGACGTGCCGCAGGCCTTCCGGGAGCTGCAGCGGGTGCTGACGGCGTGCGGGGCGAGGGCCCGGCCGCGGTGGCTGGACGAGGCGGAAGCCGCCTGGGCGGCGCCACCGGCGCCGGATCGTCGTACGAGGGCGGTGGTGCCGATCTGGCGCCGCCCGTGGATGGTGCTGGGCCGGGACACCTTCGCGGGTGACGTGCTGGCCCGGCTGGGCGTCGACCACCTCTACGCCGCGCACCCCGACCGCTACCCCCGAGTGACCCTGGACGAGCTGCGGGCCGCAGAACCCGGGCTGGTGGTCCTGCCCGACGAGCCGTACCGCTTCACGGCGGACGACGGCCCCGAGGCGTTCCCGGGGCTGCGCTGCGCACTTGTCGGGGGACGGCACCTGACCTGGTACGGGCCCTCACTGGCCGAGGCTCCGCGGGTGCTGGCCGAAGCGCTGTGGGCGCCCGGTGCCGCGCGGTGACCGGCGCATAAGCTGGCCTTATGAGCGAGGCGAGGGAAACGGCCGGCAAGCGGCGCGGGGCCGGGGCGCTGTCTCACCGCGTGCCCGACCTGGGCGCGCTGGAACTGCTGCTGGCGGTCGCGCGCCTGGGCAGCCTCGGGGCGGCGGCCCGGGAGGTCGGCATCACCCAGCCCGCGGCCAGCAGCCGGATCCGGTCCATGGAGCGCCAGCTGGGCGTGGCCCTCGTGGACCGGTCGCCGCGCGGCTCCCGGCTCACGGACACGGGCGCGCTGGTCACCGACTGGGCACGGCGGGTGGTGGAGGCGGCGGAGGCCTTCGACGCGGGTGCCCAGGCGCTCAGGGACCGCCGGGACTCCCGGCTGCGGGTGGCGGCGAGCATGACCATCGCGGAGTACCTGCTGCCGGGCTGGCTGATCGCGCTGCGCGCCCGGCGGCCGGACACGGCGGTGTCACTGCTCGCCGGGAACTCGGCCGCGGTGGCCGAGCGACTGCTCGCGGACGAGGCCGACGTCGGCTTCGTGGAGGGTCTGTCGGTGCCGTCCGGCCTGGACTCCGCGGTGATCGCCCATGACCGGCTGATCGTGGTGACGGCACCGGCCCACCCGTGGGCCCGCCGCCGGCGCCCCCTCGCGGCCCGGGAACTGGCGTCCACCCCGCTGATCCTCAGGGAGAAGGGTTCCGGCACCCGCCAGGTCCTGGACGCGGCCCTGGGCGGTCTGGCCCGCCCCCTGATCGAGCTGTCCTCGACCACCGCGGTCAAGGCGTCGGCGGTCAGCGGGGCGGGACCCGCGGTGCTGAGCGAACTCGCGGTCGGCGAGGAACTGTCCCTGCGCCGCCTGGTGAGCATCCCGCTGGAGGGCGTCGAGCTCCGGCGTGATCTGCGCGCGGTCTGGCCGGCCGGCCACCGCCCGGTGGGCCCCGCCCGGGACCTGCTCTCCCTGACCCGCTCCCGGCCCGACCGCCCGACCTGAGGCACCCGCACCGCCGGAGTCGGACGAGCGGAAATCCGCTGGCGCACCCTTCCCCGCGCTCGCCACCATGGCGCATGGCCTCCACCGCCCCGCCCGCCACAGGGGTCCGTGCCCCCTGGGAGAAACTCCCCGCCACCGTCACGGGTGCCGTCTCCGACCTGCTCGGTGCCCCCGTCGTCCATGCCGTGACCCAGCCGGGGGGCTTCTCGCCCGGCGTGGCGGCGCGGGTCCGTACCGCCGCCGGGCGGCGCGCCTTCGTCAAGGCGGTCAGCGCGGACACCAACCCGCACAGCCCGTCCATGCACCGTGCCGAGGCCCGAAACGCCGCCGCCCTCCCGGAGACCGTCCCCGCGCCCCGGCTGCTCGGCACCTACGACGACGGCACCTGGGTCGCCCTGGTCTTCGAGGACGTCGCCGGGCGCCAGCCCCACGTCCCGTGGCGGCCGGCCGAGCTCCGGCTGGTCCTCGGCGCCGTCGGCGAGCTGAGCCGCGGCCTCACCCCGTCGCCCGTCGCCGCCCCACCCGTGGGTGAGGCCCTGGCTGGCCCGTTCGACGGCTGGCGGCAACTGCTCGACGGGGCGGAGGACGACCTCACCGGACGCCTCGACCCCTGGGCCGTCGCCCGTCTTCCCGAACTCGCCGGACTCGCCGGCACCTGGCCCCGGGCGGCCTGTGGTGACACCCTCGCGCACGCCGATCTGCGTGCCGACAACATCCTCCTCACCGGTGCGGAGGACGGCCAGGGCGTCGTCTTCGTCGACTGGCCGCACGCCGTGCGCGCCGCGCCGTGGTTCGACCTGCTGGTGATGCTGCCGTGCGTACGGGCGCAGGGCGGGCCGGACCCGGAGGAGCTGTTCACCGCGCATCCGGTGGGCCGGGACGCCGACCCGGCCGCGGTCACCGCCACCCTGGCGGCCCTCACCGGTTACTTCCTGCGTCACTCGCTGCAGTCCCCGCCCCCGGGCATCCCCACGCTCCGTGCCTTCCAGCGGGCGCAGGGAGAGGCGGCCCTGGCATGGCTCAGGAAGCGTCTCGCCGCCGGCTCGGGAGCGCTACGGGGCTGACGGGCCGGACGCCGCCCGGACCAGTGCCCGCATGACCCTGAGGTCCTCGCCCATCTCCGGGTGCCACTGCACTCCCAGTACCCAGTCGGCGGACGGCAGCTCGAGGGCCTCCACCGTGCCGTCGGCGGCGTGGGCCGAGGGGACGAGGCCCTCGCCGAGCCGGTCCACGGCCTGGTGGTGGTAGGTGGGCACGGTCGTCTCCTCCGGCACGACCTCGCCGTACAGGGTGCCCGGAACCGGCTTGACCGGGTGGCCGCCGAACACGCCGACCGCCTCCGCGTGGCCGTCGAGGTGTTGTACGAGCGTGCCGCCGAGGGCCACGTTCAGCAGCTGCATGCCCCGGCAGATGCCGAGCAGCGGGACGCGCGCGTCCAGCGCCGCGTCGATCAGGGCGAGTTCCCAGGCGTCCCGCTCGGGCGCGGGCGGCCCCGTGCGGGGGGAGCGTGCGGCGCCGTAGCGGGCCGGGTCGACGTCGGGGCCGCCCGCGATCACCAGGCCGTCCAGCCGGGCCACCGTGGCCGGCGCGTGCGCGGGATCGTCGGGCGGGAGCATGGCGGTCAGCCCCCCGGCCCGCTGCACCAGACGGGGATAGGCGGCCGCCAGCAGGGCCGCCTCGAGCTCCCAGACACCCCAGCGCGCCCCGGCCTCCAGGTACGTGCTCACGCCGATCAGCGGTCGTCCGGTCACGCGGGCCTCCCGGCGCTCGAATGGTTCACCGTCACACCTTTGCGGGGACAGCTTTTCAGAGGCTGCTCATGCGAGGAAACCCCGCAGCAGCGCCGCCGTCCCCGCACAGTGCTCCCGCATCATCTCCCGCGCCCCGTCCGCGTCCCCGTCCAGTACCGCCTCGACCAGCGCGGTGTGCTGCCGCTGCGAGTGCTCGAGGTTGCGGACCAGCAGCGGGATGCAGTCCAGCAGGTCGTTCACGGTCGCCCGGACGGCCGCGTACTGTGCGGCCAATGTGGGTGAACCGCACAGCTCGGCCAGCGTGAGGTGGAGCAGCGTGTCCAGGCGGCGGTACTCGGCGAGCGGCGCGTCGTGCGTGCGGGCCAGCGCCTCGCGCAGCCGGGTCGCCGGACCGCCGGTCAGCCCGTGCGCCGCGCACAGGCCCGCCGCGCCCACCTCCAGCACCTCGCGGAAGCGCAGCACGTCCTCGACGTCGACCTCGGCGATCCGGCGCCGCAGCTCGTCCTCGCCGCCCGCCTCCGTGCGCGGCAGCACGAACGTTCCGCCGTACCGCCCGCGCCGGGACTCCACCAGGCCCTGGTCCTGGAGCACCTTCAGCACCTCCCGCAGGGTCACCCGGCTGATGCCCAGCCGCTCCGCCAGTTCCCGCTCGGCGGGCAGCCGTCCCCCGCCCGGCACCAGACCCAGCCGGACCACCTGCAGGATCTGCTCCAGCGCCTCCTCGAAGCCGTTGCCCGCCCGCACCGGCCGCAGCACCGGCCCGAGCCGGTCGCCCGGACCGCTGTCGGCATCCACTGGCATCTGGCCGCGCCCCCCTTCCCAAGCAATGGTTCTCGGCAATACCTTATGGCTCCCGGCCCGGCCGAAAAAGCGCGAAGAAGCCGAAGGAGCTCTCCCGTGGCAGACCGCACACCCCCGCTGAGCGTCGAGGAGCTGCACACCCTCGTCGCCGGCGGTGAGATCGACACTGTCGTCCTGGCCTTCCCCGACATGCAAGGGCGGCTCCAGGGCAAGCGGTTCGCCGCACGCTTCTTCCTCGACGAGGTCCTCCACCACGGCACCGAGGGGTGCAACTACCTCCTCGCCGTCGACACCGAGATGAACACCGTCGACGGCTACGCCATGTCCTCCTGGGACCGCGGCTACGGCGACTTCGCCATGCACCCCGACCTGACCACCCTGCGCCGCGTCCCCTGGAACGAGGGCACGGCCATGGTGATCGCCGACCTCGCCTGGAACGACGGCTCCCCGGTCGTCGCCGCCCCCCGCCAGATCCTGCGCCGCCAGCTGGAGCGGCTGGCCGGACTCGGCCACACCGCCCAGGTCGGCACCGAGCTGGAGTTCATCGTCTTCAAGGACACCTACGAACAGGCCTGGGACACCGGCTACCGAGGGCTCACCCCCGCCAACCAGTACAACATCGACTACTCCGTCCTCGGCACCGGCCGCATCGAGCCCCTGCTGCGCCGCATCCGCAACGACATGGCCGGCGCCGGACTGACCGTCGAGTCCGCCAAGGGAGAGTGCAACCCCGGCCAGCACGAGATCGCCTTCCGCTACGACGAGGCCCTCGTCACCTGCGACCAGCACGCGATCTACAAGACCGGTGCCAAGGAGATCGCCGCCCAGGAGGGCATGTCCCTGACCTTCATGGCCAAGTACAACGAGCGCGAGGGCAACTCCTGCCACATCCACCTCTCGCTCGCCGACGCCGACGGCGGCAACGCCATGGCCGGGGACGGCGAGAACGGCATGTCCGAGGTGATGCGGCACTTCCTCGCCGGCCAGCTGGCCGCCCTCCGCGACTTCTCCCTCCTGTACGCCCCGAACATCAACTCCTACAAGCGGTTCCAGCCGGGCTCCTTCGCCCCGACCGCCGTCGCCTGGGGCCACGACAACCGCACCTGCGCGCTCCGGGTCGTCGGCCACGGCCGCTCCCTGCGCTTCGAGAACCGGCTGCCCGGAGGCGACGTCAACCCGCACCTCGCCGTCGCCGGACTGGTGGCGGCCGGACTGTACGGCATCGAGCAGAAGCTGGAACTGCCCGAGCCCTGCCCGGGCAACGCCTACACCGCCGACTTCGAGCACGTCCCCACCACCCTGCGCGAGGCCGCCGAACTCTGGGAGAACAGCGCGATCGCCGAGGCCGCCTTCGGCAGCGAGGTCGTCGCGCACTACCGCAACATGGCACGCGTCGAACTCGACGCCTTCGACGCCGCGGTCACCGACTGGGAGCTGCGCCGCTCCTTCGAACGCATGTGAGGCACCACGTGTCGCAACCGTACGAACTCGACGTCCTCAACCCCGCGACGGAAGAGGTGATCGCGACCGTTCCCGGCGCCGTCGAACAGGACGTCGACGCCGCCGTCCACCGGGCCGCCCGGGCACAGCGCGCATGGGCCGCCCTCGCGCCCGCCGACCGGGCGCGGCTGCTGCGCCGTTTCGCCGCCGTCGTCGACGAACACCTCGAGGAACTCGCGCTCCTGGAGGTCCGCGAAGCCGGACACACCATCGGCAACGCCCGCTGGGAGGCGGGCAACGTGCGCGACCTGCTCGACTACGCGGCCGGTGGCGTGGAGCGGCTGGCGGGCAGGCAGATCCCGGTCGCCGGCGGCCTGGACGTCACCATCCTCGAACCACTCGGCGTCGTCGGCGTCATCGCGCCGTGGAACTTCCCCATGCCGATCGCCGCGTGGGGCACGGCCCCGGCCCTCGCCGCGGGAAACGCCGTCGTCCTCAAGCCCGCCGAGACCACCCCGCTCACCGCACTGCGGCTCGCCGGACTCGCCCTGGAGGCCGGACTCCCGGAGCACCTCTTCCAGGTACTGCCCGGGCGCGGCGACATCGCCGGCGACTCCCTCGTACGGCACCCCGGCGTCGCCAAGATCGTCTTCACCGGGTCCACCCGGGTCGGCAAGCGCGTCATGGCACTGTGCGCCGAACAGGTCAAGCGCGTCACCCTGGAACTCGGCGGCAAGAGCCCCAACATCGTCTTCGCCGACGCCGACCTGGAGGCGGCGGCCGCCGCGGCCCCCATGGCCTTCCTCGACAACGCCGGCCAGGACTGCTGCGCCCGCACCCGCATCCTCATCCAGCGCAGCGCCTACGACCGATTCCTCGGGCTCCTCGCCCCCGCGATCGAGTCCGTCGTCGTCGGCGACCCGGCCGACGAGGGCACACAGATGGGCCCGCTGATCTCCAGGGCCCAGCTGGAGAGGGTGCGTTCGTACGTGCCCCCGGGGGCCGAAGGCATCCGCGGCAAGACCCCGGAAGGCGCCGGATTCTGGTTCCCGCCCACCGTCCTCACCGGCGTCGACCCGCACGCGCGCGTGGCGGCGGAGGAGGTCTTCGGGCCGGTCGCCGTCGTGCTGCCCTTCGAGGACGAGGCGGAGGCCGTGGCGCTCGCCAACGGCACCGACTACGGCCTCTCCGGCTCCGTCTGGACCCGCGACGTCGGCCGCGCCCTGCGCGTCTCCCAGGCCGTCCGGGCCGGCAACCTGTCCGTCAACTCCCACTCCAGCGTCCGCTACTGGACCCCCTTCGGCGGCTTCAAGCAGTCCGGCATCGGCCGCGAACTCGGCCCCGAAGCCCTGACCGCCTTCACCGAAACCAAGAACGTCTTCATCAGTACGGAGGCCTGAGCCGCACATGACCGAGGAAACCACCATCTGCCGCCGTCTGGTCGGCCGCACCGCCGTCGTCACCGGAGCCGGCAGCGGCATCGGCCTCGCCACCGCCCGCCGGCTCGCCGCCGAGGGCGCGCACGTCGTCTGCGGCGACGTCGACGAAACCCGCGGCAAGGCAGCCGCCGAGGAGGTCGGCGGGATCTACGTGAGGGTCGACGTCACCGACCCCGACCAGGTCGAGGCGCTCTTCAAGACCGCGTTCGACACCTACGGCAGCGTGGACGTCGCCTTCAACAACGCCGGCATCTCCCCGCCCGACGACGACTCCATCCTGGAGACCGGCCTGGAGGCCTGGAAGCGGGTCCAGGAGGTCAACCTCACCTCCGTCTACCTGTGCTGCAAGGCCGCGATCCCCTACATGCGCCGCCAGGGCAAGGGCTCCATCATCAACACCGCGTCCTTCGTGGCGAGGATGGGCGCCGCCACGTCCCAGATCTCCTACACGGCGTCCAAGGGCGGAGTGCTCGCCATGTCCCGCGAACTGGGCGTGCAGTTCGCGCGGGAGGGCATCCGCGTCAACGCGCTCTGCCCGGGCCCGGTCAACACCCCGCTCCTGCAGGAGCTGTTCGCCAAGGACCCCGAGCGGGCCGCCCGCCGCCTGGTGCACGTCCCGGTCGGCCGGTTCGCCGAGGCGGAGGAGATCGCCGCCGCCGTCGCCTTCCTGGCCAGCGACGACTCCTCCTTCGTCAACGCCACCGACTTCCTGGTGGACGGCGGGATCTCCGGCGCGTACGTCACGCCCCTGTAGATCCGGGCGTCACAGGAAGGTGTGTCCCTCACCGCGGTACGTCGGCACGGTCGCCGTCACCGCGTCCCCCTCGACCAGGTGCAGCACGTCGAACCGCTCGCACAGCTCACCGGCCTTCGCGTGCCGGAACT
>NZ_JBSFIK010000005.1:220147-221994 GCF_053597535.1 Streptomyces sp. NPDC001348 | reverse complement strand
CTACACCTTGTCGCCGATCAGCAGATCGTCGGCGGGCGAGCCGAGCAGCGGCGTCTGCACCTCGCCGGGCCCCTCCTGGGGGTCGTACCGCAGCCCCTCGGGCAGGTACGGCACCGGCAGCCGGTCGGGGCCGGGCGCGCCGGAGGCGGGGTAGCCGCCGCCGAGCACGGTGACGACCCCCACGCCCGGCCGCCGCACGACGGGCATGGCGAAGAGGGCGGCCGGGCGGCCGGTGAACGACGTGTAGTTGTCGAACAGGCGCGGCACGTACAGCCCGGAACCGGCCCCGATCTCGGTGACGGCCGCCTCGGCGGCGGTGTGCTGCACACTGCCCGTGCCGCCGCCGTTGACGAACTCCAGGTCCGGCGCCACGCCGCGGACCGCCCGCACCACCGCGGCCCGCCGCTCGGCCAGTTCCCGCCGGGCGGTGGCCTGCATCAGCCGGACGGCGCGGGAGCGGAAGGGACGGCCGGCGACCGAGTCACCGACCCCGGCGATGTGCCCCTCGTACGCCATGATCCCCACCAGCCGGAAGCCCGGTCGCCGGGTCACGGCCCGGGCCATGTCGGCCACCTGGGCGGGGGAGTGCAGCGGCGAGCGGCGCGCACCCACCCGCACCCGACCGCCGAGCAGCTTCAGCGAGGTGTCCAACTCCAGGCAGACCCGCACCACTTCGCGGCCACCGGCCCGGGCGGCGTCGATCAGGTCCAGCTGGGCGGGGTCGTCGACCATCACCGTGACGGCGGCGGCGAGTTTGGGATCCGCGGCGAGTTCGGCGTAACCGGCCCGGTCGACGGACGGATAGGCGAGCAGGACGTCGTCGAACCCGGAGCGGGCGAGCCACAGCGACTCGGCCAGCGTGAACGACATGATGCCGGCGAACCCGTCCTTCGCCAGCACCCGCTCCAGCAGGGCCCGGCAGCGCACGGACTTGCTGGCGAGGCGGATCGGTTTTCCGCCGGCCCGTCGCACGAGATCGTCGGCGTTGGCGTCGAAGGCGTCCAGGTCCACGATGGCGACGGGGGCTTCGAGATGGGCGGTGGCCTTGTCGTAACGGGCCCGGTCGGAGGCGCGCGCAGTCATGCACGAAGCCTGCCAGACAGGATTACCGCAGGGTAGAGGGACGTTCCGGGCAGATACCCCCGGGCTCGCGGACTGGTTCCCGTTCGACCAGGACCAAGCCGTAGAGTGACGCGCACACGCACGGTGGAACCGTCCGGGCCGCTGTCCCTGCGGCGGGATGCCGGTCCGCGCGTGCGGGTATGCATGACGGCACGAGGAAGCGGGGGGTGCATGAGCACGGAAGCGCGGCACGCCCCGGTCCCCCCACGCCCCTCCGGCGACTCCACCCCGACGGGGGACGACACCCCGGAAGGGGAGCCGAAACCGAAGGCCGCACGGGACCGCGGCACCGCTGCGGCACCCGGCCGCACGGAGCGCGGCGAAGCACCCTCGGTCACGCGTGTGACGGCCCGCGATTTCCGGTTCGACCCACGCACCGCGAGCGGTGGTGCCGCTCCGGGTGCGCGGCCGACAGGCGGTGGCACACCCTCGGGCTCCCGGCCGGTGGGCGGTGGCACGACTTCGGGTAAGCGGCCGGTGGGCGGTGGCACACCGTCGGGCTCCCGTCCGGTGGGCGGTGGCGTCTCTTCGCAGGCGCGGTCGGCGACGGGTGAGGGTTCCTCGGGTACGCGCCCGAAGACCGACGGCCTGCCGTCCCGGCCGCGCGGTGGCACACCGTCGGGCTCCTGGCCGGTGGGCGGTGGCGTCTCTTCGCAGGCGCGGTCGGCGACGGGTGAGGGTTCCTCGGGTACGCGCCCGAAGACCGACGGCCTGCCGTCCCGGCC
>NZ_JBSFIK010000005.1:22819-220048 GCF_053597535.1 Streptomyces sp. NPDC001348 | reverse complement strand
CGCGCGGTGGCACACCGTCGGGCTCCTGGCCGGTGGGCGGTGGCGTCTCTTCGCAGGCGCGGTCGGCGACGGGTGAGGGTTCCTCGGGTACGCGCCCGAAGACCGACGGCCTGCCGCCCCGGCCGCGCGGTGGCACACCGTCGGGCTCCCGGCCGGTCGGCGGTGACACTCCGCCGCAGGGACGTTCAGCCACCGGTGAGAACTCCCCGGGCGCGCGCCGTACGGCCGGTGACGCTCCGTCCGGACCCCGTGGGACGGACGGAGACGCGCCCTCGGGTGCACGGCCGTCCGGGAGCGGTACGTCGCCGGGTTCCCGTGCGGCGGCCGGTGGTGCCCCCCGGGCTCCCCGTACGACGGCCGGGGAGGGAACCCCGGGCGGGCGTACGGTGCCTGGCGGTGCCCCCCATGGACCACGTCGCCCTGCAGCGCCGGTGCGGCCGGGCTCCGGTGCGCCGGCCCGGAACGCTGACGACGCGAGCCCGCCCCGCCGCGGCGGCCAGGAGGCCCGCCCCGACTTCCCGTACCTGCGTCCCGCCTTCGCCGCCCGCAACCCCGCCCCCACGGCCCCGCCGCCGCCCGCCTCGGCCCGCTTCCCCGACACCCCGCCCACCGTCGGCCGCGAACCGGACACCGAGCGCACGGACAGCCCCGACGCGGAGCGCATACCGCCCCTGCCCCGTCACCGCCCCGCCGCGCCCGGCCGGCGTCCCGGGACCCCGGCCGAGCCCCCCGCGCAGCCGACGGGCCGGCCGCCGGGGAGCGGCGGCGCGGCCCGCCCGGTCACGCGGGAAGCCCCCGTCCCGGCGGCCGCCGGTGCCGGGGGCGCGACGCGCACGACCGCGCCCCCCTCGCCCCGAGCGGCGAGCGCGCCCACCGTGAACCCGGACCCCGCCCTCTCGTGGAGCGCGGCCGTCCCGCCCATCGTGACGTTCGGACAGGCCGAGGGGTACGACGAGCGCGGTCGGCCCCGGCCGCTCGGTGCGCGGGTCCGGTCCCGTACCGCCGCTGCCGCCGCCTGCGTCGTACTGGGCGTCGGACTCATCGGCGGTGCGGTGACCGGGAGCTGGCTCACCGGGGGCGACGACGGCACCCGGGCCGTGAACGGCTACACCTCGGCCGCCGACCTCTGGCACAGCATGCCCGTCGACCAGCTCTTCCCGCCCACCGTGGAGGGCACCGGCGCGGGTCCCGGCGGCGCCGACCGGACCTGGACCCGCATCGCCGTCGCCCCGGACAGCGGCTGCGCGAACGCCTTCGACCCGCTGCTCGCGAAGGCGCTCGCCCCCGTCGGCTGCCGCCGGCTGCTGCGCGCCACCTACACCGACGCCACCCAGAGCTACGTCACCACCGTCGGCCTGCTCTTCACCAAGGCCGACGCCGCCGCGATGAGCTCCCTGGCCCACCGCTTCCAGAGCGAGGGCCTGGCCGGCCGCACCGACCTCATGCCCCGCCCGTACGCGGCGAAGGACACCGTGGCCGCGGGCTTCGGCGACAGACAGCGCGGCTCCTGGACCATCTCCGTACTCACCGACGCCCCGGTCGTCGCCTACGCCGTCTCCGGCTGGGCCGACGGCCGCACCGTCGACGACCCGCAGCCCGCGGCCGAGGCCACCCGCTCCGGCGCCACCTCGGCCCCCGCCCAGGCGGGTCTCGGAAACGAGGCGCAGGGCCTGGCCGACCGCGTCGAACGGCGACTGCGCAAGACCGTCAGCACGCCCACGGAGCGCCCCTCATGAACCGTACGACCGGGGCGGCCCTGAGCCTTCTGCTGGCCGGCTCACTCGCCCTGCTGCCGTCCACCGTGGCGTACGCCGACGGCATCCGCGCCCAGCAGTGGGGCCTGTCCGCGATGCACACCGAGGAGGCCTGGCGCACCACCAAGGGCAAGGGCATCACCGTCGCGGTCCTGGACACCGGCGTCGAGGAGGACCACCCCGACCTGGCCGGCAACGTCCTGCCCGGCAAGGACATGATCGGGTTCGGCGCCCAGCGCGGTGACCGCCCCTGGGCCCGGCACGGCACCGCGATGGCAGGCATCATCGCCGCCCACGGACACGGACCGGGCGACGGCGACGGGGTGATGGGCATCGCCCCGGAGGCGAAGATCCTCCCCGTCCGGGTGATCCTGGAGGACGACGATCCCGCCCGCGCCAGGGCCCGCTCCACCCGCGGCAACGCCCTCGCCGAGGGCATCCGCTGGGCCGCCGACCAGGGCGCCGACGTCATCAACCTCTCCCTCGGCGACGACTCCGCCTCCGCGCACCCCGAACCCAGCGAGGACGAGGCCGTCCAGTACGCCCTCAAGAAGGGCGTCGTCGTCGTCGCCTCGGCCGGCAACGGGGGAAAGAAGGGCGACCACATCTCCTACCCGGCGGCCTACCCCGGCGTCATCGCCGCGACCGCCGTCGACCGCTACGGCACCCGCGCCGACTTCTCCACCCGCCGCTGGTACGCCACGGTGAGCGCGCCCGGCGACGACGTCGTCATCGCCGACCCGGACCACAAGTACTACGAGGGATGGGGGACGAGCGCGGCCTCCGCCTTCGTCTCCGGCGCCGTCGCGCTGGTCAAGGCCGCCCACCCCGGTCTGACCCCGGCCCAGATCAAGAAGCTGCTGGAGGACACCGCCCGGGACGCGCCCAGCGGCGGACGCGACGACTCCCGCGGCTTCGGCATGGTCGACCCCGCCGCCGCGATCAGGGCCGCCGGCCGTCTCGAGCCGAACGGCCTGCGCCCGGCCGCCTACGGCGAGAAGTACTTCGGCTCCGGCCCGGACACCGCCGAGGCCGGCGACGGCTCGTCGGGCTGGGCGGGAACCCTGGCCGGCAGCACCGGCGGGCTGCTCCTGGTGGCGGCGGTCGTCCTGTGGCGGGGGCGCCGCGAACGGGAGCACGACGGGCACTGAGACTGCCTGCCACTCCTACGCGCTGAGGCCGCCCGCCGCTCCTACCGGAACGCGTCGGCCGCGGCCGACGACGCGGCACCGTCCCCGGCGAACGCCGACACCGCCGCCTTCGCCGCCGCCTCGACCAGTGCGATCCCCGTCTCCTGACGCACGCTGCCGTTCGACAGCACGGCCACCAGATAGTCGTCGCCGTCGACCGTCACCCGCCCGATGCTGTTGACGTCCCACAGCCCGGTCGTGCTGCGGGGCAGCCAGCCGTTCTTCAGCGCCCACGCGGAACCGTCGGCCGCCGCCGAGACACCCCACCGCTGATCCGGCTCGACGTTCCTCATCAGACCCTGCACGTACTCCCGCGAGGCCTCGCTCAGCTCCGAGTCGTCCCCGAACACCTGCCGGAGCAGGACGAGCTGGTCGGCGGCCGTGGTCTGGGTCAGCCCCCACAGCTCACCGGCACCGCCCGCGGTACCGGTGAGGCCGAACCGCCTGTTCGCGGCGTCGAGCCCGTCCGCCCTCCCGATGACGTGCCACAGCGCGGTCGCGGAGGCGTTGTCGCTGTTCTCGATCATCTTCGTGGCGTACGCCTTCTCGGCCGCCGTGAGGCGGCGGCCCGCGTCCTGCGCCTGCAGCAGCAGCGTCGCCAGGATGTCGACCTTGACGATGCTCGCCGTGTCGAAGGCGGCGTCGCCGTAGGTGGCGCTCTCACCGGAACCGAGGGCCAGCACGGCCGCCGAGACCTTCGCGGCCGACGGCACGGTGACCGCCGACATGGCCTTCGCCAGCGTCGCGTTCCGGTCCGCCGACGGCTGTGCCACAGGTTCCACCGATGCCTCCCCGCCCGCCGGGGCCGAGGAGGAGGCCGACGGCGACGCCGCAGAGGATACGGGGCCGGGGTGCGCCCGCGCCTTCACGTACACGGTTCCCGCGGCCGTGCCGCCGAGCACGGCGACGGCGGCGAGCGCGGTGCGCAGCAGCGGACGGCGCCGGGACGGGCGCACGCGGCGGCGCCGACGGGCTCTGGAGGACTCCATGCCCGCGATGCTGAGGGCGCTGACTGTGCACCCCGTTGGACAGGACTGAGAACCGCCTCAGGGAGGACTGGGATTCCTGTGAAAGCGGTGTCCGCGGGGTCCCCGGGGGCCGCACCAGCCCGGCGACATCCCCGCTATAGGGTCGGTGACCGTGGCGAACAAGAACATTCCCGACCCCGGCTTCTCCGACGACGACGGCTCCGCCGACCCCCGGCTGAGCGCCGCACTGGCCGCGTGGGCCGAGGACCGCACCGCCCTCGCACCCGTCCTGGAGGCCCTCAAGGGGGCCCGGCTGCTGGTCCCGGTGGTGGCCGTACTGGGCGAGGTCGAGGAGGACGAGACGGGGCTGCGCCGCGAGAAGACCAGCGACATGGCGGTGCCGACGCTGAAGGCCGGTGCCCGCACCGCCCTGCCCGCCTTCACGTCCACCGAGTCGCTGGCCCGCTGGGACCCCGCGGCCCGGCCCGTCGCCGTGCCCCTGCACCAGGCCCTGCAGGCCGCCGCGCACGAGAAGGTGGACACGATCGTGCTGGACATGTCCGGTCCCGTGCCGTTCGAGCTGACGGGGCCCGCGCTGCTCGCACTCGCCGAGGGCCGTACGACGGCCGACCCGCTGGCGGACCCGGCCGTCGTCGAGGCCGTCCGCGCCGCCGTGGCCGCCGAGCCCGCCGTGCTCCGCGCCCATCTCGGTCCCGGCCGGGCGGACGGCATCCTCGCCCTGGTCCTGGACCCGTCCGTCGCCCCCGACGAGGCGGCCCGCGCGGTCGCCGGGCGCCTGGCCGCCGACGACACACTGAGGGCCCGCCTGGTGCGCGGCCTCGACCTGGCACTGCTGCCGGCCGGGACGACGCCTCCGGGCGAGCCCTTGTTCGTTCGTACGCGGTGAGTAGTACTACCTAGTAAAACTACTACCTATCGCTAGCCGTAGACCGGCCCCGTGTACTTCTCGCCGGGGCCCTGGCCCGGCTCGTCCGGGACGAGCGACGCCTCGCGGAACGCCAGCTGCAGCGACTTCAGGCCGTCGCGCAGCGGCGCCGCGTGGAAGGAGCTGATCTCGGTCGCGCTCGCGTCCAGCAGACCGGCGAGGGCGGTCACCAGCTTGCGGGCCTCGTCCAGGTCCTTGTGCTTGTCGCCCTCCTCGGTCAGCCCGAGCTTCACGGCCGCGGCGCTCATCAGGTTGACGGCGACCGTCACGATCACCTCGACCGCGGGGACCTCGGCGATGTCGCGGGTCATCTCGTCGAAGTCGGGCTGGTCGGCGGTGCCGGAGGGGGAGGTCTCACTCATGTCCCACACGATAGGCGGTACCCGGCCGCGCCTTCCGATTGGCCCTTTCCCGACCCTTGCTGCTAACCTTGTGTAACGACCGGCTGGACGCCGCCATGTTCGACATCGTCATGTCACCATCGCCATGTCCGGCCCACAAGTGGAGGCTCCGATCTCCCACCCGACCGTCCCCCGGGACGGCGGGTCACCCGGTCAGGCGGCCGCCATCGTTCCGTACGGACGATGGAGTCGCCCGAAAGCGCGCCCCGCGTTCACCGCGGCGGTGCTCCGGTAGCCATTGGAGCCCCGCCTGTGATCGTCCGGGGCATTTTTTGTGCTTCGGCGCGGTTAGGTCTTACGAATACAGACGTTACGCGGCTGTCCGCCAGACCGTCGCGTGGTGCTACCGAGGAGGATCCATCAGCGCCGAGCCCCGCATCAACGACCGGATTCGCGTTCCCGAGGTGCGACTTGTCGGTCCCAGTGGCGAGCAGGTGGGCATCGTCCCGCTGGCCAAGGCACTGGAGCTTGCGCAGGAGTACGACCTGGACCTGGTCGAGGTCGCGGCGAACGCCCGTCCGCCCGTGTGCAAGCTCATGGACTACGGGAAGTTCAAGTACGAGTCGGCCATGAAGGCCCGTGAGGCGCGCAAGAACCAGGCGCACACGGTCATCAAGGAGATGAAGCTCCGGCCGAAGATCGACCCGCACGACTATGACACCAAGAAGGGTCACGTCGTCCGGTTCCTCAAGCAGGGCGACAAGGTCAAGATCACGATCATGTTCCGTGGCCGTGAGCAGTCCCGCCCCGAGCTGGGCTACCGACTGCTGCAGCGTCTCGCGGAGGACGTCCAGGACCTCGGGTTCGTCGAGTCGAACCCGAAGCAGGACGGCCGCAACATGATCATGGTCCTCGGTCCGCACAAGAAGAAGACCGAGGCGATGGCCGAGGCCCGTCAGGCGCAGGAGGCCCGCAAGGCCGAAGCGAAGGCGAACCCCGGCAAGTCGCAGAACGCCGCGGAAACCGAGAACGCCGTGGAGACCGAGGCCCCTGCCGAGGCTTCCGCCGAGGCGTGATCCCGGGGGACGCGAGTCCCCAGGATGTAACCGATACAAGTCCGACGCTCCACCGTGCCCGGTTTTCCCGACCGGGCACCGGAGCGCCACCGACGAGGAGAGAACGGCGCTATGCCGAAGAACAAGTCGCACAGCGGTGCCAGCAAGCGCTTCAAGGTCACCGGCTCCGGCAAGGTGCTCCGTGAGCGCGCCGGCAAGCGCCACCTGCTCGAGCACAAGTCGTCCCGTGTGACGCGTCGCCTCACCGGCAACGCCGAGATGGCCCCGGGCGACGCCGCGAAGATCAAGAAGCTTCTCGGCAAGTGACGCGGCGGCGCCGCCTCGGCGCCGTACGTCCGGACCGGGACCGAATCGTTTCCGGGTCGTGTGAGTACCCCCACGACCCCGCTACAAGGAGTTAACAAGTGGCACGCGTCAAGCGGGCAGTCAACGCCCACAAGAAGCGCCGGGCGATCCTCGAGCAGGCCTCCGGCTACCGCGGTCAGCGTTCGCGTCTGTACCGCAAGGCCAAGGAGCAGGTCACCCACTCGCTGGTCTACAACTACAACGACCGCAAGAAGCGCAAGGGCGACTTCCGCCAGCTGTGGATCCAGCGCATCAACGCCGCTGCCCGCGCCAACGGCATCACCTACAACCGCTTCATCCAGGGTCTGAAGGCCGCGAACGTGGAGGTCGACCGCAAGATCCTGGCCGAGCTGGCCGTCAACGACGCGAACGCGTTCGCCGCGCTCGTCGAGGTCGCGCAGAAGGCGCTGCCCTCGGACGTCAACGCGCCGAAGGCCGCGTGAGGCTGCGCTGGCTTTCAGCCGACGCTCACTGAAGGACCCGCAGGCTTCATGGCTTGCGGGTCCTGTCGTTGGGGTTGCCTGGTCGTCGTTCGGCTGCGGGAGCATCGTGGCTGGTCGCGCAGTTCCCCGCGCCCCTGGGCCGGCCGCAGTGCCGTCGGTTTCACCGCGCCGTAGATCAGTACCCGTGAACATCCGAAGGTGAACCCATGCCCCCCGCCACCCCCGAGCTGATCTCGCCCCGTTCCGCACGTGTGGCCGCCGCGCGGCGGCTGGGGAAGCGGAACTTCCGGGGGAAGGACCGGCTGTTTCTCGCCGAGGGGCCGCAGGCCGTCAGGGAGGCCGCCGGGCACCACGTGGACGGCATCCCCACCCTGGTCGAGCTGTTCACCACGGTCGAGGCCGCGGAGCGGTACGCCGACATCGTCGGAGCGGCCCGGGACATCGGGGCCCGTGTGCACCTCGCCTCCGAAGAGGTCATCGCCGACATCTCCACCACCGTCACCCCCCAGGGGCTGGTCGGTGTCTGCCGGTTCCTGGACACGCCCTTCGGGGACGTCCTCGCCGCCGAACCCAAGCTCGTCGCCGTGCTCGCCCATGTGCGGGACCCGGGGAACGCCGGGACCGTACTCCGGTGCGCCGACGCGGCCGGAGCCGAGGCCGTGATCCTCACCGACGCCTCCGTCGACCTGTACAACCCCAAGGCCGTCCGCGCCTCCGTCGGGTCCCTGTTCCACCTGCCCGTCGCCGTCGGCGTGCCCGTCGAGCAGGCGGTGCGAGGGCTCAAGGACGCCGGCGTACGCATCCTCGCCGCGGACGGCGCCGGTGACCGCGACCTCGACGACGAGCTCGACCGGGGCACCATGGGCGGCCCCACCGCCTGGGTGTTCGGGAACGAGGCCTGGGGGCTCCCGGAGGAGACCCGCGCGCTCGCGGACGCCGTGGTGCGCGTCCCGATCCACGGAAAGGCCGAGAGTCTGAACCTCGCCACGGCCGCCGCCGTATGTCTCTATGCGTCAGCCCGTGCACAGCGCGCCTCCGGAGGGTGCCGTTCCGTCACCGACAGCTAGTAAGGTGACCAGCTCGGGGCCCTGCGCCGTTCGAGAGGTGGGGTACGGGGATGAGTGTCGTCGGCACCGGAACGGCGCCGGGAGGGCGGGGCGTGCGACGCACACCCGCGTCCCGGCCCGGCGACCCCACCGAGTCCGGCATCGATCCGGACGAGCTGCCCGACGGTCTCGTGGTCGCCGACGAGGACGGCCGGGTGGTCTGCTTCAACGCCGCCGCCGAACGCATCACCGCGGTCCGCGCCGGCGACGCCCTCGGCCGGCACCTGGAGCGGGCCCTGCCGCTGGAGGACCTCGAGGGGCGGCGCTGGTGGCAGCTCACCGACCCGTACGGCGGACTCGCCATCCGCGTGCGGCAGCCCGAGCGCAACCTCCTGCTGCCCGGCGGCCGGGAGGTCCTCGTGTCGGCCCGCTACGTCCGTGAGGAACCCACCGGGCCCGTCCGCCGTGTCGTCGTCACCCTTCGCGACACCGAGGCCCGCCGCCGCACCGAACGCAGTCACGCCGAGCTGATCGCCACCGTCGCCCACGAGCTGCGCTCCCCGCTCACCTCCGTCAAGGGCTTCACCGCCACCCTGCTCGCCAAGTGGGAGCGGTTCACCGACGACCAGAAACGGCTGATGCTCGAGACCGTCGACGCGGACGCCGACCGTGTCACCCGGCTCATCGCCGAACTGCTGGACATCTCCCGGATCGACTCCGGCCGCCTTGAGGTGCGCCGCCAGCCCGTGGACATAAGCGCCGCCGTCGGACGGCACATCCAGGCCTACGTCGCCGCCGGACAGCCCGCCGACCGCTTCCTGCTCCGCATCGAACAGCCGCTGCCCGCCCTGTGGGCCGACCCCGACAAGGTCGACCAGGTGCTCAGCAACCTCATCGAAAATGCCGTGCGGCACGGCGAGGGAACCGTCACCATTGACGTCACGCCCTCCGCGTCCCCGCGCGAGGGCGAGGAAACCGGCACGTCGGTCACGGTGAGCGACGAGGGGCCAGGCATCCCGGAGGAGTCCATGAACCGCGTCTTCACCCGCTTCTGGCGGGGCAGCAAGCGCGGCGGCACCGGCCTCGGGCTCTACATCGTCAAGGGCATCGTCGAGGCCCACGGCGGCACCATCACGGTCGGCCGCGCCCCCGGCGGCGGCGCCGAGTTCCGATTTACGTTGCCCGTGAGCGTGCCGGCCTACCTGGCCTGAGCCGCCCGCGGGCGCATTCGCGTTCCCCAGCCCCGTTAGACTCGGCCATTGGCACCTTTGCGTCCAGAACCAGGGACGATCCAGAACCAGGGACGAGTCGTCCTCCGGCTCGTCTCCGGATCGCCTCCGGATCGAAGACGGGGCACCCCAGCCAGCCAATCGGAAGCACGGGAAGAGATGTCGGCACCGAATAAGTCGTACGACCCTGTAGAGGTCGAGGCGTTGAAACCGGAAGAGATCGAGCGCATGCGGGACGAGGCGCTCGCCGCCTTCGCCGCCGCGGACTCCCTCGACGCGCTCCACGAGGCCAAGGTCGCCCACACCGGCCCCGCCTCCCCGCTGGCCCTCGCCAACCGCGAGATCGGCGCACTGCCCCCGCACGCCAAGGCCGACGCCGGCAAGCGGGTCGGCATGGCCCGCGGCGCCGTCAACAAGGCGCTGGCCGCCCGCCAGACCGAGCTGGAGGCCGAGCGCGACGCCCGGGTGCTGGTCGAGGAGGACGTCGACGTCACCCTGCCCTACGACCGCGTCCCGGCCGGTGCCCGCCATCCGCTGACCACCCTGTCGGAACGCATCGAGGACATCTTCGTGGCCATGGGCTACGAGGTCGCCGAGGGCCCGCAGGTCGAGGCCGAGTGGTTCAACTTCGACGCCCTGAACATCGGCCCGGACCACCCGGCCCGCGGCGAGGCCGACACCTTCTTCGTACGAGGTGAGGACGGCGGCACCGAGTCCGGCGTCGTGCTGCGCACCCACACCTCGCCCGTGCAGATCCGCTCCCTGCTGGAACGCGAACTGCCGGTCTACGTGATCTGCCCCGGCCGCGTCTACCGCACCGACGAGCTGGACGCGACCCACACGCCCGTCTTCCACCAGGTCGAGCTGCTCGCCGTGGACGAGGGCCTGACCATGGCCGACCTCAAGGGCACCCTGGACCACATGGTCCAGTCGCTGTTCGGCGAGGGCATGAAGACCCGGCTGCGGCCGAACTTCTTCCCGTTCACCGAGCCGAGCGCCGAGATGGACATGCTCTGCTACGTCTGCAAGGGCGAGTCCGTCGGCAACCCCGACCGGCCCTGCCGCACCTGCTCCAGCGAGGGCTGGATCGAGCTGGGCGGCTGCGGCATGGTCAATCCGCGGGTGCTCACCGCCTGCGGCGTCGACCCGGAGAAGTACAGCGGCTTCGCCTTCGGGTTCGGCATCGAGCGGATGCTGATGTTCCGCCACAACGTCGAGGACATGCGAGACATGGTCGAGGGTGACGTCCGGTTCACCCGGCCGTTCGGGATGGAGATCTGATGCGGGTCCCGCTTTCTTGGCTGCGGGAGTACGTCGACCTGCCGGCCACCGAGACCGGCCGTGACGTCCAGGCCAAGCTCATTTCGGCAGGCCTGGAGGTGGAGACCGTCGAGCAGCTCGGCGCCGACCTCAAGGGCCCGCTGGTCGTCGGCCAGGTGCTGACCATCGAGGAGCTGGAAGGCTTCAAGAAGCCGATCCGCTTCTGCACCGTCGACGTCGGCCAGGCCAACGGCACCGGTGAGCCCCAGGAGATCGTCTGCGGCGCCCGCAACTTCGCGGTCGGCGACAAGGTCGTCGTGGTCCTCCCCGGTGCCACGCTGCCCGGCGGCTTCTCCATCTCCGCCCGCAAGACCTACGGCAGGACGTCCCACGGCATGATCTGCTCCAGCGACGAGCTGGGCATGGGCGACGACGGCAACCACGGCATCATCGTGCTGCCGCCGGAGACCGAGGTCGGCAAGGACGCCATCGAGCTGCTCGAGCTGGTCGACGAGGTTCTGGACATCGCCGTCACCGCCAACCGCGGCGACTGCCTGTCCATCCGCGGTGTCGCCCGCGAGACCGCCATCGCCTACCGGCTGCCGCTGCGCGACCCGGCACTGATCGACGTACCGGCACCGAACGCCTTCGGGCACCCGGTCCAGGTCTCCGACCCGATGGGCTGCGACCGCTTCACGGCCCGCACGGTCACCGGCCTCAGCCCCGAGGCGCGCTCCCCGATCTGGCTGCAGCGCCGGCTGCAGAAGGTCGGCATGCGCCCGATCTCGCTCGCCGTCGACGTCACCAACTACGTGATGATGGAGCTTGGCCAGCCCCTGCACGCCTACGACCGGACGCTGGTCCAGGGCACCATCGGGGTGCGCCGGGCCGAGGAGGGCGAGAAGCTCGTCACCCTCGACGGCGTCGAGCGCAAGCTGCACGCCGAGGACCTGGTCATCACCGACGAGCGCGGCCCGATCGGCCTGGCCGGCGTCATGGGCGGCGCCAACACCGAGATCGCGGATCACGAGGCCACCGAGAACGGAGCGAACGCCTCGACCGACGTGGTCATCGAGGCGGCCCACTTCGACGCCGTGGCGATCGCGCGCACGGCCCGCCGCCACAAGCTGCTGTCGGAGGCGTCCCGTCGCTTCGAGCGCGGCGTCGACCCGCAGGCCGCGGCCGCCGCCGCCCAGCGCACGGTGGACCTGCTGGTGCTGCTCGCGGGCGGCACGGCCGAGGCGGGCGTCACCGAGATCATCGCGCCGTCCGCGCCGCACACCATCACCGTGCCGGCGAACCACCCGGACAAGGTCGCGGGCGTCGACTACGGCCGTGAGACGGTCGTGCGCCGCCTGCAGGAGGTCGGCTGCGACGTCTACGGGCAGGACGAGCTGATCGTCACCGTCCCGTCCTGGCGGCCCGACCTCGCCGAGCCCAACGACCTGGCCGAAGAGGTCATCCGGCTGGAGGGCTACGAGAACCTGCCCTCGACGCTGCCCAAGCCCCCCTCGGGCCGCGGTCTCACGTACCGCCAGCGGCTGCACCGCCGGGTCGGCCGGGCGCTGGCCGGCATCGGTTACGTCGAGGCGCCGAACTACCCCTTCGTCGCCGAGCAGGTCTTCGACCAGCTCGGACTGGAGGCCGACGACCCGGCCCGCCGTGTGGTCAAGCTGGTCAACCCGCTCAGCGACGAGGAGCCCGCGCTCCGTACGACGCTGCTCCCTGGCCTGCTCGGCGCCCTGCGGCGCAACGACGGCCGGGGCTCGCACGACCTGGCGCTGTTCGAGACGGGCCTGGTCTTCCGGCCGCGTGCCGAGCAGCGTGCCGCCGTGCATCTGCCCGTCGACCGGCGCCCCACCGACGAGGAGCTCGCACAGCTCGACGCAGCGCTCCCCGAGCAGCCGCGGCACGTCGCCGTCGTCCTCGCCGGGGCCCGTGAGCAGGCCGGCTGGTGGGGCAAGGGCCGTCCCACGGACTGGGCCGACGCGGTCGAGGCCGCCCGTGCCGTCGCCCGTGAGGCCGGTGCCGACCTGATCGTGCGCAAGGGTCAGTACGGCCCGTGGCACCCGGGCCGCTGCGCCGAGCTCGCGGTCGTGGTGGACGGCGCCGAGCAGGTCGTGGGCCAC
This sequence comes from Streptomyces sp. NPDC001348, assembly GCF_053597535.1. Classification (NCBI taxonomy): domain Bacteria; kingdom Bacillati; phylum Actinomycetota; class Actinomycetes; order Kitasatosporales; family Streptomycetaceae; genus Streptomyces; species Streptomyces sp. NPDC001348. The sequence continues at coordinate 207,321 of NZ_JBSFIK010000005.1, read as the reverse complement.
GCCGGTGAGCTGCACCCGCGGGTGCTGAAGGCCCTCGGCCTGCCCGAGCGTAGTTCCGCCATGGAGCTCGACCTGGACGCCCTGGAAGCGGTCGGTGACGGCGCCCCGCAGGCGCCGCGGATCTCCGCCTTCCCGGTGGCCACGCAGGACGTCGCCCTGGTGGTCGCCCGGCCCGTCCCGCACGCGGACGTCGAGGCCGCGCTGCGCGAGGGCGCGGGTGAACTCCTCGAGTCCATCCGCCTGTTCGACGTCTACGAGAACGCCGATCAGCTGGGCGAGGGCAAGAAGTCCCTGGCGTACGCGCTGCGCTTCCGGGCGAGCGACCGCACGCTGACCGTGGACGAGGCCTCCGCGGCCCGTGACGCGGCGGTGGCCCTCGCGGGTGAGCGTACGGGCGCGGTGCTGCGGAGCTAGCGAGGACGGCTGCCACCTGCATAAATGCACGGACCCGTTGAACGTTCACTCATTAGGGTGAGAACTTCGGGTGATCCATCCCCTTCGGGGGCATGCCGTGGACAGAATCGGACCGGCCTTTCGGGGCCGGTCCGTCTGCTCTGTCAGAGCCTGTATGGGGGGCCATCGGCATGATCCGTATCAACGCTCGGGGACCGACCCGAGGGTGGTCCGCCCGCAAGCCCGACCGGCGGCCGCTGTGCCGCGCGCTGGGACTGCCGCTCGCCTGGGGTGCCATGGCGGCCCTCTACAAACTGGTCTGCCCGCTCGCCCGGCAGGACGGGCTCGGCGCCAGGCTCGCCACCAGCGCCGTGTTCTTCACGGTCGGCACCGGCCTGGTGGCTCATCTCAGCCGGACCCTGCTGCGTGAGCTGTGGCAGGCCCGCCGGGCGGCGGGTGCGGCGCAGAGCGTGCTGCTGCGGCCTCCGCCCCCGCGCCTGGACGGACTGAGCATCGCCGCCGCCCAACTGTCCGCCGACCGCGGAGCGGCCATCGGCGGCGACCTGTACGAGGCGGTGGCCACCGAACACGGCGTCCGGGTGGTGATGGGCGACGTGCGCGGGCACGGGCTGTCCGCCATCGGCACCGCGGCCGCGGTCCTCGGCAGCTTCCGCGAGGCCGCGCACGACGAGCCGGAACTGGACCGGGTGCTGCGGCGCATGGACCGCGCCCTGGCCCGGCACCTGCGCGAGCGGGCCCGCGTCGAGCATCCCGCGAGCGGGCCGGAGCCGGACGCCCCCGTCGCCGAGGAGTTCGTCACCGTACTGCTCCTGGAGATCGACCGAGACGGCGAGGTGCACGCACTCAACTGCGGCCACCCCTGGCCGTACCTGCTCGGCGGTACCCAGGTCGAGCCCCTGACGCGGGCCGACCCCCTTCCGCCGCTCGGCCCCTTCCCGCTCCCGCCCGACCTGCCGGTCCTGGAGTGCGGACCGCTGCCGCCCGGCGGGACCCTGGTCCTCTACACGGACGGCGCGGAGGACGCCCGTGACGCGCGGGGCCGTTTCTTCTCCCTGCCCATGGCGCTGCACGAGGCCCTGCAGGCCCACTCCGTGACGCCGCAGACCGTCCTGCGCAGGGTCCTCACGGCCCTGCTGCGCCACACCAGCGGCACCCCGACCGACGACATCGCCCTGCTGGTGCTGCGCAACGACCGCGACCCCCACCGCTGGGCCGCACGAGCCGGCGCCGACGGCCAGGCCACCGCTGTGTGAGGGGGAGCCGGCGGCCCGGCCGGCCTCTTGCGAGGCAATCCAGTCAACCGGCCGGCGACTCTCCGCGACAGTGCGCGCACATTGCGGATTCGCGCACTCCGTTCACACCCCGTGTGAAGACGAACCCGCTACTCTGACGAAGGTGGCGCTCACCCAGCCACCCGGGGGGCCTTGATGCAGCCCAACACTCTGCTCGACGCGATCCTCGACGAGGCCGGGATCTCGCATGCCGGTCTCGCCGCCCACGTCAACCAGGCCGGCCGGGCACGCGGTCTCGCGCTCCGGTACGAACACACCGCCGTCGCACGGTGGTTGAAGGGGCAGCGGCCACGCGGTCAGGTGCCCGACCTGATCTGCGAGGTGCTCGCCGCCCGGCTGCGACGCCCGGTCACCCTCGATGACATCGGGCTCGGTGTGCCCGGCGAGCCGAGCGTCCCGCACGGCACCTCGCTCTCCGGTTTCGTCGAACGCGCCACCGCCCTGTGGCGCTCCGACGAACAGCAGCGCCCGCACGTCCTCGGCGCCCCCGCGGTCACCGGCACACCCGCCGTGATGCCGGTGTGGGAGTGGGAGAACCCGCCGGAGGACGTGGACGTCTCCCGAGGCGGCCGGCATCGGGTCACCTCGGCCGACATCGAGATGCTGCGTGCCGCCCGCACTCACTACGAGCAGCTGTACCGCAAGGCCGGCGGCATCGCGACCCGCACCCGTATCGTCGGTTTCCTCAACGCGGAGGCGGCCCCGCTGCTGCGCGGCAGCTACACGGACGCCACGGGCCGGCAACTGCACCGGGCGACCGGCGGGTTGGTGGCGATCGCCGGCATCTGCGCCTACGACTCGGACGCGCACGGTCTGGCCCAGCGCTACTTCCACCAGGCCCTCAGACTGGCGAAGGCCAGCGGGGACCGGGGACTTGGCGCCTACGTGATCGCGCTCCTGGTCAACCAGGCGCTGTTCATGCGGGAGTACCGGCAGGCCGTCGCCTTCGCGGAGGCAGCGCTGCGCGCCGCCGGCCGGCACATCACCCCGGCCCTCGCCTCGGACCTGTACGCGATGCAGGCCAAGGCGTACGCCCACCTCGGCGACGGCACGAGCGCCCTGTCCTGCATCCGGCGGGCGGAGACGGCCGCCGGCCGCATCCGGCGCGGGCACGAACCCGACGAGACCGGCTATGTCCAGCCGGGCCTGGTCAACGTCCAGGTGGCGGAGGCGCTGCTCAGCCTCGGTGAACTCGCGGCCGCCCGGGAGCACGCGGCCGCCGCCGTGGACAATCCGGCCCACGACAGGGGCCGGGTACACCGGCTCGCCATGCTCAGCACCATCGAACTCCGCCAGGGCAACGCGGACAAGGCGGTGGTCACGGCGGTACAGATGGCCGAGCAGGCCCGGGGGATGGAGTCCCAGAGACTGCGGGACAGACTGCGCACGGTACGCGAACACCTCGTGCGCAGTGGCTGCGCGGGCACGGCGGAGGCCGCCGAACTCATCGACGGGGCACTGCGCGTTCCGCTGTAGGTTCACCAGACACGCTGCTGCGATATTGCCACTTACTCGGCGGAAGGTGGCAGAACCGTGCAGTGGACGAAACAGAACGAACAAACTGTGTACGCGAACCGCTGGTTCAGCGTCAATCTCGCAGATGTCGAGCTGCCGGACGGCCGGCACCTCGACCACTTCCTGATACGGCTGCGCCCCGTGGCCGTGGCCACGGTGGTCAACGAGGCCAACGAGGTCCTGCTGCTGTGGCGGCACCGCTTCATCACGGACAGCTGGGGGTGGGAACTGGCCGCGGGGGTCGTCGAGGACGGCGAGGACATCGCGTCCGCGGCCGCCAGGGAACTCGAGGAGGAGACCGGCTGGCGGCCGGGGCCTCTGCGCCATCTCATGAGCGTGGAGCCGTCCAACGGCCTCACGGACGCCAGGCATCACATCTACTGGGCCGACGAGGGCGAGTACGTCGGACACCCGGTGGACGACTTCGAGTCGGACCGCCGGGAATGGGTCCCCCTCAAACTCGTTCCCGACATGGTCGCCCGCGGGGAGGTCCCGGCCGCCAACATGGCGGCCGCGTTACTACTGCTGCATCACCTCAGGCTCGCCGACGATTAGTGGTTCAGCGCCTGCCAGACCGTCACCACCAGTGCTCCCAGTGCGGTGAGTGCGGCGAGCGAGGGCAGTGGCCAGCGTGCGTGTTCCAGCGAGATCATGCGGGTGTTCAGCTCGTCCAGTTCCTTGGCGGTCTCCTCGGTACGGTGGCTGAGCAGTGCCAGCCCTCCCTCGACGCGGGCGTACGCCACGTCGAGGCGGCGACGTAACTCTGCGAGTTCTCCGTGGACCACGGGATGCTCCGGATCGACGGTCACGGGTCCACTCCTTTCCGTAGTCGAACATGGCGGATTTCGCATCCCTGCATGCGCATGATGAGTGAACTCGCCTGGTGGACGCGTGGGGAGCGTGTGCGACGGGCATATGCGTGCCCGGGGCGCACACGGGGAGTGAAACACGTGTGCCCGGCACCGAGTGGGTGCCGGGCACATCGCGGTGTCGCAGCTTGTGATCAGCCGTACGTGTAGAAGCCGGACCCCGCCTTCCGGCCCAGCCGGCCCGCCTCCACCATCCGCTGGAGCAGCGGGGGAGCGGCGTACAGCGGCTCCTTGTACTCGGCGTACATCGAGTTGGCGATGGAGACGATGGTGTCCAGGCCGATCAGGTCGGAGAGTTTCAGCGGACCCATCGGGTGGGCGCAGCCCATCTCCATGCCGTTGTCGATGTCCTCACGGCTCGCGATGCCCGACTCGAACATGCGGATGGCCGACAGCAGGTAGGGCACCAGCAGCGCGTTGACCACGAACCCGGAGCGGTCCTGGGCGCGGATGGCGTGCTTGCCCAGCAGCTTCTCGGCGAAGAGCTGGGCGCGGCCGAGCGTGCCCTCCGAGGTGGTGAGCGCCGGAATCAGCTCGACGAGCCGCTGCACGGGGGCCGGGTTGAAGAAGTGGATGCCGATGACGTGGTCGGGGCGCGAGGTGGCCACCGCCAGCTTCACCAGCGGGATGGAGGAGGTGTTGGACGCGAGGATCGCGTCCGGCCGGGTCACCACCTGGTCGAGCACCTGGAAGATCTCGGTCTTCACCTGCTCGTTCTCGACGACCGCCTCGATCACCAGGTCGCGGTCGGCGAACTCGCCGAGGTCGGTGGTGAAGCTCAGCCGCTCCAGGGTGACGTCCCGCTCCTCCTCGGTGATCTTGCCGCGCTCGGCTGCCTTGGCCAGGGAGTTGAACAGCCGGGTACGGCCTATCTCCAGGGCTTCGCCGGTGGTCTCGGCGACCTTCACGTCCAGGCCGGCGCGGGCGCACACCTCGGCGATGCCCGCTCCCATCTGGCCGCAGCCCACGACTCCGACCCGCTCGATGTCGGTCACATCGTCCCCTTCGCTGATCAACGACTGGAAGGCAGGCGCTCCGGGTTGTGCCCCTGCTCCGATCGTGCACGTTACTCCCAAGTATCGATGATCGATCGTCCGGGGAGGGGCATCCTTTGCCCCGAGACGATCCGTGACCGGGCGGATCCTGAGCGTATGGGGTGTGCCCATGGGGTCCACGAGGCGGCTCTCACGGCGTGCGTTCGCCCTCGCGGCGCTGTCGACGCTGGCGATGACGCAGGGTGCGTCGGCGGGACCGCGCCGCCCACGGGCGGCCGCCGAGATGCGGGGCGTGTGGCTGGCGACGGTCGACAACCGGGACTGGCCCTCGCGTCCCGGGCTCACGGCCGCCGAACAGCGCACGGAGCTGCTCGCCCTCCTCGACCGCGCCGTCCGCGACCGGCTCAACACCGTGGTCTTCCAGGTGCGTCCCACCGCGGACGCCCTGTGGCCCTCGCCGTACGAGCCGTGGTCGGGGGTCCTGACCGGTACCCAGGGCAGGGCCCCCGGCTGGGACCCGCTGGGCACCGCGGTCACCGAGGCGCACGCGCGGGGCCTGGAACTGCACGCCTGGTTCAATCCGTACCGGATCGCACTCCACGCCGACCCGACGCGGCTCGCCGCCTCGCACCCCGCCCGCAAGCACCCGGACTGGGTCGTGCCGTACGGCGGCAAGCTCTACTACAACCCGGGTCTGCCCGAGGTCCGCTCGTTCGTCGAGGACGCGATGCTCGACGCGGTCGCCAGGTACCCGGTCGACGCGGTCCATTTCGACGACTACTTCTATCCGTATCCGGTCGCCGGGCAGACCTTCGACGACGACGCCGCGTACGACGCGTACGGCGGTGACTTCGACAGCCGGGCCGCCTGGCGCCGTGACAACATCGACCGGCTGGTGCGCGAGACCGCGGCCCGGATCAAGAAGGTCAGGCCCGGCACCCGGTTCGGGATCAGCCCGTTCGGCGTGTGGCGCAACGCCGCGACCGACGAGCGGGGCTCGGACACCCGGGCCGGTGTGCAGACGTACGACGATCTGCACGCGGACACCCGCAAGTGGGTGCGCGAGAACTGGATCGACTACATCGTGCCGCAGGTGTACTGGCACATCGGCTTCGCCGCCGCCGACTACGCCACGCTGGTGGCCTGGTGGGCGGAGGTCGCGGACGGCACGAGAACGCGCCTCCACATCGGGGAGGCGCTGTACAAGGCGGGCGCCGCCGCCCAGCCCGCGGCCTGGCAGGATCCGGTCGAACTCTCCCGGCACCTCACGCTGGCCGCGCGGTACCCGCAGGTGCGCGGACACGTCTTCTTCGCCGCGCAGGACGTGGTGAAGGACCCGATCGGGGCGATGGCACGGGTGGTCGCCGACCACTACGGGCAGCCGGCGAAGCCACCCCGCTGATCTACTGTGTCCGGTGTTCCGGTTCCCGGTGCCGGACCTCGCAGTCGGGGCCGGGGGACATCACGGCCTCGCGGCCGTCCGGGAAGCGGACGCGGTACGGCGGGGTGCCCTCCGTACCCATCACTTCGACGACTTCGGTGACCTGGTCGTGCTGGCCGACCACCCTGCCGTGCTGGACAAGCTGGTCGCCCACGGATGCGCGCATCTGCGGGGCCTCCTCACGATCGAGACCGTTGGGTGACGGCGATGCACACGAGCACGGCGGCGGCCGTCAGTGGAGCGGCCACCGTGGGGTGCTCGCCCAGCAGCAGCACCGACCACACCAGTGTGAGCAGCGGCTGGGCCAACTGCAACTGGCTGGCCCGCGGGATGCCGATGGCCGCCATGCCCCGGTACCAGACGACCAGCCCGAGGAACTGCGAGCCCGCCGCCAGCCACAGCACCCCGGCGACACCGTGCGCGGTCAGGGACACGGGTTCGAAGGACAGCGCCAGCGCGGCGGCCGGCATGGTGAGCGGCAGGCACAGCACCAGCGCCCAGCCGATCACCTGCCAGCCCGGCATCACCCGGGCCAGCCGGCCGCCCTCCGTGTAGCCGGCGGCGCACACCAGCAGCGCGCCCGCCAGGTAACCGTCGGCGGCGGTCAGCGCGCCACCGCTCTGCTGCACGGTGAACGCGAGGACCGCGCCCGCACCCGCGAGGGCGGCCACCCAGAACGTACGGGAGGGGCGGGTGCCCGTCCGCAGGGCCGAGAAGAGCGCGGTGGTCAGCGGGAGCAGGCCGACGACCACGGCGGCGTGCGCGGTCGTGGAGGTCTGCAGGGCGAGCGTGGTGAGCAGCGGGAAGCCGAGCACCACTCCCGCGGCGACCACGGCCAGCCCCGCCCGGTGCCGGCGGTCGGGCAGGGACGCCCCCGCACCGAGCAGACAGCAGCCGGCGACGACCGCCGCCAGAACACTGCGCACCGCCACGAGCGACCAGGGTCCGAAGCCCTCCAGGCCCCAGACGGTGGCCGGGAAGGTGAGGGAGAAGGCCGTCACGCCGAGGGCGGCCTGAAGGGTGCCGCCGAAGCCGGAGCGCTCCCGGGGAGCGGTGACCGTTATCGATGAAACGGTAGTAGCGCTACTCTCTGTTCTCATGCAAGAGCGTAGCAGTGTGGCGGAACTGGTCAATCAGCTGCGGCGGGAGCTGGACCGCTACTCGCCGGGTGGAAAGCTCCCGTCGAGTCGGGCACTCGTCGAACGGTTCCGGGTGAGCCCGGTGACCGTCTCGCGTGCGCTGGCACAGCTGGTCGCCGAGGGTCTGGTCGTCACCCGGCCCGGAGCCGGCGCCTTCCGCGCTCACGTACGCGACGTCCCCACCGCCACCGGTGACACCTCCTGGCAGGAGGTCGCGCTCAGCGCCGACGGCGTCGCGGAACCCGTCCCGCGCACGGTCGACGCCTCCGGGGTCACGATCTCCCTCGCCGCCCCACCGCCGGGCGTACTGGAGTTCAGCGGGGGCTATCTGCACGCGTCGCTGCAGCCGGAGCGGGCGATGGCGGCCGCCCTGGCCCGTGCCGGGCGACGCCCGGGTGCCTGGGAGCGGCCGCCGATGGAGGGGCTGCCGGAGCTGCGGGAGTGGTTCGCACGCGGCATCGGCGGAGCCGTCACCGCGGCGGAGGTGCTGATCGCGGCGGGCGGGCAGTCCGCGCTGGCCACCGCGCTGCGCGCACTCGCCCCGCCCGGGGCGCCGGTGCTCGTCGAGTCGCCCACCTACCCGGGCATGCTGGCCATCGCCCGTGCCGGCGGGCTGCGTCCGGTGCCCGTGCCGGTGGATTCCGACGGGGTGCGGCCGGAGCTGCTCGCCGACGCGTTCCGGGCGAGCGGTGCCCGGGTCTTCGTCTGCCAGCCCTTGTTCCAGAACCCCACCGGTGCCGTGCTCGCCCCCGGGCGGCGCGCCGAGGTGCTGGCCATCGCCCGTGAGGCGGGCGCGTTCGTGGTCGAGGACGACTTCGTACGCCGGCTCGTGCACGCCGACGCGGGTCCGCTGCCGCGTCCGCTGGCCGCCGACGACCCCGACGGCGTCGTGGTGCACGTCGGTTCGCTGACCAAGGTCACCTCGCCGAGCTTCCGGGTGAGTGCGCTGGCGGCCCGTGGTCCCGTGCTGGACCGCCTGCGCGCGATCCAGGTCGTCGATTCCTTCTTCGTGCCCCGCCCGTTGCAGGAGGCGGCCCTGGAACTCGTCGGCTCGCCCGCCTGGCCGCGCCATCTGCGCGCGGTCGCCACCGAGTTGAAGGTCCGCCGGGACGCGATGACCACTGCCCTGCGCCACGGCCTGCCCGAACTCGCCCTGCCGCACATCCCGTCCGGCGGCTACCACCTCTGGCTCCGCCTCCCGGACGGGATCGACGATTCCGTGTTCGCGTCGGCAGCCCTGCGCGCGGGCGTGGCCGTCACCCCCGGCCGCCCCTACTTCAGTGCCGAGCCCTCGGCGGCCCATCTGCGGCTCAGCTTCGCGGCGGTCGCGGGTACGGGGGAGATCGCGGACGGGGTGCGGCGGCTGCGGACGGCGTGCGACGCGGTGTTCTAGTGCCGGGGTGGCACCGCGGGCGACGCGGGCCGCAGACGGCAGAAACGATTCGACACCCGCGCTCCGGGCCTGCCAGTCTCCTGGCATGACCGAGCCACCCGCCCTCCCTGAAGGCTACGAGTTCTCCGCCGACCCCGACCGCGTCGACGTCGGCCGCGTCCACCACTGGCTGTCGACCGACTCCTACTGGGCGATCGGCCGCACGCGCGAGACGCACGACCGCGCGATGGCCGGCTCGCTGAACTTCGGGGTGTACGACACGGGCTCTGGGGAGCAGGTGGCTTACGCGCGCGTGGTGACCGACGGGGCGCTGTTCGGCTGGCTCGCCGACGTGTACGTGGACCCGGCCGTGCGGGGCAAGGGCGTCGGAACGGGGATGGTCGGCGCCATCCGCGAGCACCTGCGGCCGTACGGACTGCGCCGCCTCCTGCTCGCCACCGAGGACGCCCAGGGGGTCTATGAGAAGCTGGGCTTCCGGCCGCTCGACCGGCCGGACCACTGGATGGTCCACGGTTTCCAGCGAGGTCCCGCACCGTCTCGGTAACTCCCGGGTAACGGCCATATCCGACCCTTGACCTGCTCACTTGCGCGGCCCACCATCACCGCATGCAGATTCGGGTCACGTTCGTCGCCGCCGTGCGGAGCGCCCCGCTGCTCGCCGAGCGCTTCCAGGACGACCGGCCGCTGGACCAGGCGGGCTGGGACGAGGTGCAGCGGGTCGTGCCGGAGCTGCTGCCGCTGGCCGCGGCGGAGCTGCGCTACTGCTCGCCGACGCCGCGCAGCCGCGCCACCGGCGACGCCCTGGGGTACGCCCCGCTGGCACAACTGGCCCTGCGCGACTGCGACATGGGCCGCTGGCGGGGGCTCACCCTGGGCGAGGCGATGGCCCGGGAGCCGGGTGCGGTGGACGCCTGGCTCGCCGACCCGCGCTCCACCCCGCACGGCGGCGAGTCACTGCTGGAGTTCATCTCCCGGGTCGGCGGCTGGCTGGACACCCGGCCCGCCGACGACGGCGGCCGCATCGTCGCCGTCGCCGAGCCTTCCGTGATCCGCGCCGCCCTGGTCTACGCCCTGAAGGCGCCCCCCTCGACCTACTGGAACATCGACGTCCGCCCGCTGTCGGCGATCTCCGTCATCGGCCGCGCCGGCCGCTGGAACCTCCGCTTCGACGGCGTGTCCCCCTCGACCACGCGCGCGTAGTCGGTCGTGAGCACGAGGTCCTTCGCGGGGCCGCCGACCCGCCACACCGTGCGCCAGTGGTCGGGTCCCGCCACGGTGAACTCGCCCCGGTAGAGGTCCGCCGCGCACGGATGCTCGGCGACGTACCGCCCGTACGTCAGGTCCAGGGCATGGAAGGGCCGCCCGTCGGCGAACCGTACGTCCGCCGTGCCCGGCGTCGCACCCGGCAGGAACCGCAGCGTGCGCTCGGCCGGCCGTGGGACTCCCCGCCAGGTGAAACGGCCCGACTCCTCGTGCAGCAGGCCCCCGCCCTCCAGCGGGACGAAGACGGTGCCCCCGTGGAACCGCCCTTCGTCGCCGCTCGTCAGGTCCCGCACGGTGCGCGTCACGAGCCACCGGCCGGCCAGGTGCTCCAGCACGTCCGGAACAGGCCAGAACCCGCCTGCCGTCACCTCGCCCACGTCAGCCCCGCGGGCAACAGCGCATCCATCCCCCGACGATACGCCGCGCCGTCCCGCTGACGCGCTCATGCCCCTCCTGGCGGCAGCGGCCCGCGCGGCACTCGTCGACCCGCTCGTCATTTCCCGGCCATCTTTTATTCACCTGCCGGCCGGAATGCAATTGCGGAAGTTTTCGGCCGAGTACTCGGAATTCTCGCACCCACTTTTCGGCCGCGGCACAACCAATCCGAAATCCGGTCCGTCCTAGCCGGTAAAGCCAGTGACACGCCAGATTTCGGGGGCTTTCCAAGCATGCGACCCACCACCCCGCGCACGGGCGGCGGCAACGTCCGGCGGGCCGCCTCCCTGCTCGCGGCGGCCCTCACCGTCACCGCGTTGTGCGTCGGCGACGCCATCGCCCGGAGCTACCCCTTCGGCCCCCGGACCCGGAGCGTCAACGACCTGGGCAACCAGTACATCCCCTATCACGCGCACCTGTGGGACCTGCTGCACGGACGCGCCGACGGGGGACTCCTCGTCAACTGGCAGTCCGGTTTCGGTGCCAGTTTCCTGCCCGACTTCGGCACCTATCTCAGCAGCCCGTTCGCCCCGCTGGTGGCGGTGTTCCCACGCGACGAGATCGACCTCGCGGTGTACGTCGTCACCGTACTGAAGACGGGGTGCGCGGCCGCCGCCATGGCCTTCCTGCTGCTCGCCCTGCGCCCGGGCCGCTGGTGGGCGGCGGGACTGCTGGGTGCCTCCTACGCCCTGTGCGGCTGGAGCGTGGCGGCCGCCTCGTACAACCCGATGTGGCTCGACGGGCTCATCGCCCTGCCGCTGCTGTGCCTGGTCGGCGAGTGGACGTCGACCGGACGCCGCCCGCTCCTCGGTGTGCTGGTCGTCGCGGCCGCCTGGGCCGCCAACTTCTACACCGCCTACATGGCCACCCTCGGCGCCGGCCTGGTGCTGCTGCTCCGACTGCTGCTCGCCGGCCTTCCGCGTCGGCGGGCCCTCGCGGTTGCGGGCCGCGCGGCCCTCACCTTCGCGCTCGGTGTGGGCCTGGCCGCACCTCTGGTGACGGTGGTGTACTTCGGCAGCGAGCACGCCTCACCGAGCAGGTTCCAGGAGTTCGTCCCGGCGACGGGGGAGGACCTGGCAGCCCGTCTGCTGCCGACGACGTACAGCTTCGCCACGCCGGCCGTGTACGTGGGCGTCACGGCACTGCTGCTCGCCCTGGCCCTGCCGTTCCACCGGGCGGTGCCCCGGCGGGTGCGCGCCGGATGGACGCTGCTGGTGGTCGCGGTGACGCTGTCGATGCAGTGGAACCCGACCCATCTGGCCTGGCACGCCTTCACCGCACCGCAGGGCAGTCCGTACCGCCAGGCCTTCGTCCTGTGCGGGCTGCTGGTCATCGCCGCGTGGCAGTCGCTCGCGTACGGCCCGCCCGGCCGGCGCGCGCTGCTCGCGGCGAGCACGCTGCTCGTGCTGATCGCGGTCGCCGCGAGCCGTAGCCATCTGGTACGCCCGTACGCCTGGCCGGTGCTCCTGCTCGCCGCCGCGGGCGCGCTCGGCGGGCTGGCCCTGCTGGCCGGCCTCCGCGGCGGACGACTCGCCGTCGGCACCCGTCGCACCGTGCTGACGGGGCTGGCCGTCGTGCTGCTCGCCGGGGCGCAGTTCGGGGAGGCCGCCGCCAACTCCGCCGCCACCACCCGACAGCGGCTCGCGGGCATGGACGACTACGCCCCGTGGGGAGAACGGCAGCGGCAGCAGTCGGAGGCGATCGCGAAGGCCGACGGCTGGCCGCGCTACCGTACCGACCCGGGCCGGGAGCAGACCGTCGGCAACGACCCGTTGCTGGTGGGCGGCCAGGGCGCCCAGTACTACAGCAGCCACACCTCCGACGTGCTCTACCGCCTGCTCACCGCTCTCGGGGCCGGCTGGACCTCGGGCGGCCGCAGTCCGCAGAGCCTGGACAACGCCGTCACGGACGCGATCTTCTCCGTCGGCGCGCGGGTGCACTCCCCGCCGGACCCGCACCAGAAGTGGCCCCCGCAGGACGGCAGCCGGATGACGGTGTCCCGGCAGGACGTACCGCCCCTCGTCACGGTGCGGCCGTCGGCCGCCGGCCCGCGCCCGGGCGTCTCCGCCTTCGGGGCGTCGCCGTACCGCAACCAGGAGATGCTGCTCGGCACCCGCGTCTACGGCGTGCCCCGCCTCACCGTGCGGACCGCCACCGGCCGTCCCGCGCCCGGCGGCGGTACCGCGCACCCGGGACTGCTCGTCGGCCCCGCGGCTCCAGGCAGCGTGCGGAAGCCGACGATCACGGCCCGGTGCCGGGCGGGCGGCGAGGCGTACCTGTGGGCGCCGCGTTTCTCCGGCACCGCGCGGCTGACCCGTGACGGGGCCGACGGGCGGGTCGTGCGCTTCCGGTCCGACCCCAACCGGATCGCCGCCATGCAGCCACTCGGCAGCGTCCCGGCCTCCGGGCGCCTCCGGATCGAGCTGGGCCCCGACCGGGCCGGCCGCATCCCCGACGGCGCGGTCGGCTGCCTCGACACCGCCCGGCTGCACGCCGCCGTCCAAGGGCTCGAGGCCACCGGCGCCACCCGGGTGAGCGTCTCCGACGGCACCGTACGGGCCGTACTCCCCACGGGCAGCAAGGGCACCGCGGTCGTGGCGGCTCCCCGGATCGCCGGCTGGCGCTGTGCCGCGGGCGGCGCCGCCGCCCGGCCGGCCGGGCAGTACCACGGTCTGATAGCCGTCCCCCTCGACGGTTCGTCGACCAGCGTCACCTGCACGTTCCACCCGCCCGGGCTGCGGCTCGGCATGGCGGTCGGAACCGCCTCGCTCCTGCTTCTGATCCTGCTCGGCGTCCTCGACGCCGTCCGGCGGCGGCGTGCCGCGCGGCCGTCGCTGCCGCCGTCCACCAGCACAGGACCGCGAGTCGACGGTCTGCGTGCGCCGAACGCGACCGGTGCCCCGGGTCTTCGTCGGCGGATGGGCGGAAAGCGGAGCATGGTGGGCGTCGGCCGGCGGACGGACTGACCCTCATGGCGGACGAGATCAGCCGCCTCGTGGCCGACCTGGACGCGGAGCCGAGCGAGGCGGCCGAGGACGCCCGGCACGCGCTCGCCGCCCTGGGGCCGCGCGCGCCGGAGCCGCTGATCGCGGCGGCTCCGGCGTTTCGTCCCGCCGGCGCGGTCCGCCGCGCTGCCGGCCCGTGAGCTCTTGGGGTTCCGAGCCCCTGATATCGGATTCAGTCGTCGCCGTCGTCATTCACGGGATTTAAGCCGGTGGCCGGAATGTGTCGCGAGAGACCGCGGTCTCTCCGCACGATTCCCGGATCACCAATGCGCAGTCGAGCAAATGGGATTCCACCGATCCGGCGTTGATCGCCTCGAGCAGCATGTCCACCGCCAGTGCCCCCATTCTGGTCACGGGCTGCGACACCGTGGTCAGCGGCGGATCCAGCAGCTGAAACCAGGGCGGATCGTCGAACCCGGCCACCGCCATGTCACTGCCGATCCGCAGGCCCCGCCGACGCATTTCCTGAAACACTCCCAAGGTCATCAGGTTGTCGATGGCGAACACCGCCGTGGGTGGTTCGTCCAGATCGAGCAACTCGGCAGCGGCCCGCCGGCCGCTGTCCGCCTGGAAGTTGCCGAAACGCACGAGCTCATCCGGAAGGTCCAGCGAACGTGCCCGCATCGCGGTGCGGAAGGCGGCAAGCCGTTCGCGGCCGGTGACCGTCGCTTGAGGGCCGGTGATCACCGCGATCCGTTCATGCCTCAGATCCACCAGGTGATCGACCAGTTGCGAGATCGCCAGGCTCCCGTCCGCACGCACCACCGGGGCCTCCATGCTGGCCAACGCCCGGTCGACGAACACCATCGGCACGCCCTGGCGTGCCACGGCACGCAGGGCCTCCGACTCCTCCAGCACCGGGGTCAGCAGCAGACCGTCGACACGCCGGGCCAGCAGCAACTCTATGTACCCGTCCTGGCGGTCGGTCTCCTCGTTGGCGTTGCACAGGATCACGCTGTACCCGTGCTCGTGTGCCGCCTCTTCGATGGCCCAGGCGAGCTCGCTGAAGAAGGGGTTCACCATGTCGGGGATGATCAGTCCGATCGTCTGTGTCCGTGTGGTCCGCAGCGAACGAGCGACGGTGTTCGGCCGGTAACCCAGGGCCTGGGCTGCCGCGACGACGCGTTCCCGCACGGCCGCGCTCACGCCGTCCGCCCCCGACAGAGCCCGTGACACCGAGGCCGTCGAGACCCCGGCACGCCGAGCGACGTCTGCGACGGTCACCGCCATCGGCCACCTCCCACCTAGACCAGGGCCCCCTTGTAATCGATTACGCCCCGTGCCGTCAAGGGCCCTGCGCCAACTCAATGCGATGACATTCGACCCTTGACACCCCTTACGGCACATGGTTTAAATAACTCGCCATCAGAGACGTAATCGATTACGTAACGGCAAATACATCTCTTGGCTGACTGTTCCTAGAAGGGACGTGCGTGATGCAGCCTTGCGAAAGAGCCGGCTTGTCGCGCGCCACCAGCCAGTGGCCGTGGGCATTGCCATCTCGAAATGACGGCCGGAGGCGATCCGGCCCCGGAACCTCGTTCTTTCCGGGGGAATTGCAGTCCAGCCGGCCCGACTTACCCTCCTTCTGTCTTTTGATCCACTAGGTGGGCGAGGTCGGGCGACGAAAGGAATCACGCCCCGTGGCACAGGAATGAGCAAAGCTCATCACTCCCACGTGATTCCCACAGTCCGTCAGTCCGCCAACGCCGCTCGGCGATGAGCACTCAGCCGGCCTGGCCGCGGCGCCGCCGCGTCGCGAGGGCGCACGACGGCCACGGCGTCGCGCTGTACGCCGAACCCGCCATGCCGCATGCCGGTTCCGCTGCCGATCGAAGATCGACGGCGGCCGGATCGCCGATCCATGGCCCATTGTCGTCGCAGCCCGCCCTGCCCGGTCCTCCCGGACATCAGCACCGGTCGGCTCCACCCCACGGCACCTACCCTCCGGCGACGCCGAGCCCGGGCCCGCCGGCCGCTGTCGCATCCGCACCTTCGGTCACGTACCAGCACGTACCAGCCAGAAACCGGACCAGCCTCGGCTGCACGCTCGTAGCCGGTTGGAGCGCCCTCCCTCGGCCCACGGCCCGAGTCCCCTTCTACCGGTCGGCACAGATCTGACCGGACGCAATGACGCGAAGAAAGGCACACCGCCATGTCCAACCACACCAGACGCAGGCTGTCCACCATGACCATCGCCATCACCCTGCTCGCCGCAGTGACGGCCTGTGGCCGGGGCGGGCAGAGCGACGGCAGCGGGAGCGGTCAGAGCAAGGATGCCCCCCGCATCGCCATCGTCACCCGTGACTTCACCAACCCCTACTGGGCGGCCCTGCGGGACGGCGCGATGGCCGAGGGCAAGAAGCTGGGCGTCACGGTGAACGTCCAGGCCGGTCAGTCGGAGACCGACTCCACCGGGGAGAACGCCAAGTTGTCCGCCCTGGCCGGGCAGAACTACAACTGCTTCGGCGTGGTGCCGGTGAACGCCACCAACGTGATCACCCCGCTGGTCCCGGTGGCGCAGAAGAAGATCCCGATCCTCAACCTGGACACCCAGATCGACCCGAACGCCTCGAAGCAGGCCGGCGTGTCCTACGCGTCGTTCATCGGCTCCGACAACCTGACCGCGGGGAAGCAGGCCGGAGAGGCGCTGCTGAAGCGCATGGGCGGACATGGCGACGTGGCCATCCTGCAGGGCATCGCCGGGGAGCAGAACGGCATCAACCGCCAAAAGGGCTTCTCCGAGGCGGTGGCGGGCAAACTCAAGATCGTGGCCACCCAGCCGGCCGACTACGACCAGGCCAAGGCGCAGACGGTCACCGAGGCCATTCTCAAGGCGCACCCGGGGATCACCGGGATCTTCGCCGCCAACGACTCCATGGGCCTGGGCGCCGCACAGGCGGTGAAGAACGCGGGGCTGACCGGGAAGGTGTCCATCATCTCCGTGGACGGCATCACCGCCGCGCTGCACGCCGTGAAGGCCGGCACGCTGAGCGGCACCATCTCGCAGTACCCCTACGCCGAGGGACAGATGGCCGTGCAGGCCTGCATCGATCTGGTCAAGCACAAGACCGTGCCCACCCGGATCGTCTCGCCGACGGCGCTGATCGACTCCAGCAACGTGGACAAGGCGATCAGCTCCTTCCCGCAGCCGATCGAGCCGTTCACCAACCCGCTGACCACGGACGGGAAGTGAGTCGACGATGACAGACGTTCAGGCGCCCGGACACCTCACGGGGCGCCTCTCAGTCGGGGCGGCGGCGCGTCTCGCCGCCCCGATCGGGGTGGTCGCGGTGTTCGTGGTGTTCTTCATCGCCACGCCCGACTTCCTCACCGTGAGCAACATCAGCGACCTGCTGGTGTCCACCTCGATCCTCCTGGTGCTCGCCATGGGCCAGCAGCTGGTGGTCACCGTGGCCGGCATCGACCTCTCGGTGGGGTCCAACCTGCCCTGGTCGGCGGCAGTACTCGGATACGCCTACACCCACGGCTGGGGTCTGCCCGTCTCGGTGCTCCTGGCGCTGCTGGCGGGTCTGGCGGTGGGTGTGGTGAACGGCCTCATGGTGGCCCGGCTGAACATGACGGACTTCATCGTCACCCTCGGCTCACTGTCCGTGGTCAGCGGCCTCACCCTTCTGCTGACCAGCGGCAACACCGTCCCGGTGAACTCCGGCTTCCTGCGCGACCTGGCGCTGGACGGGATCGGCCCGGTGCGCTGGTTCTGGTTGGTGGCCGTCCTGGGGGCGGCGATCGTCGGCTTCCTGCTCTTCCGCACGCGCACGGGTACGTATCTGCTGTCCACCGGCGGCAACCGGGAAGCCGCTCGGGAGGCCGGCATCCATGTCGACCGCATGCGGCTCGTCGCCTACGCCAGCTCCGGGCTGGCGTGCGGAATCGCCGCCGTGCTGTTCGTGGCCCGCACCGGCGGCGCCGACCCGAGCCTGCAGACCGACCTGCTGCTCGGCTCCATCGCCGCCGTCGTGCTCGGCGGGTCCAGCCTGTTCGGCGGGAAGGCCTCCGTGCTGGGCTCGGTGGCCGGCGCTGTGCTGCTGCAGTCCCTGGTCAACGGCTTCACCCTGCTCGGCATCTCGCAGTACTACCAGCCCGTCGCGGTCGGTGCCGTGGTGCTCGGCGCCGCGTTCATCTCCCGGTTCCAGAAGTAGGGACAGTCATGACAGACACCGCAGCCCGCACGGCGGGCGAAGCCTCCGCCGTCGACCCGCCGCTCGTGACGATCACCGGACTGTGCAAGTCCTTCGACGCGGTGCGCGCACTGCAGGGCGTGGACCTGACTCTGACCGAAGGTGAGGTCACCGCACTGCTGGGAGACAACGGGGCGGGCAAGTCCACCCTGGTGCGCTGCCTGACCGGGGTGCATCCCCCGGACGCCGGTGAGATCCGGTTCCGGGGCGAGCCGATCCGGCTCAACTCCCCCGACGACGCGCGCCGGCTGGGTATCGAGACGGTGTACCAGACCCTCGGACTGATCGAGGACCTCCCGGTGTGGCAGAACCTGTATCTGAACCGGGAGCTGACCCAAGGATTCGGACCGTTCCAGGTGCTGGACAGGAAGTCCATGATCGGCCACAGCCGGGACATCCTGGCCCGGCTGGACGTCAACGTGCCCAACGTACGGGCCACGGTTCGCCGTATGTCCGGAGGTCAACGGCAGAGCATAGCCATCGCCCGGGCGGCCAACTGGGGCAAAACACTGGTGATCATGGATGAGCCGACCGCCGCGCTGGGCGTGCGGGAGACGGCGGCCGTGGAGGCACTGATCCGCCGGCTGCGCGACGCGGCGGTGACCGTACTGCTGATCAGCCACGACATGGCACAGGTGCTGCGTGTGGCGGACACCGCGTACGTGCTGCGCCGTGGGCAGACCGCCGCCCGGCGGACGGTCGCCGACACCACCGGCGACGAGTTGGTCGGCCTGATCACGGGAGCGCTCGAAGGGGACGCTCGTGTCTGAGCCCCGGCCGCCGCTGGTCGTGGTGATCGGCTCGGTGAACATCGACCACGTCGTGGTGTCCGACGCCTTCCCGTCCCCCGGGGAGACCATCCTCGGCCGGACCGCGCAGGTCACGCTCGGCGGCAAGGGAGCCAACCAGGCCGTGGCGTCGTCCGCTGCCGGGGTGCGTACCGCGATGATCGCCCGGGTCGGCGCCGATCCCGAGGCCGCCCGCGCCCGCGCGGGGCTGCGCGCCAGGGATGTGGAGGTGCACGGGGTAGTCCCGGTGCCTGACGCCGAGACCGGAACCGCGTGGATCACGGTCGCGGCCGGAGACAACACCATCATCGTGATCCCCGGGGCCAATCACCGGTGGCCGTCCCAGGGCGACCCGCTGGAGGGCGCCGGCGCGGACGCGGACGTCGTGCTGGCCCAACTGGAGATACCACTGGACGTGGTGGAGCGCGCGGCGGCCGCCTGCACGGGCCGGTTCCTGCTCAACGCCGCGCCGGCCGTCAGGCTGCCGGATCAGCTGATCTCCCGGTGCGATGTGCTGATCGTGAATGAGCACGAACAGGCGGTGGTCTCCGGGCAACCCGCCCCGGAGAGGGCCGCGGAGCCGTCCGCCGTGCGGAAGGCGCACGCCGCGCTGCGCGCCCGGGGCGCCAAGGCGGTGATCACCACGTTGGGAGGGGCGGGCGCGATCATCACCGATACGGACGGCACCACCACCGCGATTCCGGCCATCCCCACCCCGGTCACGGACACCACCGGTGCCGGCGACGCGTTCGTCGGGGTGCTCGCCGCCCGGCTGGCCGCCGGTGACTCACTTCTGGAGGCCGCCCGGCTGGGGACGGCCGCCGGCTCCCTGGCGGTCCGGGTCGCCGGCGCCCAGCAGTACCGCGCCGACCTCGACACCCTGCGCGCCACCCTTGCCACCGTCACCCCTGCAGAGAAGGGCTGAATCCGTGATACGAAACGGCATCATCCACCAGGAGCTGGCCGGCCTGATCGCCGGGCTCCGGCACACCGACACCTTCGTGATCAGCGACGCGGGCCTGCCTCTGGCACCGGGTACCCCGGTCGTGGATCTCGGCTACCGGTACGGCCAGCCCCCGTTCCTGGACGTCGTGGAGGCCGTGCTGGCACACGTCGTGGTCGAGGACAGCTGGGTGACCGACCAGATCCGCGAGGTCAACCCCGTTGTCCACACCGGGCTGCGCTCTTTGGGGCTCGCCCCAGAGCCACTCGCTCACGACGAGTTCAAGGCGAGAGTCAGGGCCGCGCGCTTTGCCGTGCGCACGGGTGAGGACAGCTTCTTCGCCAACGTACTCTGCCGTGCCGGAGTCCCGTTCTCCGGAGGGCGCTGAACGCCCGGGGCGGGATATGGGTGGGAGAGTGCGCGTGGGCGCCCGCCGTGAGGCCCTGCGGCCGTCGCACGGCGCTCTTGAGCGGCAGCAGGCAGCCGCCGTGCTGCCGGGCGACCGTTGACGGGCGCCCCGACTCGACTGTCGGAAGAAGCCGCATGCCGGCGCGGTTGACGAGCCGGCGGAACGAGCGGGTCTCCGCGCGGCCGTCGCCGCCCGCAAGGGCGAGTCGGCCGAGCTGGCCGTGGACATCTTCGATCGTCCACTTGACGCCGTCGATGTCACACGCGGGTGATCGGGGCCCCGGATGCAGATTGCATAAACGTGCATGGAAACGTATAGTCATGCCATCCAGGAGGAGGGTGGCATGGCGGTACGTGCGGCGGTGGCCGGAGCGAGCGGATACGCGGGCGGAGAGGTCCTGCGGCTGCTCCTCGCGCACCCCGAGGTCGAGATCGGTGCCCTGACCGGCAACTCCAACGCCGGGCAGCGGCTCGGCGCGCTGCAGCCGCACCTGCTGCCGCTGGCCGACCGGGTGCTGGCCGAGACCACACCCGAGGCCCTCGCCGGGCATGACGTCGTCTTCCTCGCCCTGCCGCACGGGCAGTCCGCCGCGGTCGCCGAACAGCTCGGCCCCGAGGTGCTCGTGGTCGACATGGGCGCCGACTTCCGGCTGAAGGACCCGGCCGACTGGGAGCGGTTCTACGGCTCCCCGCACGCCGGCACCTGGCCCTACGGCCTCCCCGAACTACCGGGTGCCCGCGCCGCGCTGGAGGGGTCCAAGCGCATCGCGGTACCCGGTTGCTATCCCACGGCCGTGTCCCTCGCGCTCTTCCCGGCGTACGCCGCGCACCTCGCCGAGACCGAGGCCGTGATCGTGGCCGCCTCCGGCACCTCGGGCGCGGGCAAGGCGCCCAAGCCGCATCTGCTGGGCAGCGAGGTGATGGGCTCCATGTCGCCGTACGGCGTCGGCGGCGGACACCGGCACACCCCCGAGATGATCCAGAACCTCAGCGCGGCGGCGGGCGAGCGGGTCACCGTCTCCTTCACGCCCACGCTCGCGCCGATGCCCCGCGGCATCCTCGCCACCTGCAGCGCCAAGGCGGTCCCCGGCGTGACCGCCGAGTCCCTGCGGGCCGCGTACGAGAAGGCCTACACCGACGAGCCGTTCGCGCACCTCCTCCCCGAGGGGCAGTGGCCCGCCACCGCGTCCGTCTTCGGTTCCAACGCCGTTCAGGTGCAGGTCGCCCTCGACGAGGCGACGGGGCGCATCATCGCGATCAGCGCCATCGACAACCTGACCAAGGGCACCGCGGGCGGTGCCGTGCAGAGCATGAACCTCGCCCTGGGGTTCGACGAGACCACCGGCCTTTCCACGATCGGAGTCGCACCGTGAGCGTCACGGCAGCCAAGGGATTCACGGCGGCGGGCGTCGCCGCCGGGATCAAGGAGAACGGCAACCCGGACCTGGCCCTGGTGGTCAACACCGGGCCGCGCCGCGCCGCCGCGGGCGTCTTCACCTCCAACCGCGTCAAGGCGGCCCCGGTGCTCTGGTCCGAGCAGGTGCTGAAGGCCGGGCAGGTGTCCGCCGTCGTTCTCAACTCCGGTGGCGCCAACGCCTGTACGGGGCCGAAGGGCTTCCAGGACACCCATGCCACCGCCGAGAAGGCCGCCGAGGTCCTGGGCCGGGGCGCCATCGAGGTCGCCGTCTGCTCCACCGGCCTCATCGGTGTGCTGCTGCCCATGGAGAAGCTGCTGCCGGGCGTGGAGAAGGCCGCCGCCCAGCTCTCCGAGCACGGCGGTGAGAAGGCCGCCATCGCCATCAAGACCACGGACACCGTCCACAAGACGTCGGTGGTGGCCAAGGACGGCTGGACCGTCGGCGGCATGGCCAAGGGCGCGGGCATGCTCGCCCCGGGCCTCGCCACCATGCTGGTCGTCCTCACCACCGACGCCGATCTGGACGACGCCACCCTGGACAGGGCGCTCCGGGCGGCCACCAGGGTCACCTTCGACCGGGTCGACTCCGACGGCTGCATGTCCACCAACGACACCGTGCTGCTGCTCGCCTCCGGTGCCTCCGGAGTCACCCCGGAGTACGACGAGTTCGCCGAGGCCGTACGTCAGGTCTGCGACGACCTCGGTCAGCAGCTGATCCGCGACGCCGAGGGGGCGAGCAAGGACATCAAGGTCGAGGTGATCAACGCCGCCGGCGAGGACGACGCCGTCGAGGTGGGCCGCGCCATCGCCCGCAACAACCTCCTGAAGTGCGCGATCCACGGTGAGGACCCCAACTGGGGCCGCGTGCTCTCCGCGATCGGCACCACGAGCGCCGCCTTCGAACCCGACCGGCTCAACGTCGCCATCAACGGCGTCTGGGTCTGCAAGAACGGCGGAGTCGGCGAGGACCGGGAGAAGGTCGACATGCGCTACCGCGAGGTCCACATCGTCGCCGACCTCGCCGCGGGCTCTCAGACCGCCACCATCTGGACCAACGACCTGACCGCCGACTACGTCCACGAGAACAGCGCCTATTCCTCATGAGCAACGTGACCAGGAAACACACCGCTCTGCCCAAGGCCCAGACCCTCATCGAGGCGCTGCCCTGGCTGGTCCGGCACAACGGCAAGACCGTCGTGATCAAGTTCGGCGGCAACGCCATGATCGACGAAGAACTGAAGGCCGCGTTCGCCCAGGACGTCGTGTTCCTGCACCACGCCGGCCTGAAACCGGTCGTCGTGCACGGCGGCGGCCCGCAGATCAGCGCCGCCCTCGACAAGCACGGCATCGTCAGCGAGTTCAAGGCGGGCCTGCGCGTCACCACCGAGGACGCCATGGACGTCGTACGGATGGTGCTCGCGGGGCAGGTGCAGCGCGAGCTGGTGGGCCTGCTCAACCAGCACGGGCCGCTCGCGGTCGGCCTCACCGGCGAGGACGCGCACACCATCACCGCCACCAGGCACCAGCCCGAGATCGACGGCGAGTTGGTCGACATCGGGCGGGTGGGAGAGATCACCGACATCGACACGGGCGCGATCGAGGCCCTGCTCGCCGACGGCCGTATCCCGGTCGTCTCGTCGATCGCCCGGAGCCAGGACGACGGACATGTCTACAACGTCAATGCTGATACGGCGGCTGCGGCACTCGCTGCGGCACTGGGCGCCGAAACCCTCATGGTCCTCACCGACGTCGAGGGGCTCTACGAGGACTGGCCGAACTCGGACGAGGTGATCAGCCGCCTCACCGCTTCCCAACTGGAGAAGCTGCTGCCGGAGTTGTCCGCCGGCATGGTGCCGAAGATGGAGGGCTGCCTGCACGCCGTGCGGGGCGGGGTCAACACCGCCCGCGTGATCGACGGCCGGGTCCAGCACTCGATCCTGCTGGAGATCTTCACCGACGAGGGCATCGGCACGATGGTCGTGCCCGACGAGCAGGAGGGGGAGCCGACATGAGCAACGAGGAACTGACCACACGGTGGCAGGGTGCCCTCATGAACAACTACGGCACCCCGCGACTGCCCCTGGTGCGCGGTGAGGGCGCCAGGCTATGGGACGCCGACGGCAACGAGTACGCCGACTTCGTCGGCGGCATCGCGGTCAACGCGCTCGGCCACGCCCACCCGGCCGTCGTACAGGCCGTCAGCAAGCAGATCGCCTCCCTCGGACATGTCTCCAACCTGTTCGTCGCCGAGCCGCCCGTCGCCCTCGCCGAGCGGCTGCTGCAGCTCTTCGGCCGGGACGGCAAGGTCTACTTCTGCAACTCCGGTGCCGAGGCCAACGAGGGCGCCTTCAAGATCGGCCGGCTGACCGGCCGGACCCACATGGTCGCCACGCAGGGCGGCTTCCACGGCCGTACCATGGGCGCCCTCGCGCTCACCGGCCAGCCCGGCAAGCAGGAGCCCTTCCGGCCGCTGCCCGGCGACGTCACCCACGTGCCCTACGGTGACGCGCAGGCGCTGGCCGCCGCGGTGACCGAGGAGACCGCGCTCGTCGTCATCGAGCCGGTCCAGGGCGAGAACGGGGTCGTGGTCCCGCCCGCCGGATATCTGAAGGCGGCCCGCGCGATCACCGCCTCCACGGGCGCACTGCTCGTCCTGGACGAGGTGCAGACCGGCATCGGACGGACCGGCAACTGGTTCGAGTACCAGGCCCACGAGGGAGTCCTGCCGGACGTCGTGACCCTGGCCAAGGGGCTGGGCGGGGGACTGCCGCTCGGAGCCACCGTCGCCTTCGGCCGCGCCGCCGAACTCCTCCAGCCGGGCCAGCACGGGACGACCTTCGGGGGCAACCCAGTCGCCTGCGCCGCCGGCCTCGCCGTTCTCGACACCATCGAGAACGAGGGGCTGCTGGAGAACGTCAAGCGGCAGAGCGAGAAGCTGCGCGGCGGAATCGAGGGACTGGGCCACCCATTGATCGACCATGTCCGGGGCGCGGGCCTGCTCCTGGGTATCGTGCTCAACGAGCCGCTCGCGCCACAGGTGCAACAGGCGGCTCAGGAGGCCGGTTTCCTGGTGAACGCGCCCGCCCCCGACGTCGTCCGGCTGATGCCGCCGCTGAACCTCGGCGACGACGACGCGGATGCGCTTCTCCGGGCACTGCCCGGCATCCTCGACGTGGTTCACGGGGACGGACGATCCGGAGAATGAGACGACGATGAGTCAGGCGCAGGACCAGGAGCAGCCCGGCGGGGCGGCTGTGCCGCAGACCCGCACCGCCCGCCACGGCCGGATCGTGGACATCCTCAACCGGAAGCCGGTGCGCTCACAGAGCCAGTTGGCGAAGCTGCTCGCCGACGACGGGCTGAGCGTCACCCAGGCGACGCTCTCCCGGGACCTCGACGAACTGAACGCCGTGAAGATCCGCAACACCGACGGCGACCTGATCTACGCGGTGCCCAGTGAGGGGGGCTTCCGTACCCCGCGGGCGCCGCTGGGGGAGTCGGCGAAGGAGGAGCGGATGCGGCGGCTGTCGCAGGAGCTGCTCATCTCCGCGGAGGCTTCGGCGAACCTGGTGGTCCTTCGCACCCCGCCCGGCGCGGCCCAGTTCCTCGCCTCGGCGATCGACCAGGCGGAGCTGCACGACATCCTCGGGACGATCGCGGGGGACGACACGTTGCTGCTGATCAGCAGGGAGCCGACGGGTGGGCAGGCCCTGGCGGAACACTTGCTGAGGCTGGCTCAGAACGGCCACTGAGTGGGGCGTTGGCGGTGGTGGGCCGACCGCGGGTCGGTGGGGGCTGGTCGCGCAGTTCCCCGCGCCCCTTGGTCGGCTCAGCTGCGGGCAGTCGTGCCTCACCCCAGCGCCTCAAGGGGCCTCAAGGGCCTGGGGGACCCCCATGAGCGGGGGAGGCACCCCGTTGGCGCGGGCAAGTGAACCCCCGCCCCGGTCAGCCCAAACGCGCCGCCAACCCCCCGGTGCACCGCACCTCGTCGCCCGCGGTGATCAGCAGGGCCTCCACCCCCGGCAGGGAATCCAGCCAGGCGAGACCCTCCCGTGAGCCCATCGCGAACGCGGCCGTGGCCCAGCAGTCCGCCCAGGTCAGTCGGGGCGCCACCACGGTCACGGCGACCAGGTCCGTGACCGCCGACTTCCGTGTGCGGGGGTCGACGATGTGCGCCCCCCGCTCCGCCGTACCGGACGTCGCCACGGCCAGCTCGTCCACTCCCGTGGAAGAGATCACCGCCGCCAGCCCGCCCGGCCGCAACGGATCCGACACCCCGACCCGCCACGGCCGCTGCGGCGCGGGCGTGCCGAGCATCTGGACGTCCCCGCCGCCGTTCACGCTGACGCCGCTCACCCCGGCCGCTCCCGAGATGAGCCGCGCGCAGCGTTCCGCGGCCCAGCCCTTGACGACTCCGGTCGGGTCGAGCCGCCCGCCGTACGTCATGCTGAACCAGCCACCGCTGACCCGCTCCGCCTCGGCCCCCAGCTCGAGCACCTCGGCGACCTCGGGATCGCAGTCCGCGACGGTCATCTCGCCCCGCACCAGCCGGGACACCTGGCTGTCCTCGCGGTAGGTGCTGAAGACCGCGTCGATCCGGTGCAGGACGGCCACCGCCTCGTCGAGGGCCGCGCGCACGGCACGCGGTTCCCCGCCGCGGACGTCGAAGGAGAAGACCGTCCCCATGACCTCCTCCGCGTGCCGCACCGCGGCGGGAGCTTCCGGTGAGTCCGTCACCGTGTCAGCCACCGGCCTGGTCCAGCGCGGACTGGAGGGACTGTTTGTACCCGGTGCTGGTGTAGGTCGCTCCCGACACGGAGTCGATGTTGGCGTTCCCGGCCGCCGCGGCCTCCTGGTTGAGCTTGGGCACGGACAGTGCGGTCTTCTGGTCGCTGGTGCCGCCCTTGGGCGCCTGCACCGCCTCCGCCTTGGTGATCTTGCCGTTGGCCACCGTGATCCGGACCTGGACCGGCCCGTACGGGGTCTGGGCCGCCTTGCCGGTGAGCGTACGGCTCGCCTGGGCCGCGCCGCCGCCGGAGGAGGACGACGACCCGCCGCCGCTCTGCGCGGACGACGCCTTCACCTTGTCCAGCGCCGACTGCAGCGACTTCTTGTACCCGGTGCTCGTGTAGGTCGCCCCGGACACGGAGTCGATCTGAGCGCTCTGCGCCGTCACGGCCTCCTGGTTGAGCTTGGGCACGGACAGCGCGGTCTTCTGGTCGCTGGTGCCGCCCTTGGGCGCCTGCACCGCCTCCGCCTTGGTCACCTTGCCGTTCGCGACGGTGAGGCGCACCTGGACCGGGCCGTACTGGGTCTGCGCCACATCACCGGTGACGGTGCCGGTCCCGGCGGCCGCCGCGCCGCCCTGCGGCGCCTGCTGTCCTGCCGCGGTCTGCTGCGGCGCAGCACCGGCCGCCGACGCGGAGGCCGGGTCCGTGGACGGCTTCAGCGAAAGCAGCAGTACGACACCGGACACGGTGGCCGCGGTCGCGAGCATGACGCGCCGAACGGGGTGGCTCTTCCTCATGGTTGCTGGGCTCCTGATTTCCCGTGGGTTTCCCGACGATTCCCGTCGCTCACATCTCGAACGACTCGTGATGGATGCGGCGGGCGGGAACCCCCGCGCCGCGCAGTGCTTCGTACACCCCCTGCGCGAATCCGGGCGGACCGCACATGAAGACGTCGTGGTTCTCGATGTCCGGGATCTTCCGCTGGAGGTTCTCCGCGGAGATGTCCGGCCGCTCGCCCTCCGGGCTGTTGACCGCGTACATCAGCCGGGCACCGCGCTCCTTGGCGATGAGGGCCAGCTCGTCCCACAGGGCCAGGTCCTGGGTGGTGTTGGCGCGGTAGAGGAGGGTGATGTCCCCGGCCCCGCCCGGCAGCGTCTCGAACAGGGTGCGCATCGGCGTGATGCCGACCCCGCCCGCGACCAGCAGCACCTTGCCGCGGCTGCGCCGCTGGGCGGTCATCGCGCCGTAGGGGCCCTCGGCCCACACCCGGGTGCCGGGCGTGAGCTCGCGCAGCCGGGCGGTGTGGTCGCCGATCGCCTTGACCGTGATCCGCAGCATGTCCGGGCGGGGCGGCGCGGACAGCGAGTACGGGTGGGAACTGAACCGCATCCCCGGGGCCAGGAACCGCCACCGGAAGAAGTGGCCGGCCTCCGCGCCCATCCGGTGCAGCTTCCGCCCGCCGATCAGTACCGACACGATGCCCGGCGTCTCCTCGATGACCGCCTCGACCCGCATGCGGTGCCGGAGGTTCAGCCGGATCGGGGTGATGATCCGGTACCAGACCACCAGCGCGCTGACCGTGCCGTACAGGGCGTACCAGAAGGTCTTCGCGGTCGGTTCGATCGCGAAGTCGTTGCCGGTGGTGATCTGGTGCCAGAACGTCAGGAACACCGCGCCGTACGTGAGCACGTGCACGTGGTACCAGGCGTCGTACGGCAGCCTGCGGCGGACCACACCGATCGAGGTGAGACCGATGACCACGAACAGGCCCGTGCCGATGGCCGCCTTGCCCATGTCCGGGAGCTGGTTGATGGAGTCGATGGTCTGCTGGACGATGTCGCCGAGCGACTTGCCCGCCTGCAGCGCGTAGCCCCACATGATGAGGAAGACGTGCGCGAAGACCAGGCAGAGCGTGTACCGGCCGCTCATCGCGTGCCAGCGGGCCACCCGGTCGGAACCCACCCGGCGCTCCAGCGCGGGCACCCGGGCCATCTGGAGCACGACCAGGGCCATCAGGTACCCGGCGAGCAGGCCGGTGATCCGGCCGGCGTTGAGGATCTTGCTGTTGTCGTCGGCGATGTTCGGCGTGTTGTGCCACCACAGCCACAGCACGCCCGCCGCGCCCGCCCATACGGCGAGCAGCAGCGGGACGGCCGGGGAGCGGCGCGGACGGATGCGGCGCATCGTCTGGCGGCGGGCGGCACGTCCGCCTGCGATCGTGGTGGTCACGGTTCCTCCGTGGGGACTTGACCCTTGGCCCACAGATACGTGCCGTGACGGCCGAGTGTTCAGACGCCCACCGAGTCCAGTGCGGACTGGAGTGACTGGCGGTAACCCTCACTCGTGTACGTGGCGCCCGAGACGGTGTCGATGTCGGCGCTCTGCGCGGCCAGCGCCTCGCGCCGCAGCTGGGGGATGGCGTAGCTGTTGATCTCCTGGTCGCGCGGGTTCTCCGTGGGGTAGGTCACCGCGGTCACCTCGGTGAGCTTGCCGCCCTTCACGGTGACCCGCACCTGGACGGGGCCCCAACGGGTCTGGACCGTGTCGCCGGTGGCGGTCTTCGTGCCGGTCGAGCTCGACCCGCCGGACCCGCCGGACCCGCCGGACCCGCCGGACCCCCCGGGCGACGCGCTCGCGCTGCTCGACGGCGCCGGGGACGACGCGCTCACCGTGATGCCGGGACTCTCGTGCGGCTTCAGCGACAGCAGCAGCACCATCCCGGAGACGGTGGCGGCACTGGCCAGCACGATGCGGCGCAGGGGGCGGTTCTTCCTCAAAGCGTGCACTTCTATGCCTCACAGCTCGAACGACTCGTGGTGGATACGCCGGTCCGGGACCCCGGCGGCGCGCAGTTCCCGGTACAGCTCCTGGGCGAAGCCGTGCGGTCCGCAGAGGTACACGTCGTGCTCGGCGAGACCGGGAACCGTGGCGGCCAGCGCCTCGGCCGTGAAGCTCGGGCGCTCGCCCCGCGGTCCGTTGAGCGCGTACAGCACCTTCGCCCCGCGCCAGTTCGCGATCGCCTCCAGCTCGCCGCCCAGGGCGAGGTCCTCGGCCGTACGGGCCCGGTAGAGGAGGGTGACGTCGCCGGGCAGCGTCTCGAACAGCGCCCGCAAGGGGGTGATGCCGACGCCGCCGGCGATCAGCAGCGAACGGTGGGTGGTGGCCCGGTCGGCGGTCAGGGAGCCGTACGGGCCCTCCGCCCACACCCGGGTACCCGGGCGCAGCAGCGGAACCGCCGCGCTGTGGTCGCCCAGCGCCTTGACCGTGATCCGCATGAGGTCCGGGCGGGGCGGCGCGGACAGCGAGTACGGCGTCGACGCCCAGCCCATGCCCTCGCCGAGGAACCGCCACCGGAAGAACTGGCCCGGCCGGGCGTCCAGCTCCTCCAGCCGCCGCCCGCGCACCACGACCGAGTACACGCCCGGCGCCTCCTGGTGCACGGACTCCACGCGCAGCTGGTGCCGCAGGTTGAGCCGCACCGGCGCGAGGATCCGGTACCAGAGCACCAGTGCGGCCACGCCCAGGTACAGGGCGTACCAGGCGGCCGTGGCGACCGGCTTGCCGTTGAAGTCGTTGCCCAGCGACAGCTGGTGGAAGAAGGCCAGGAAGACGGCGGCGTACGTGAGCAGGTGGACGTAGTACCAGAACTCGTAGCTGGTCCGGCGGCGCACGGCCCGCGCGGAGGTGATGCCGACCGCGAACAGGATCACCGTGCCGGCCGTCGCCATCAGCATGTCCGGGTAGTCCAGGATCACCGTGGCCGTCTCGTGCAGGATCGAGGCCCGGTCCTGTGCGGCGTACCCGGTCAGGATGAGCACGACGTGCGCGACGAGCAGGCAGACCGTGTACCTGCCCGCCATGGCGTGCCAGCGGGCCACCCGGTCCGAGCCGATCCGCCGCTCCAGCAGCGGCACCCGGGCCATCAGCCCCACCAGGACCGCGCACGAGTAGCCGCACAGCAGCCCGGCGATCCGCCCGGCCCCGGTCAGCCAGCCCTCGGCGCCGACCACCGAGCCGGTGTCCGCCCACCACAGGACCAGCACGGCCGCCGCCCCCGCCCACAACAGGGCGAGCAACGGGCCCGCGGGGGAGCGGCGTGGAGCGGGCGCCACGGGGGGTGCCGTCCGCCGCTCGTACACGGTGGTCATGAGGGTTCCTTTCTGCCGTTCGGTACGCAACTGTGCGCGACGGACCTCTGAGAGAGCTCTGAGCAGGCTCTTTTCTCAGCGCACTCAGAGGAAACTCAGAGCTGCGGCGTTGACCTGTCGTACCGCGCAGGGGTGATCCTGGAGGGGAGATGAACACGACCCGCTCCGGCCGCCCGGCCCTCACCCGCCCCGACGGCACACCGCTGCGCGTCCTCGTCGTCGACGACGACCCCGACCTCGCCGAGGTGCTCACCGGCGCCCTGCGCTACGAGGGCTGGGAGGTGCGTGCCGCCGGGGACGGCGCCTCGGCGGTCACCGCCGCGCGCGAGCTGATGCCGGACGCCGTCGTCCTCGACGTGATGCTCCCGGACACCGACGGCTTCGCGGTGCTGCGCACCCTGCACCAGGTGAAGCCCGACGTCTGTGTGCTCTTCCTGACCGCCCGGGACGCGGTGGAGGACCGTATCGCGGGCATCACGGCGGGCGGTGACGACTACGTCACCAAGCCCTTCAGTCTGGAGGAGGTCGTCGCCCGGGTGCGCGGTCTGCTGCGCCGCGCGGGCATGGCACGGCAGCTGGACGAGGGGCCGCGGCTCGTGGTCGGCGATCTCGTCATGGACGAGGAGTCCCGTGAGGTGACCCGGGGCGGGGAACTGATCGAGCTGTCCCCGACCGAGTTCGAGCTGCTGCGCTTCCTGATGCGCAACCCGCGCCGTGTGCTCAGCAAGGCGCAGATCCTGGACCGGGTGTGGTCCTACGACTTCGGCGGTCGGGCCCATGTGGTCGAGCTGTACATCTCCTACCTGCGCAAGAAGGTGGACGTGGGACGCGATCCCATGATCCACACGGTGCGCGGGTCGGGCTATGTGCTCAAGCCGGTGGTGAAGTGAGGTACCCGCACCGCCTGCCCCGTCCCCGTACCCTGCGGGCCCGGCTCACCGTCGGCCTGGTGGTGCTGCTGGCGGTCAGCTGCGCGGCGGTGGGGCTCGCCGCGGTGGTGGAGCTGAACGGCTTCCTCACCCAGCGTCTCGACCAGCAGCTCGAACAGGTCGGTGCCCGGTTCCCGCAGAGCCTGGAGCACGGCGGCAAGCTGCCGGACGACAACGACGGCGACGAGCACGGCGACGACCGCAGACAGGCGACGGGCACCTTCGGCGCGCGCCTGGTGGACGGGAGGGTCACCAACGCGGCGGTCATCCGCCCCGGCGGCATCCAGTACGTGACCGGCAAGCTGACCGAACGGGACGGCGCCGAGCTTGCGTCGGTCGGCACCGACGGCAGGGGGCACAGTGTCCACCTCGCTGCGCTGCACGGCTACCGGGTCGTCGCGATCCAGGGCATCGACGGCGACGTCCTGATCACCGGGCTGCCCCTGGAGCCCGTGGAGGCCGCCGTCCACCGCCTGGAACTGGTCGCCGGGATCGTGTTCGGGCTCGCCCTGGCCGCCACCGGCGTGGCCGGCGCCCTCTGGGTGCGCTGGTCGCTGCGGCCGCTGAGCCGGGTCGCGGCGACCGCCGCCCGGGTCAGCGAGCTCCCACTCGCCAGCGGCGAGGTCATTCTGCCGTCGCGCGCCCCCGAACCCGATCCCCACAGCGAGGTCGGCCGGGTCGCGGCGGCCTTCAACCGCATGCTGGGCCACGTCGAGGACGCCCTGACCAAACGGCACGCCAGCGAGGAGCGGCTGCGCAGCTTCGCCGCCGACGCCAGCCACGAGCTGCGCACCCCGGTCGCCTCGGTGCGCGGCCACGCCGAGCTGGCCCTGCTGCACCCCGGGCCGGTACCGGCGGCGGTCACCCGGGCCCTCGGCCGTATCGCCGCCGAGTCCTCCCGTATGGGCGAGATGGTGGACGACCTGCTGCTGCTCGCCCGCCTCGACGCCGGCCGCCCGCTCGAACGCCGCTCCGTCGATCTCACCCACCTCGTCCTGGACGCCGTCACCGACGCCCGCGCGGCCGGTCCCGACCACCGCTGGGCGATGGAACTCCCCGAGGACCCGGTGACCGTGACGGGTGACGCCCACCGGCTTCACCAGGTGCTGGGCAATCTGCTGACCAACGCCCGTCTGCACACCCCCGCGGACACCAAGGTGACGGTGTCCCTGGAGACCGACGGCGAGGTGGCCTGCCTGCAGGTCCACGACGACGGCCCCGGCGTCCCCGCGGAGGTCCAGCCCGGCGTCTTCGAACGCTTCACCCGGGCCGAACACCGCCGCCGCACGGACGCTTCCGGGGGCGGAGCCGGGCTGGGGCTGGCGATCGTGGCGGCGGTGGTGGAGGCGCACGGTGGGAGCGTGGGGCTGGAGAGCAGTCCGGGCGCGACCACGTTCACGGTGCGGCTGCCCGTGGGCGACGTCAGTACCGGGTGATGTCCGTCGGACCGTCCTCCGTGCCCACGGCGATGTGCGGTCCCCTGCGGGGATCGGCCCAGCCCAGGATCCGCCGCATCGCCTCCTCGGGAACCGACACACAGCCGGCCGTCGCGCCCGGACCGTCGACGTGCAGGAAGATGCCGGCGCCCCGCCCCCGTACCGGCTGCCGGTAGTTGAACCCGATGACGAGCGCGTGCGCGTACTGCCCCTGGTAGTCGACGAGGTGCTCGGACTCGGTGGCCCGGCAGTCGGCGGGCAGGGGTTCGGTCCAGCGGTTGTAGGCGGCGGAGTCGTTGTCCTGGCACCACCAGGAGTCCGCGTGGACCGGACGGTACGGCATCCTGGTGCCGGCCGGTGGCGCCTCGATGCCGAAGGCGAACGGCAGGTCGTACAGCCCAGTAGGCGTGGTGTTGGTGCCCTGCTGCCGGGCGGTCCCTTCGACGAGCCCCCTCGCCCCGAAGCGGGCGGGGGCCGAACCGGCTCGCACCCACCGTCCGTTGCGCAGGTCCCACCAGACGACCGTGCCCGTCGTCGAATCGGTGCGCGCCGCCTGAGCCGTGATCAGCTGGGTCCCGCCCCCGGTGTCCGCCATCCGGGCGGGCAGCGGAGCCGGACAGCCGCCGGACGCGGCACCGATCAGGAGCACGGACGCGGACGCGAGGGCGACTGCAGCGGGGCGCATGGTTCAGACGGTAGACGGGGGCAGCGGCAACGGCAGCCCGGGTAGGCCGTCCAGGCTGGTGGCCACGTGGTCCTTCTTCCGGAAGTACTCGCTCAGCGAGGCGTCGTCCTCACGGGCGAAGCGCTTTCCGTGCAGGTCGCGGTCCGTCTCGTACGACATGAAGGGCACCGCGTAGCCGCAGGTGTCCCGGACGAGTTCCGCGTGCACGACGATGATCGCGCGCAGGCCGTGCGGGGTCGGGTCGATGCCGGGGAAGTGGGTGATCAGTTCCCCGAAGCGGGGGTCGTCGCGGAAGACCGGTTCCCCCCGGCCGTGCACCCGCACGATGTTCGGCGGGCCTTGAAAGGCGCACCACATCAGGGTGATCCGCCCGTTCTCGCGCAGGTGTGCGATGGTCTCCGCGTTGGACCCGGCGAAGTCGAGATACGCCACGGTGTGCTCGTCGAGTACCGCGAAGGAGCCCTTGAGGCCCTTGGGGGAGAGGTTGACCGTGCCGTCGCCGGAGAGCGGGGCGGTCGCGGTGAAGAAGAGTGGCTGTTCCTCGATGAACGTGCGGAGCCTGCCGTCTATGCGCTCATAGGTCTTTCCCATGACTGCTGATTATCGGTGAACTCCGCTCGGCTGTACGAGCCTTCGCGGCTACCGGGGCCGCCCCGGCCGGCGTTACTCGGGGCGGCCCCGGCGGCCTGTCACCTCACTTGTTGAGGGTGCAGGCGGCCAGCGCGTCCAGGCCGGTCGGCTTGGTCCCCTGACGGCCGATGGCGGTGGCGATGCGGTCGACCGTGGACTTCCGCTTGTCGGCCAGCGGGCCGAGGATCGCGTTCTGCACGAAGTTCGGGCCGCCCTGACCCACCGTGTCGACCAGGCGCTTGTTGGCCTCGTCGATCTGCGTCTGCAGCAGGGTGAGGTTGCGGTCCACCTCGGCCTGCGCGGAGGCGGGGATGTTGGCCGGGAGCTGCGACTTCACGTCGGGGCAGCTGATGGTGCCCGCAGCGGCGGCCCCGGCGTTGCCGGCGTTGCCGCCCGCGTTGGCGTTGGCGTTGCCGTTCGCGTTGGCGCCGCCCGCGTTGGCGTTGGCGTTGCCGTTCGCGTTTCCGTTCGCCTTCCCGCCCGCGTTGGCGTTCCCGTTGGCGTTCCCGTTCCCGTTGGCGTTCCCGCCCGCGTTGGCGTTCCCGCCCGCGTTGGCGTTCGTGCCGCCCCCGTTCAGCGTGCACGTCGCGAGGGCGTCCAGGCCGGTCGGCTTGGTCCCCTTACGGCCGATGGCGGTGGCGATGCGGTCGACCGTGGACTTCCGCTTGTCGGCCAGCGGGCCGAGGATCGCGTTCTGCACGAAGTTGGGTCCGCCCTGGCCGACCGTGTCCTGCAGGCGCTTGTTGGCCTCGGCGATCTGCGTCTGCAGCAGGGTGAGGTTGCGGTCCACCTCGGCCTGCGCGGAGGCGGGGATGTTGGCCGGGAGCTGCGACTTCACGTCGGGGCAGGTGATCGTGCCGGGGCTGGCCAGCGTGCGGGCGTTCGTGCTGCCGCTGTTGCCGTTGCTGTCGTCGGGCGTCCCGGCGAGAGCGGAGCCCGCGATGATCGCGCCGGACAGTGCGACGGCCGCAGCGCCACCGATGATCGCGACGCGACGCTTGTTGTACTTCGGAAGAGCCCTGGACATGCGGATGCCTCACTTGGGTCAGGAGTGGGATTACTAACGCGGCGCCAGCGTTCGGTGGTCAGTACGCGAAAGCGGTTTCGTTTGTTCAACGCGTCCGACGATCTCTTTCAGATTGACGAATCATGCAGTGCTCTGCATAATCATGCACAACGCGGTCACCACCTTCGAGGAGCAACCCACAGTGAGCAGCAACAGCGGTGACGTACGGCTCTGGGGCGGCCGTTTCGCCGACGGCCCCGCCGAGGCCCTGGCGAAGCTGTCCGCATCCGTCCACTTCGACTGGCGGCTCGCGCCCTACGACATCGCCGGTTCGCGTGCCCACGCGCGCGTGCTGCACAAGGCGGGGCTGCTCACGGATGAGGAGCTCACCCGGATGATCGCCGGGCTCGACCGGCTCGAGGCCGATGTCGCATCCGGCGACTTCGTCGGCACCATCGCGGACGAGGACGTCCACACCGCCCTGGAGCGCGGTCTCCTGGAGCGCCTCGGCCCCGAACTCGGCGGCAAGCTGCGCGCGGGCCGCTCCCGCAACGACCAGGTCGCCACCCTCTTCCGGATGTACCTGCGCGACCACGCCCGGATCATCGGCGGCCTGATCGCCGACCTCCAGGACGCGCTGATCGGCCTCGCCGAAGCCCACCCCGACGTGGCGATGCCCGGGCGCACCCACCTCCAGCACGCCCAGCCCGTGCTCTTCGCCCACCACGTCCTCGCGCACGTGCAGTCCCTGTCCCGGGACGCCGAGCGGCTGCGCCAGTGGGACGAGCGGACCGCGGTGTCGCCGTACGGCTCCGGTGCCCTGGCGGGCAGCAGCCTCGGCCTGGACCCGGAGGCGGTCGCCGAGGACCTCGGCTTCGAGCACGGCAGCGTCGGCAACTCCATCGACGGAACGGCCTCCCGGGACTTCGTCGCCGAGTTCGCCTTCATCACGGCGATGATCGGGGTCGACCTGTCCCGGATCTCCGAGGAGATCATCATCTGGAACACGAAGGAGTTCTCCTTCGTGACCCTGCACGACGCGTTCTCCACCGGTTCGTCGATCATGCCGCAGAAGAAGAACCCGGACATCGCAGAGCTGGCGCGCGGCAAGTCGGGCCGCCTGATCGGCAACCTCACGGGCCTGATGGCCACGCTCAAGGCCCTGCCGCTCGCCTACAACCGGGACCTCCAGGAGGACAAGGAGCCGGTCTTCGACTCCTGCGACCAGCTGGAGGTGCTGCTCCCCGCCTTCACCGGCATGATCGCCACCCTCACCGTCCACCGCGAGCGCATGGAGGAACTGGCCCCGGCCGGCTTCTCGCTCGCCACCGACATCGCGGAGTGGCTGGTCAAGCAGGGCGTGCCGTTCCGCGTCGCGCACGAGGTGGCCGGCGAGTGCGTGAAGGTCGCCGAGGCCGAGGACAAGGAGCTGGACGAGCTGACGGACGAACAGTTCGCCGCGATCAGCACCCACCTCACCCCCGAGGTCCGCTCGGTCCTCAACGTCCCCGGCGCCCTCGCCTCCCGCAGCGGCCGCGGCGGCACGGCCCCCAGCGCCGTCGCCGTCCAGCTGGCCGAGGTCAAGGCGGACGTGGCGGCCCAGCACACCTGGGCGGACGCCAAGAAGTAGCAGGTCGCGTCACGCATGCGAAGGGCATCGCGGGATACGTTGGTCCGCAGCCGCACGGAGCCGACCGAACGGAGCCCGCGATGCCCTTCGCCCGACTGGCCTCAGCCACGACTCCCACCTGCCACCTCGGCCTGGGCCTCGCCGCGGTCGGCCGGCCGGGCTACATCAATCTCGGCCGGGAGAGCGACCTCCCGGCCGAACGCACCGTCGAGGCCCTGCGCGAGCGCACCCACCAGCTCCTGGACGCCGCCTACGCCCAGGGCGTCCGCTACTTCGACGTCGCCCGCTCCTACGGCCGCTCCGAGGAGTTCCTCGCCGACTGGCTGAGTGCCCGGCCGGACGCCGACGACGTCGTGGTGGGCAGCAAATGGGGTTACACGTACACCGCCGGCTGGTCCACCGACGCCGAGCGGCACGAGGTCAAGGACCACACCCTCGCCACCTACGAGCGGCAGCGCGCCGAGACCGCCGGACTGCTCGGCGACCGGCTCGACCTCTACCAGATCCACTCGGTGACCCCGGACAGCCCCGCTCTCGTCGACAAGGAGCTGCACGCCAGGCTCGCCGAGGCCGCCGCGCAGGGCCTCACCGTGGGGTTCTCCACCAGCGGACCGGCCCAGGCGGACGCCATTCGCGCCGCCCTGGCCGTCACCGTCGACGGCGAACCCCTCTTCCGTACGGTCCAGTCGACGTACAACGCACTGGAGACCTCCGCCGACGCGGCGCTCGCCGAGGCGCACGACGCCGGCCTCACCGTGATCGTCAAGGAGGGCATGGCCAACGGCCGGCTCGCCGAGCCGCACGCGCCCGAGGAGCTCAAGACCGTGGCCGCGGAGACCGGCCTGGGCTGCGACGCGGTCGCCCTGGCGCTGATCCTCCGCCGGCCGTGGGCCGGGGTGGTCCTCTCCGGCGCGGCCACCCTGAACCAGCTCGCCTCCAACCTGCACGCCGCCGTCGTGGACCTCGACGAGGACCAGCTCGCCCGTCTCGCCACGCTCGTCGAGGAGCCGCGAGCGTACTGGGAGCAGCGCGGCCGGCTTCCCTGGCACTGATCGGACTCCCGGCCCTATCAGCATCGGCGAGTCACGTGCGCCTCGCGTGAGACACGCATGTCTCACGCGAGCTATGCTTGTCTCGTGGCTGTCGACCTTGACCAGGTGCTGCGCAGTGCGGCCGCACTGCTGACCCGTAAATCCACCGCGACCATGGACGAGGTCGCCAAGGCCGCCGGGATCAGCCGGGCCACCCTGCACCGCCACTTCGCCGGGCGTGAGGCCCTCGTACGGGCGTTGGAGGCGCTCGGCATCGAGGAGTGCGGCGCCGCGCTGGATGCCGCACGGCTCGACGAGGGCACGGCCGAGGAAGCCCTGCGCCGGTTCTTGAAGGAGATCGAACCGGCCGCCGGACTGCTCGCCTTCCTCTACACCGAGAACCAGCTCTTCGAGGGCGAGGAACAGAACGAGGGCTGGTCCCGGCTCGACGACCGCGTCTGCGCGCTGTTCCGGCGCGGTCAGTTCAGCGGCGAGTTCCGCATCGACCTCACGCCCGCGTGGCTGACCGAGGCCCTCTTCGGCCTGCTGGCCTCCGGCGTCTGGGTGGTGCAGAGCGGCAAGGGCGCCCCCAGGGACTTCCATCACATGATCGTCGAGCTGCTGCTCGGCGGCGCACTGCGGAGAGAGGAACCATGACCAGCACCTTGCAGCCGGCGTCAGTGACGCGGGAGGCGGAGCAGCGCCCGGGCCGGTGGCTCGCGCTCTCCGTGCTCGTGCTCGCCGTGCTGCTCGTGGCCGTGGACGCCACCGTCCTCGGCCTCGCCACGCCCTACATCAGCGAGGACCTGAAGCCGACCGGCACCCAGCTGCTGTGGATCGGCGACGTCTACTCCTTCGTGATCGCCGGTCTGCTGGTCTCGATGGGCAGTCTCGGTGACCGCATCGGCCGAAAGCGGATCCTGCTCGGCGGCGCGACCGCCTTCGGCGCCGTATCCGTCCTCAACGCCTACGCCACCACGCCGGAGCTGATGATCCTGGCGCGGGCACTGCTCGGGGCGGCGGGCGCCACCCTGATGCCCGCCACGCTCGCCCTGATCCGCAACCTCTTCCACGACCCGCGCGAACGCAGCCTCGCCGTCGGCATCTGGGGCGCCACCGCCTCCGCCGGCACGGCGGTCGGCCCCGTCGCGGGTGGTTTCCTGCTCGAGCACTTCTGGTGGGGCTCGGTGTTCCTCATCAACCTGCCGGTGATGGCGGTGCTGGTCCTCGTCGGCATCCGCGCGCTCCCCGAGTTCCGCGACCCGAACCCCGGCCCCTGGGACCTGATCAGCGTCTTCCTGTCCCTGGTCGGCATGATCACCCTGGTGTACGCGGTGAAGGAGGCCGCCACCCACGGCCTCACCTGGCAGACCCCCGTCACGGGAGCGGCGGGCGCCGCGGCCCTGTACGGATTCGTCCACCGCCAGCTCACGCTCCCGGCTCCGCTGCTGGACATGCGCCTTTTCCGCAACCGGGGCTTCAGCGGTGCCGTCCTGGCCGATCTGCTGACCGTCCTCGGCCTGTCCGGGCTGGTGTTCTTCCTCTCGCAGTACCTGCAACTCGTCCAGGGCAGGCACCCGTTCGAGGCGGGGCTGGCCGAACTGCCCGGCGGTGTCGGCGCGGTGGTGGCCGGACTGGTCGCGGGCCGAGCGGCCCGGCGCTTCTCGGTCCGGGCCGTCGTCTCCGGGGGCCTCGCCGCCATGGGGCTCGCCCTGGCCGCGCTGACGGCGCTGACCCGGTCGACCGGCTACCCGCTCATCGGCGCCGCGCTCCTGGTCGTCGGCGTCGGCGCGGGCTTCTCCTTCACCGTCACCGCCGACGTCATCCTCGCCGGAGTCCCCAGGGAGCAGGCGGGCGCCGCGTCGGCGGTCTCCGAGACGGCCTACGAACTCGGCGCCGCCCTCGGTATCGCCCTGCTCGGCTCGATCATGACCGCGGCGTACCACGACTTCACCGCCCCGGCGGGCACCCCCGGGGCGGCACACGAGTCACTGGGCGCGGCGGTGGAGGCATCGGCGAACATGCCCCCGCACACGGCGCGGGCCCTCCTCGACGCGGCCCGCGACTCCTTCGTCCACGGCCTGCACCTCGCCTCGGGCACGGGTGCGACGGTCCTGCTGGCGACCGCGGTGGGGGCGTGGTTCCTGCTGAAGGAGCAGCGACTCGAGAACGTGGGGTAGGCACACCAACCCGGGGGCGCGGGGAACCGCGCGATCAACCACGACGCACCCGCGCCCGCCGAACGACGGCAGCCCCCTACGGCGCCTAGGCCGCCTTGGCCTTCGTGGCGTACATGTCCACGTACTCCTGCCCGGAAAGCCGCATGACCTCGGCCATCACGGAGTCGGTCACGGCCCGAAGCACATACCGGTCCCGGTCCATCCCCTCGTACCGCGAGAACTCCATCGCCTCACCGAAGCGGACGGTGACACGGCCGGGCCGCGGCATGCCCCGCCCACCGGGCTGCAGCTTGTCCGTGCCGATCATCGCGAAGGGAACCACCGGCGCCCCGGTCATCAACGTCAGCCGCGCGATACCGGTACGCCCCCGGTACAGACGGCCGTCGGGCGACCGCGTGCCCTCGGGGTAGATGCCGAAGATCTTGCCCTCCTCCAGCACCCGCCGCCCGGTCATCAGCGCGGCCACGCCACCCCGCCCGCCGTCACGGTCCACGGGGATCATGCCGACGCCGGTGAAGAACCACGCCATCAGCCGGCCCTTGAGGCTCTTGCCGGTGACGTACTCGTCCTTGCCGATGAAGAAGACCTGACGGTCGCAGACCAGGGGCAGGATCATCGAGTCGATGAACGTGAGGTGGTTGCCGGCCAGGATGACCGGGCCGTCGCCCGGGATGTGCTCCACGCCCTCCACCTGTGGGCGGAACATCAGGCGCATGATCGGTCCGAGCACTGCCTTGATGAGCGCGAAGCGGGACAACGGTTCCTCCGATGTCAAGGGGGCCGGTATATGTCTGTGCAGGTGAGGACGATACTCGCGGGTCCCTGCGAAGCGCACATCGGGCGCGTCCGGTTCACCGATGTCTTACGCACTGTTGACGCTGGTTTACCTGCGGTACCGCGCCGCCGGCTGCCCGTAACG
Source organism: Streptomyces sp. NPDC001348 (assembly GCF_053597535.1). Taxonomy (NCBI): domain Bacteria; kingdom Bacillati; phylum Actinomycetota; class Actinomycetes; order Kitasatosporales; family Streptomycetaceae; genus Streptomyces; species Streptomyces sp. NPDC001348. The sequence continues at coordinate 166,478 of NZ_JBSFIK010000005.1, read as the reverse complement.
TCACCGCGACGATGTGACGGACCTCGCTTGCTTCGGCCTCGACCGGGCGCGTACCCGGGGCGCGCCGACCGAAGCCGACGGGCCGTCAGGCCCCGCCGCTTTTAGGCCATCCGGCGTCACCCACCTGTTCGGGCCAAGGTCTCCCACGGGTCATGTCCACGACCCTACGATCGGCGCGCACCGACGGGCGGACGGCAGGAGGGCCCTCATGGAAACCCGGAACCGGAACGGGCGGGACTCGAACGAGCGGGACGCGGACGGACAGGCGCACGGCACCGGACGGCGGGCGCTGCTCGGTGCCGCGGTGCTCGGCGCGGGCGGAGCCGCCCTGGGGCTGCCCGGCGTGGCCAGAGCCGCCGACGGGAGGCGAGCCGGACACCAGGGCGCGGGTCTGAAGAGCCTGCCCGTGCCGACGATCATCGGACACCGGGGGGCCAGCGGCTACCGGCCCGAGCACACCTTCGGCTCGTACCAGCTGGCCCTGGACCTCGGCGCGGACGTCGTCGAGGCGGGTGACCTGGTGCCCACCAAGGACGGTCATCTCGTCTGCCGCCACGAGCCGGAGATCGGCGGCACCACGGACGTCGCCGCCCACCCGGAGTTCGCCGGCCGAAAGACCACGAAGGTCATCGACGGGGTCTCCACCACCGGCTGGTTCACCGAGGACTTCACACTCGCCGAGCTGAAGACGCTGCGGGCGGTCGAGCGCATCCCGGCCAACCGCCCGCACAACACCCTGTACAACGGACGCTGGGAGATCCCCACGTTCGAAGAAGTCCTGCAGTGGCAGGACGAGCAGACCCGCAGGCGCGGCAAGCAGGTGTGGATCTACCCCGAGACCAAGCACCCCACCTACTTCCGGGGACTCGGGCTCGGTCTGGAGGAGCGCGTGGCCAAGCTGCTGGGCAGGCACGGCAAGGACAAGCGGAACTCGCCGGTCATCCTGCAGTCCTTCGAGCCGAGCAGCATCCAGCGCCTGAACACCCTGGTCGACAACCCGCTCGTCGTGCTGCTCTCCACGGCGGACAGCCGTCCCTGGGACTTCGTCGAGGCGGGTGATCCGCGCACGGTGGCCGATCTCGTCACGCCGAAGGGCCTCCGGGAGATCGCCGGTTACGCACAGGGCATCGGTCCGACCCTGGACCTGGTCATCCCCAAGGACGCGAACGGCAGGCTCACCACGCCGACCACCCTGGTCAAGGACGCCCACGCCGTCGGGCTGGTCCTGCACCCGTACACCATGCGCAACGAGAACCCCTTCCTGCCCGCCGAGTTCCGCAAGGGCAGCGGCGCCGACGCCTACGGTGACGCCTTCGGCGCGTTCAAGGCGTACTTCGCGACCGGCATCGACGGGGTGTTCACCGACAACGCCGACACCGGTGTCCTGGCCCGCGCGGACTTCGTCAACGGCTGAGCCGCCCGGCAACCCGTTCGGGGAAACTCGCGGTCGCCCCGGCAACCTGCCCCCGGGGCACCGCGTCGAACTGCACATGAAGCACGACCTGGTTGCCTCCCTGCGCCCGCTCCTCACCGCCGAGGCCTCCGCAGAGGCGCATGCCACCGGGGCCGAGCCGGGCGACCTGGAACAGGCGGTCTGGCTGCGCCTGCTGGAGCGGCTGGAGACCGACGGACCGCCGGCCGACCCGCAGGACTGGCTGCGCAGGGCCGTGCGTGCCGAGGTGCGCCGCAGCCGCCGTACGACCCGCCACGAGCGCCCGTACGGCGACGAACCCGCCGACGACAGCGGCCGCGGCCCGGAGCAACTGGTGCTCGCCGCGGCCCGGCGCCGTGTCCTGCGCGACGCTGTGCGCCGGCTTCCCGGTCGCTGCCCCCGGCTGGTGGAGGTCCTGCTGTCGGCACGGGATCTCACCTACCGCGAGATCGCGGGTGAGTTGGGTATCTCACAGGGCAGTCTCGGTCCGGAACGTTCCAGATGTCTGGGATGTCTTAGACGTTTGCTGACACCGGAGGTTGCGGCCCGCGAAGTGCGGGGATAGGTGTGGGGGACGACCGGTGATCAGGTGAGCGGGAGGCGTGCGCACATGGGCATGAGCGTGACCATCTCGGTGGCGACCGAGCAGGACGCGGAGCAGATCTTCAAGCTCCAGTACCTGTGTTTCCAGAGCGAGGCCGCGCTGTACGGCAACTACCGCATCGATCCGCTCGTCCAGAGCCTGGACTCGGTCCGCCAGGAGGTCGCCTCCGACTGCGTGTTCGTCGCGCGGCTCGGCGAGGAGGTGGTCGGCTCGGTGCGCGGCCGGATCACCGAGGACGGCGCGGCCCGTATCGGCAGGCTCTGCGTCCACCCGCGCCTGCAGGGTCACGGCATCGGCGCCCGGCTGCTGCTCGCGGCGGAGGCGGCCCTGGTGCAGGAGCGCGGCGCCAAGAGGTTCCAGCTGCACACCGGTCACCGCAGTGAGGGCAACCTCCGCCTCTACCGCCGGGTCGGCTACCAGACGGTGGGCACGTCCAAGGGGGCGGACGGCGTCGAGATGATCGTCCTGGAGAAAGCGGCCGGGACGTACGCGGCCACGGCATGACGACCAACCCCATGCCTCAGCCGTCCTGCTGAACGGACGCCTTCCGTAGCCAATAGATCGCGGAGAGCGGCAGCAGCACCGGAATGAAGACGTAGCCCATGCCGTAGTCGGACCAGACGGTCGCGTCCGGGAACGCCGACGGTTCCACCACGGTCCAGGTGCCGACGATCAGCACCCCCGCCAGCTCGGCGGCACAGCACACCAGTGCCGCCCTGCGGGCCGTCTCCCCGCCGCGCACCAGCGTGTACGTGATGAAGCCGTAGACGACGCCCGCCACCGCCGACAGCGAGTAGGCGAGCGGCGCCCGGTCGAAGTCCGTCGCGATCTGGTACGCGGAACGGGAGACCGCGCCGACGACCATCACGCCGTAGAACCAGACGAGCAGCATGCCCGGCCCGCTGATGAGCCGCGTCCGCGCCGGCTTGTCCTGAGCGGTGTCCACGGTCATCCTCCCCAGATGTCATAGAGCCGCACCTCGAGCACGGCCAGCACCACGCCGCCGGCGGCGGCCGTCACCGAGCCCCAGCGGGTCCGCTCGGCCAGCGACATGAAGCCCGCCGCCGGCGCACAGGCGAAGGCGCCCAGCAGATACGCCACGAAGATCGTCGTGCCCTGCTCCGGCTTCTCGCCCCGCGCCAGCTGCACGAACCCGATCACCAGCTGCGCCAGGGCCAGCAGCGAGACCACGGCCATCCCGATGAAGTGCCAGTCCTTGGTCGGCTGGTCCCGATAGGCGGCCCACCCGCACCACGCGGCGAGCAACAGCGCGGCGACCCCCGTCACCAGCGTCAGGACATTGAGCATGCGGCGACCCTATTACGGACCGGACGGTCCGCCGCGCGCGGGCCGCCCGTCGGCCGGGGTGCGCGCGGCCCGTAGGGTCTGGACCATGACGATCCACGCGCAAGCCCTGCTCTTCGACAACGACGGGACCCTCGTCTCCTCCCTGGACTCCGTGGAGCGCTGCTGGACGCGATGGGCCCGGGAGTACGGGATCACGGCCGAGGAGTTCGGGCGGGTCGAGCTGCACGGACGGCCCGCGGTGGAGATCGTCGCCGACCTGCTGCCCGCCGGTCGCGTGCCGGAAGCAGTCGCCCGGGTCGAGCAGCTCGAGGTCGAGGACGTACCGAACGGAGGTGTCCACCTCCTCCCCGGCACCACGGACCTCCTCGACCCGCTGCCCGCCGACTCCTGGGCCGTCGTCACCTCGGCCACCCGGCGGCTTGCCGAGGCCAGGCTGGGCGCCGTGGGCATCCGGCCCAAGACGCTGATCGCCGCCGACGACATCACGCGCGGCAAGCCCGACCCGGAGCCCTATCTGCTGGCGGCCCGCCACCTGGGCGTGGACCCCGCCCGCTGCGTCGTCTTCGAGGACGCTCCGGCCGGACTCCAGGCGGGCCGCGCCGCCGGGATGACCACCGTGGCATTGACCACAACACACCAGGCCCACGAGCTGGTCGCCGACCTGGTGGTCGAGAACCTGTCGGCCCTCTCCGCACTGGTCACCGACGGAGGGATCCGGATATCCGTCCGCGACTGACCCCGCACGGCACCCGTTCATGACTGTCCATGGCTGTCCAGCATGCGGACAGTTCGGGTCTGTCAGGACCGTACGTCTGGTTTACTGATCGCATGACCACGACGAGCTGCCGCATCCCTGCGACCGAGGCGACCCTGACGCCCGGTGCTCGTCGTATGTGTCGCACCTGCCGAATGTGCGCCTTCTAGAGGGCCCCTGCACCACCCCCGGGCTCGCGCCCCGAAGCGAGCCGGCGTGGCACGTTCGTACGCCGTGAGCCGTACGTGACCTGAGCCGCGCCCCGCGCACATGTTCTCTCCCGGTTCCATCGCCACCGCGAGAACCGTGCCGCGTCCCTGAACGAATGCACCCGTGCCCGGGCACATCCACGCCCGCGCACTCGACAGTGACGGAAACCCACGTGATCACCACATCGGGCCTCACCAAGGTCTACCGGTCCCGCGGCCGGGAGGTCACCGCCCTCGACGGCGTCGACCTGCACGTTCGCGAAGGCGAGGTGTACGGCGTCATCGGACAGTCCGGCGCCGGCAAGTCCTCGCTCATCCGGTGCGTCAACCTGCTGGAACGCCCCACCGCCGGCACGGTCACCGTCGCCGGACAGAACCTCACCGCCCTCGCCGGGCGCGGACCGCGCGCCGGCCGGGAGCTGCGGCGGGCCCGCAGCCGGATCGGCATGGTCTTCCAGCACTTCAACCTGCTGGCCTCCCGGACCGTCCAGGAGAACGTCGAACTGCCTCTCGAGATCCTCGGCACGTCAGGGAAGGAACGTTCCCGCAAGGCGCTGGAACTGCTCGACCTGGTGGGGCTCGCCGACAAGGCGAAGGCCTACCCGGCCCAGCTCTCCGGAGGGCAGAAGCAGCGCGTCGGCATCGCCCGTGCCCTGGCCGGCGACCCCAAGGTGCTGCTCTCCGACGAGGCCACCAGCGCCCTCGACCCGGAGACCACCCGCTCGATCCTGACGCTGCTGCGCGACCTGAACCGGCAGCTCGGCCTGACCGTCCTGCTCATCACCCACGAGATGGACGTCGTGAAGTCGATCTGCGACTCCGCCGCACTCATGGACAAGGGCCGTGTCGTGGAGTCCGGCACGGTCAGCGAGCTCCTGGCCACCCCGGGCTCCGCACTGGCCGCCGCGCTGTTCCCGGTGGGCGGCGAGGCCGCCGACGCCGACCGCACCGTCGTGGACGTCACCTTCCAGGGCGAGGCGGCCACCCAGCCGGTCATCTCCCAGCTCTCGCGCACCTACAACATCGACATCTCGATCCTCGGCGCCGCCATCGACACCGTCGGCGGCCTGCAGATCGGCCGCATGCGCATCGAACTGCCCGGCCGCTACGAGGACAACGTCGTGCCGATCGGCTTCCTGCGCGAGCAGGGACTCCAGATCGACGTCGTCGGCCACGAGGGCCGTGAGCCCGCACTGGTGAAGGAAGGTGCCAAGTGACCTGGACGGACTGGTCCGAGATGCAGCCCCTGCTGTCCCAGGCGTGTTGGGACACCCTCTACATGGTCGGCTGGTCCACGCTGATCGCCGTCGTCGGCGGACTCCCGCTCGGCATCCTGCTCGTCCTCACCGACCGGGGCGGACTGCTGCAGAACGTCGTCGCGAACAAGGTCATCGGGCAGATCGTGAACGTCGCCCGGTCCATGCCGTTCATCATCCTCATGGTGGCGCTGATGAACTTCACGCGCTCGATCACCGGCACGACGATCGGCCGGGAAGCCGCCATCGTGCCCCTCGCCATCGGCGCCATCCCCTTCTTCGCGCGCCTGGTCGAGACGGCTGTCCGGGAAGTGGACGGCGGACTCGTCGAAGCCGTGCAGTCGATGGGCGGCAACACCTGGACGGTCGTGCGCAAGGTACTCGTACCGGAGTCCCTGCCCTCCCTGATCTCGAGCACCACCACCACGATCGTGGCGCTCATCGGCTACTCCGCGATGGCCGGCACGGTCGGTGCCGGAGGCCTCGGCGACATCGCCATCCGCTACGGCTACCAGCGCTTCGAGACCCAGCTGATGTGGGTCACCGTGGCGATCCTCGCCGTCGTCATCTCCTTCATCCAGTTCGCCGGCGACTACGCGGCCCGCTCCCTGTACCACCGCGGCGGCCGCTCCGGCCCCGCGCCGAAGCTCCGTCTGCTCAAGGCCAAGGAGCCGGCGGCGGCCGACATCGGCAAGGTTGCCTGAACACCCCCTCGGACTCCCCGCGCACCCACAGCGGGGTCGCACCACCCCAGGAAAGGCACTTTTCGTGCGTAACACCGCCAAGACCACCATCGCCGTCCTCGCCGCCGGAGCCCTCACCCTCGGGCTCGGTGCCTGCGGCTCGGGCAAGGACTCCGCCGCCGACTACAGCGGCCCGCTGGTCGTCGCCGCCAGCCCCACCCCGCACGCCGAGATCCTGAACTACGTCAAGGACCACCTGGCGAAGAAGGCGGGCCTCGACCTGCAGGTCAAGGAGTTCCAGGACTACATCGTGCCGAACACGGCCACCGAGGACGGCTCGGTGGACGCCAACTACTTCCAGAACCAGCCCTACCTGGACGACTTCAACAAGAAGCGCGGCACCGACATCGTGCCCGTCGTCACGGTCCACCTGGAGCCGCTCGGCCTGTACTCCCACAAGGTCAAGAAGGCCGACGCCCTGAAGAGCGGTGCGACCGTCGCCGTCCCGAACGACGCCGTCAACGAAGCGCGCGCCCTGAAGCTGCTCGCCTCCGACGAACTCATCACCCTCAAGGACGGCGTGGGCAACGAAGCGACCCCGCAGGACATCACCAAGAACCCCAGGAACCTCAAGTTCAAGGAGGTCGAGGCGGCCCAGACCCCGCGCTCCCTGGACGACGTGGACGCCGCGGTGGTCAACGGCAACTACGCCATCTCCGCGGGCCTGAAGCCCGCCAAGGACGCGCTCGTCCTCGAGTCCCCCAAGAACAACCCGTACGGCAACTTCCTCGCGGTGAAGAAGGGCAACGAGAAGGACCCGCGAGTGAAGAAGCTCGCCAAGCTCCTGACCTCGCCCCAGGTGAAGAAGTTCATCGACGACAAGTACCAGGGCTCGGTCATCGCGTCGTTCTGATCCCATATCACCACGCACGGGGTCCGCTCCTTCACTGCGAGTGGACCCCGTTGTGCGGCTGAGTGATTTCATGCTGCATGCTGGGCAGTTCAGCAGTCCCGTGTTTCAGGTTTCAGCGGCTTTACCGAAGGTTACGGAGCGGCGCATGACTAGCACCTTCCCCAGCATCTCCATCAGCACGGAGCGGTTGGTGCTGCGTCCCCTGGACGAGGACGACGTCCCCGCCCTGGCCGAGATGATGAACGACGAGCAGGTCGGAGCCTGGACCGACGTCCCCCAGCCCTACACCGAGGAGCAGGCCCGCCGCTGGGTCGGCGAGTACGCCCCCGCCGAGCGCGCCGCGGGGCGCGGCCTCGACCTCGCGGTCACCGAGTTCCTCACCCAGCGACTGGTGGGCGTCGTCCAACTGGCCAAGACCAACTGGCACATCCGGTCCACCGAACTGTCGTACGTAGTCGCCCCCTGGGCGCGCGGCGAGGGATACGCCTCCGAGGCCGCCCTCGCCACCGCCCAGTGGCTGCTCGGCGACCAGAAGTTCGAGCGCATCGAACTGCGCACCGCCGCCGGCAACACCGCCTCCCAGCAGGTCGCACAGAAGATCGGCTGCATCAGCGAGGGCGTCCTGCGCAACGCCTGCATAGCCCACGTCCGCACCGCGGACGGCACCTGGACCGACACCCGCACCGACTTCATCGTGTGGAGCCTCCTCCCGGAGGACCTGGAAGGCGCGGGCGAACAACTCGCCGACACCGGCGGTTTCACGTCGTTCTCCGACTGGAACTGACAAGACCCGAACGGCGGGAACCGCCCGGACCGAACCACAGCGACCCGCCCGCCGCGCGCCCGGCGGCTCCACCAGGTACCCTCACGGAGCCCGCCTGTGGGCGCCCGTACGCTGACGACCTGCGAAAACCTGGAGACTGACGACGATGGCCGACCGGGTCACGGTGATCGGCTGGGACGGCTCGCCGCTGACCGCCGCGGCACGCTCCGCGCTCGGCGCCGCCACCCTCGTAGCGGGGGCGGCCCACCACCTGGAGCTCCCCGAGGTCCCCCGCGCCGCCGAGCGCATCCGCCTCGGCAGTGTTCCCCTGGCCGCCCGCCGTATCGCCGCCCACCGCGGCACCGCGGTGGTGCTCGCCGACGGCGACCCCGGTTTCTTCGGCGTCGTACGGACGCTGCGCGCACCGGAGTTCGGCCTCGAGGTCGAGGTCGTGCCCGCCGTCTCCTCCGTGGCCGCCGCCTTCGCCCGCGCCGGCATGCCCTGGGACGACGCCCAAGTGGTCGTCGCACACCGGCGCACCCTGCGACGTGCGGTGAACGTGTGCCGCGCCCACACCAAGGTCGCCGTGCTCACCTCGCCCGGCGCCGGTCCCGCCGAACTCGGTCTGCTCCTGGACGGGGTCCACCGCACCTTCGTCATCTGCGAGGAACTGGGCACCGAACGCGAGCAGGTCTCCGTCGTCACCTCCGACAAGGCGCCCGACCACACCTGGCGCGACCCCAACGTCGTCATCGTCATCGGCGGCTCCACGGGCCCCGCCGCCGCGGGGGACGGCTGGATCGCCGGCCGTGAACCGGGCTCGGGCCCACGCGGCTGGGTGCTGCCCGACGAGACGTACGGCGGCGGGCTCGGCGAGGGCGAGACCGGTCTGCTCCGTGCGGCCCAACTCGCCCGCCTCGGACCGCGCGTCGGCGACCTGGTGTGGGACATCGGCTGCGGCAGCGGCGCGTTCGCCACCGAGGCCGCACGCGCGGGCGCCGCCGTCATCGCCGTGGACCGGGATCCGGAGGCCTGCGCCCGCACCGAGACGGCCGCACGACACTTCGGGGTACAACTCCAGGTCGTGCGGGGTACCGCCCCGCACGTGCTGGAGAACCTGCCCGAGCCGGACGTGGTCCGCGTCGGCGGCGGGGGAGCGGCCGTGGTCTCCGCGGTCGCCGACCGCCGGCCCCAGCGCATCGTCGCCCACGCCGCGACCCGCGACGCCGCCGAACTCGTAGGCCGGGACCTGACCGAGCACGGTTACCGGGTCGAGTGCGCCCTGCTGCAGTCCGTCGAACTCGACACGCGGGCCTGGACGGAGACGGAACGGAGCGTCGCGTTCCTGCTCACGGGGGAACTGCCGCGGCGCGATGGGGGCACTCCCGGGCGTTGAGCTCCGGGGAGCATCGCCGAGGGTGGCCGGGCGACGGGTGGGGCCGCCCGATCGCGCCCCGTGATCCGGTTGTCGTACCGCTCGCGGTAGGCTGGCCGATCGTTGTACCGCACCCGGTGGTCCGGAAATTCGTTCGCCAATGTCCGGAAAACCCACCTGTTTTGGGACGGGTGTGGTACGGCAGAACCGGAGGGCGCGCAACGTGGCGCAGTCCACAGCGGGCTGTCGCGGATCAAGCTGTCGTGACGGCGGCACGGCCGGGACAATGCCACTGAATGGCTTTGTCGCCTTTTCCGGACGGGTCGTTCGTGCCGCTGGGCACGCATGCTCGTTCTTGACTTTGCGGGGCGGTCGGTGCGCCGTTCCGCGTGAGCTGGTCGTAGGGAGCACTAACCGATGGGCGAGGGGTACGCATGACGGACACCGGCCAGGTCCCGGGCGAGGGGCTGCCGGAGAGCGCGGGCATGGTGGAACAGCCGGGCGTCTCCGCACACGGCGCGTACACCTACCTCTCCGAGACCACCGCCGAGGACGAAGACCTGCTGCTGCCGGGCGCCCAGGGCGCCTGGGGCAACGAGGTCCCGCCGCCTCCTCCGGAGCCGGTTGTGGAGACCGTCCACGAGCCGGACCCGCACGAGAGGGACGGCCGTGACAGCGGCTCCGTCGACCTCGGCGGCGTCCGCCTGCCCCAGACCGGTCCGGTGTCCGTCCCGCCGTCGCCGATCCTCTCGGTGCCGCACGATCCCGCGACGGCCCCGGCGGTCCCGAGACGCCCCCTGCACCTCGGCCCGCCGATTCCCGACACCTCGGCCAGCCCGGTCCGTTCCCTCGCCGACCGCGGTCCCGCCGGGGCACCCGTACGGCAGCCCGGGCCGCCCGCCGGCGGCCCGGAGTACCTCGACGCGCAACCCTTGCGCGACCTCGCCCCGCAGGGCGCGGCCCCCTGGGGTGCGGCGCAGGCGGCACCGCAGGCGGCACCCCAGCCACAGGTGAGCCCTCAGGCGCCGGCTGCCGAAACGGTTGTTCCGGCCGCCGACCCGGCCGCCACCTCCTCCGGCCCGGCCCAGGCCACCCTGGCCAGGCTTGCCGCGCAGGCCGCCACCGCGAGCGCCACGACCGAGGCCGCCGCCGCCGCGCACGCGGCGGCGCAGGAGGCGCAGGGCACCGGGCCGGTCGCCCAGGAACAGGACCCGGCGCAGGGCGTCCCCGGGCCCGTCGGGGCGCACCCGGCGGCCGGAGGCGAGGGCGCCGAGGCGGCCCACGCGCCGGATGCCGCTCAGGGCTCCGCGCCCGCACAGGACGCGGAGGCCGTCCCCGGCCCCGACGCCGCCCCTGCTTCCGAAAACGTCCAGAGCCCGGAGGCCGCCCACGTCACGGAGGCCCTGCCGGGCTCCGAGGGCGCGCGGCCCGTCCCGGACGCCGAGGCGACCGAACAGCCGCCCGCTCCGCAGGGCGTTCCGGTCCACGGGGACGCGGAGGCGCTCGGCGAGCCGCTTCCTGAAGCGCCGGAAGCCCCGGAAGCCCTTGAGGGCACTGAATCCCCGGAGGCTCCGGAGGCCGTGTCCGCGCCGGTGCCGGACGAGACGCAGGCCCAGGAGGTGCCGACCGGGACTCCGGAGACCCAGCAGCCTGTCGAGGCGATCGAGGCCGTCGAGGCCGTTGAGGCCGTCCTGCCCTCCGAGACGGTCGAGCCCGCGGCCCCGGCCTCCGGTGCTCACCCGAGCTCCGAGGCCGCCGAACTCACCGAGGGCGCTCGGACCAGTGACGGATCCCAGGCCCCGGAGCACGTTCCGTCACCGGAGGACACGCCGGTGCCGGACGCCGGGATCCAGTCAGGGGACAACGCTCCGGAACAGGTTCGGACCGCCGTGCCCGCCGCCGAGCCCCCGCAGGCCGAGCCGGGCCCGGCCGCTCCCGACGCCGTGCCGACGGCACCCACCGGCCACGACCTGCCCGAGCAGGTCCAGGGCCCTCAGCCGGGGTACCCCCCGGCGGGTGACCGGGAGCAGCCCGCCGCTCCCGCACCGGAAAGCCTCGCACCGGAAAGCCTCGCGCCGGAAAGTGTCGCGCAGGAAAGCCTCACACCGGAAGCCCTCGCGCCGGAAACCTCCGCACCGGAACAGCCGGACGCCGCGCCCCAGGCCTCGGAGGCCGGCCCGGCGGAGCCGGGCGTCCCCGACGCCGCCGCGCCCGAAACCGTGCACCCCGAGGACGGCACCGGACTCCAGGCGCCGGCCGCCCAGCCGACCGAGGAGCCCGCCGCCCCGCCCGTCCAGGTGCCCGGGCCCGTCGACGGATCCCCGGCCCCCGCCGCCGAACAGGTCCCCGCCCAGACCGACCCCGCCGCCGCGGCAGCGGGCAGCGTGCCCGCGCAGCCGCAGCCGCAACCGGACCAGCAGCCGGAGGCGTTCGTGCCCGTGCAGGGCGCCGTACCGGACACTCCGCACCTCGTCACGGTCCCCGCCCCCCGGGAGGCCGACCAGGCGCCGGCGCACCGGGACGAGGAACCGCACCACGACGTCGTACAGCACGCGGAGGACCTGGACACCAGGGCCGCCGACCAGGAAGAGAGCACGGCCGAAGTGGCAGAAGCACGACAGCCCACCGGCCCGGCCGCGCCCGGCTACGACGACGCCGAGCGCGAGGCCGTGCTCAAGGTGATGCGCGAGCGACGCGACATCCGCAACGGCTTCCGCAGTGACCCGATCCCGCACGAAGTGCTGCTCCGCGTCCTGGAGGCGGCCCACACCGCGCCCTCCGTGGGGCACTCGCAGCCCTGGGACTTCGTCGTCATCCGGTCCGCGGAGACCCGCCGCAGCATGCACGAACTGGCCATGCGCCAGCGCGACGCCTACGCCAAGTCCCTCCCCAAGGGCCGGGCGAAGCAGTTCAAGGAACTGAAGATCGAGGCCATCCTCGACACCCCGGTGAACATCGTCGTCACCGCCGACCCGACCCGCGGCGGCCGGCACACCCTGGGCCGGCACACCCAGCCGCAGATGGCGCCGTACTCCGCCGCGCTCGCCGTGGAGAACCTCTGGCTCGCCGCCCGTGCCGAGGGCCTCGGCGTCGGCTGGGTCAGCTTCTTCGACGAGCGGGAGATGGTGCGTGCCCTCGGCCTGCCCGAGCACCTGGAGGTCATCGCCTACCTGTGCGTCGGATACGTCGACGAGTTCCCGGACGAGCCCGAGCTGCTGCAGGCCGGCTGGTCCAAGCGGCGCCCGCTGTCCTGGGTGGTGCACGAGGAGACGTACGGCCGCCGGGCCCTGCCCGGTGAGGACCCGCACGACCTGCTCGCCGAGACCGTCTCCCAGATCCGCCCGCTGGACGCCAAGGCGCTCGGCGAGGCCTGGGAGCGGCAGAAGCGGATGACCAAGCCGGCCGGCGCGCTCGGCATGCTGGAGATCATCTCCGCGCAGCTGTCCGGTCTCTCGCGCCAGTGCCCGCCGCCGATCCCGGAGCCCGCCGCCGTCGCGATCTTCGCCGGTGACCACGGGGTGCACGCCCAGGGCGTCACCCCCTGGCCGCAGGAGGTCACCGCCCAGATGGTGGCCAACTTCCTCGGCGGGGGAGCGGTCTGCAACGCCTTCGCGGGCCAGGTGGGCGCCGAGGTCTGCGTCATCGACGTGGGTGTGGCCGCCGAACTGCCCGCCACACCCGGTCTGCTGCCCCGCAAGGTCCGCGCGGGCACCTCCGACATGACCACCGGTCCGGCGATGACCCGCGAGGAGGCCAAGCAGGCCATCGAGGTGGGCATCGAGACCGCCCGCGACCTGGTGGCGGCCGGCAACAAGGCCCTGCTCACCGGTGAGATGGGCATCGCGAACACCACCGCCTCCGCCGCCCTGATCTCCGTCTACACGGGCGCCGACCCGGCCGAGGTGACGGGCCGGGGTACCGGCATCAACGACGAGACGCTGGCCCGCAAGACCGAGGTCGTCCGCCGCGCCCTCGAACTGCACAAGCCGGACCCGGCCGACCCCATCGGCGTCCTCGCGGCGATCGGCGGCTTCGAGCACGCGGCCATGGTCGGCCTGCTCCTCGGTGGCGCCTCGCTGCGTACGCCGGTGATCCTGGACGGCGTCAGCGCCGGTGCCGCCGCGCTGGTCGCCCGGGCGATCGCCCCGGAGGTGCTCGCCGCCTGCATCGCGGGCCACCGCAGCGCCGAACCCGGACACGTGGCCGCCCTCAACAAGCTGGGCCTGCGCCCCCTGGTCGACCTCGACCTGCGCCTCGGCGAGGGCACGGGCGCGCTGCTCGCCCTGCCGCTGGTGCAGAGCACGGCGCGGGCGATGCACGAGGTGGCCACGTTCGATTCGGCGGGGGTGACGGAGAAGTAGGCCCGCAGCGGCGGCGGTCCGGTGCCCAGCCATCGGACCGCCCGCGCGGGCTGCTCCGCCCACACCCTAAAATCCGCACGTCAGGGCCGCTTCGACGCAGCAGCGTGCCCCCCGCACCGCCTGCACGAGGAGTCGCACCTCATGGCCGAACACCCCGCCTACCCCGTAGGTCTCCGCCTCACCGGCCGCAGGGTCGTCGTCCTCGGCGGCGGCCAGGTCGCCCAGCGCCGCCTCCCGGCGCTGATCGCCGCGGGCGCGGACATCCGTCTCGTGTCCCCCGAGGCGACCCCGTCCGTCGAGGCCATGGCGGACGCCGGCGAGATCGCCTGGGAGCGGCGCCGCTACGCGGAAGGCGACCTCACCGACGCCTGGTACGCCCTGATCGCCACCAGCGACCCCGAGGCCAACTCCGCCGCTTCCGCCGAGGCGGAACGCCACCGCGTCTGGTGCGTCCGCTCCGACGACGCCGACGCGGCGACCGCCTGGACCCCGGCCACCGGCCACAGCGAGGGCGTCACCGTCGCCGTGCTCACCACCGACGCCCGGGGCCGCGACCCCCGGCACACCGCCGCGATCCGCGACGCGGTCGTCGAGGGGCTGCGCGACGGCACCCTGGTGGCACCGCACCACCGCACCCGCACCCCCGGCGTCGCCCTGGTCGGCGGTGGCCCCGGCGACCCGGACCTGATCACGGTCCGCGGCCGGCGTCTCCTGGCCGAGGCCGACGTGGTCATCGCCGACCGCCTCGGCCCGCGTGACCTGCTCGCCGAACTCCCGTCGCATGTCGAGGTGATCGACGCGGCGAAGATCCCGTACGGCCGTTTCATGGCCCAGGAGGCCATCAACAACGCGCTGATCGAGCATGCCAAGCAGGGCAAGTCCGTGGTACGCCTCAAGGGCGGCGACCCGTACGTCTTCGGCCGGGGCATGGAAGAGGTCCAGGCCCTTGCCGAGGCCGGGATCCCGTGCACGGTCGTCCCCGGCATCTCGAGCTCGATCTCGGTGCCCGGCGCGGCCGGCATCCCGGTCACGCACCGGGGTGTCGCCCATGAGTTCACGGTGGTCAGCGGCCATGTCGCCCCTGACGACGAGCGCTCCCTGGTCGACTGGCCGTCACTGGCCAGGCTCACCGGCACCCTGGTGATCCTGATGGGCGTCGACAAGATCGGGAAGATCGCCGGGACGCTCGTCGCCCACGGCAAGTCCCCCGAGACACCCGTCGCCCTGGTCCAGGAGGGCACGACCGCCGCCCAGCGACGCGTCGACGCCACCCTCGCCACGGTCGCGGACGCCGTGCGTACCGAGGACGTGAAACCCCCCGCGGTCATCGTCATCGGCGAGGTGGTCGCCGTGGGAACCACCCCCTCCGTCCTCCTCCCCGAGTAACCGCGGGTAACCCACCCGTTCCGAGCCGTTGGCACCGCACCCAGGACAAGGCAGTATCGCTCTGTGGCCGATCTCATCACCGTTGAGGACCCAGCCGACCCGCGTCTGCGCGACTACACGGGCCTGACCGACGTCGAGTTGCGCCGCAAGCGCGAACCGGCCGAGGGCCTGTTCATCGCCGAGGGCGAGAAGGTCATCCGGCGGGCCAAGGAAGCGGGCTACGAGATGCGCTCGATGCTGCTCTCGGCCAAGTGGATCGACGTCATGCGCGACGTCATCGACGAACTCCCGGCCCCCGTGTACGCGGTGAGCCCCGAGCTCGCCGAACGGGTCACCGGCTACCACGTGCACCGCGGCGCCCTCGCCTCCATGCAGCGCAAACCGCTCCCGACGGCGGCCGAACTGCTGCAGGACGCGCGCCGGGTCGTGATCATGGAAGCGGTCAACGACCACACCAACATCGGCGCGATCTTCCGGTCGGCGGCCGCCCTCGGCATGGACGCGGTCCTCCTCTCCCCGGACTGCGCCGACCCGCTCTACCGCCGCAGTGTGAAGGTGTCGATGGGCGCCGTCTTCTCCGTGCCGTACGCCCGCCTCGACACCTGGCCCAAGGGGCTGGAGTCGGTCCGCGAGGCGGGCTTCAGCCTCCTCGCGCTCACCCCGGACGAGAAGGCGAAGACCCTCGACGAGGCGGCACCGCACCGCATGGACCGCGTCGCGCTCATGCTGGGCGCCGAGGGCGACGGGTTGTCCACCCAGGCCCTGGTCGCCGCCGACGAATGGGTACGCATCCCCATGGCCCACGGCGTCGACTCCCTGAACGTCGGCGCGGCGGCCGCGGTCGCCTTCTACGCCGTGGCCACCGGCCGCCCGGAGGCGTAGACCCCGACGTGCCCGACGGCGCAGCCCCCCCGGTGGGGTGCAGGGGCGGAGCCCCGCGGGGGTTCAGGGGGCGGAGCCCCCTGGCGGGGTCGAAGGGGCGGAGCCCCTGGGGACGGGAAGGGTAGGGGCGGCGGGGGCGAGGAACATCACCGCCCACCGACGGTCGCCGGGGAACATCCCCGCCCACCGACGGTTGCCCCGGCACCAGCATCGCCCCGCCCGGACAGCCCGTGCCCCCGCGGCGAGCGCTACTCCCGCAGATCCGCCGGAGGCAACGGCACATGCGCCCGCCGCGCATGTACGACGCTCCCGGCGCCGCCGAGCCCGTGCGCCGGCCCCTGGCACCCCTGGGCCGCCGCGATGCCGAGCGCGACCAGCAGGGTCACCACGACGAACACGAACAGCCGCTGGCGCAGCAGCCGGGGGTTGGCGGGCCGCCGCCCGGTTCCCGTGGGACGCGGACGTCCGGCACCACCGCGCTGACCGGGACGCCCCGAACCGCCGGACCGGGTGGCGCCCCGCGAGGTGGGGGTCGCCCGCCCGCCGCCGGTGCGCGACCCGTCCGGCCGGGACGGCACACCGCCCCTCGGCAGACCACCACCGCGCGGCGGCGTGCCGCCCCGTCCGGCTGCCCCGCCGCGCGGTGGCGGGGTGCCTTGCGAGGCCGCCGGGCGCCGCTGCGCGCGCTGCGAATCCGGGTAGGTCTCGGCGAGCCGCCCGGTGGGCCGGTCCGCCTCGGCGGCGCGCGGCGTGGGCGGCCGGACCGTGGCCAGGCCCTGCGCCTCACGCGCCGCGATCTCCTTCAGCCGCAGCGACAGCTGCAGCGTGCTCGGGCGCTCCTCGGGATCCTTCGCCAGACAGGCCCGCACGAGCGGCGCGAGCGCGTCGGGCACCCCGTGCAGATGCGGTTCCTCGTGCACCACCCGGTACAGCATCACCTCGGAACTGCCGTGCCCGAACGGGGAGTCACCCGTCGACGCGTAAGCCAGGGTCGCCCCCAACGAGAACACGTCCGTGGCCGGCGTGACCGCGGCGCCGCGCACCTGCTCGGGCGCGAGGAATCCGGGGGAGCCGACGGCCGTGCCGACGTGCGTGAGCGTCGAGGCACCCGTGGACCAGGCGATGCCGAAGTCGATGATCCGCGGCCCCTTGGGGGACAGCAGGATGTTGGACGGCTTCAGGTCCCGGTGCACCACACCGGCCTCGTGCACGGCGACCAGCCCCTCGGACAGGGCGGCTCCGATGGAGGCCGCCTCGGCCGCGCCGAGCGGGCCCTCGTCGGCGACCTTGTCGTGCAGGGAGGGACCGGGCACGTACTGGGTGGCGAACCACGGCCGTTCCGCCTCCAGGTCCGCCGCCACCAGCCGGGCCGTACACCCGCCCCTGATCCGTCGCGCCGCGGAGACCTCACGCGCGAACCGCGACCGGAACTCCTGGTCCTCCGCTAGGTCCGGCCGGATGACCTTCAGGGCGACCCGCTGCCCCTTCTTGTCGGAGCCCAGGTAGACAACCCCCATGCCGCCCGCGCCGAGCCGTCTGTGAAGCCTGAACGAGCCGACGACGCGCGGGTCCTCGCGCCTCAGGCGCATCATCGCCATGTTCATCCCCGCTGCCCGGTCCGTGTGACGTGGCACAGCTTACGTTTCCACGGCCCGCAGCGCGCAGAGGCCGCGCCCTCTCGCCCCCATGGATTGTCAGTGCCGGGTGGGAGACTTGAAGAGTGGTCAGGGCGCCGTCGCAGCGGGCTCCCTTGACCGCCCAGTGGCCTCAACCATCCATCCCGGAAGGGGGATTGGACGCGTGAAGGGTGACCGTGTGGAGATAGTCGTGGACGCGGGGGACACGACACGGACGTACGAGGTGGTGGCGAGCCGGGCGGGCCGCCGAGTGGAGACGGCGGTGCGGCGAGGGGTGGTCGAAGTGAGCGAAGTCACTCGCAACGGTAGCGTGGTCCGCACGGCCCGCTTCATGGCGAACCGGGTCCTGGCCCTGGTCGAACAGCCGGTGCCGCGCGAGGACAGCTCGGAAAAGCAGGGGCACTCCGGGCGTCCCCTCCGGGAAGACCCCGAGATCAAGGGCCGCATCTCCACCCAGGGGAGTACACCGCAGGTGACGGCTCATCCTCCGGGAGGCCCGTCAAGCGGTACGACGGCATGACGCCCGTCGTCGCCGACCCGCCTAGATTGGGGGTCAAGCGGCGGGTGCAGCACTCGTCCCCCGAGGTCAAGACACCCGCCGCTGCCAAGGACAACTGAAACGGTCAGGAGAGGGACCATGGCCCACACGGCTCCGCGGACACTCATCCGCACGCAGGCACGCACCGCGCGCCCCCGCCGTACCGGCCGGCGTCACCCACTGGTGGCGACCGCGATGGTCCTCCCCCTGGCGGCCCTGCTCGTCTACGCCTTCGGCGGATGGGAAGCAGTGGTCACACAGGCGTCGTCCGTGGGTGTGATGCTGGGGCGCTGAACAGCGACCCCAGGCCCGGAAGAGCGGTCCGGGCGGGGACATCCACCCATGAAACCCCGTGGGGACGGGGGTGCGGCGGACGGCACAGATGCCGGCGCAGCTGGGGAGCTGCGCCGGCATAACCCCCTTTGGGCCCGAGCCGGAGCCGCTTTTCGCGGATGTGGTTGGTGTCTGTGGGGGCTGCTCGGTTATGGGCCGCGGTTCAGACGGGTTCGTTGTGGCGGGCGACGGTTGGTCGTCCGCGGCCCGGCACGAGTGGGCGCGGCGGCACCCCGTCGCGCCGGGCTCCGCGCCCCTGGCCCGCACAGGTCCCCCGGCAGCACTCGACCCCGGCACACCGCACCCCCGTACCCTTCGCAGAAACGTCGCCGCCCCAGAGGACCCCGTGACCGCAGACCTCCTGCTGCCGCAGCTGATCGCGAAGGTCACCGCCGCCGCTCACCCGGACGGAGCGGCCTGTGCCTGCGGAACCGCCTCCGTCGCCCTCGCCGACCGTCCCGACGCCACTGTCGTCCGGCACGCCGGAATCGTCGCCAAGGCCCACGCGCCGGACACGGACCACGCCGAGCTGACCCTGCGCCTGGCCGTCGCCGCCCGTCTGCCGGGCATACTCCTCGCGCCCGTCACCGCGGACCCGGTCACCGTGGACAGCCGGCTCGTCACCTTCTGGCCTCACGGTGTCCCCGTGGACCCGGACGATCCGGAGGCCGCCCCCTGGGAGGCCGCCGCCACCCTCCTCGCCCGCCTGCACCGGGCGCACGCCCCCACCACCGTGCCCCCGATGCGCGGCCCCGCCAAGGCCGCACGTGCTCTGGCCAGGCTCCGGGCCGCCCTCGCCGGCGAAGACCACCCCGCCGCACGCCCCGTTCTGCGCGCCTGGGCGGCGCTCCCGGCGTGGGCCCGCGCCGAGGCGCCCATGCCCGGCACCGCCGTCCTCTGCCACGGCGATCTCCACCTCGGTCAGCTCGTCCGGCACCCCGCCCCGGACGGCTCCTGGCGGCTGATCGACGTCGACGACCTCGGGGTGGGTGTCGCGGCCTGGGACCTGGCGCGTCCCGCCGCCTGGTACGCCTGCGGACTCCTCCCGCCCGACGAGTGGGCCCGCTTCCTCGCCGCCTACCGCGCCGCGGGCGGCCCGGCCGTGCCTCCGGACGGCGACCCCTGGCCCGCCTTGGACGTCCCGGCCCGTGCCCTCACCGTCCAGACCGCCGCCCTGGTGATCAGCAAGGCCCGTGCCGCGGACCGGCCGCTGGACGAGGTGGAGCAGTCCGTCATCGACGCCTGCGCGCGGATGGGCTCCGCCCCGCCCGAGTCGCCGCACGGATTCCCGAAGTAGGGTGCAACCGACCGGGGCCGCACGGAGTCTGTCCTGGGGAAACACGAAGCAGGACCGACCGGCGAGGAGTTGAGCCGAGCAATGAAGTGCCCCAAGTGCCATGCGGAGATGCACACGTACAACCGCAACGGCGTCCAGATCGAACAGTGCAGCGGCTGCCGCGGCATCTTCCTCGACTACGGCGAACTGGAGGCCCTCACGCGTCTGGAGTCCCAGTGGTCCCAGCCTGCCCCGCCGCCTCCGCCCGCCCCCCAGGCCTACCCGGCCCCGCCGGCACCCGCCTGGGGCGCTCCGTACGGCGGCGGACACGGCGGTCACGGTGGCCACTACGGCGGTCACGGCGGCCACCACCGCCACAAGAGCTTCGGCCACATGCTGTTCTCCAGCTGAGCCCAACGGGCCCATCGGGAGCTGAGCCCAACAGACCCACCGGGCATCCACCGGGCGCACGACGGAGCCCCCGGCCGTACGAGACGGCCGGGGGCTCCGGTGTGTGGACGATACTGGGATTGAACCAGTGACCTCTTCCGTGTCAGGGAAGCGCTCTCCCGCTGAGCTAATCGTCCGGGGGTGCTGCGTGCGCGATACTGGGATTGAACCAGTGACCTCTTCCGTGTCAGGGAAGCGCTCTCCCGCTGAGCTAATCGCGCGGGTACGGATCTTGCCGAAGGTGCCGGCAGATCCCGTGGACGATACTGGGATTGAACCAGTGACCTCTTCCGTGTCAGGGAAGCGCTCTCCCGCTGAGCTAATCGTCCATGGAGGTGGAGACGGGATTTGAACCCGTGTAGACGGCTTTGCAGGCCGTTGCCTCGCCTCTCGGCCACTCCACCAGGAGTGTGCAGGGAACCGGGAAGTCCCCTCTCCTTCGAGCGGACGACGAGGCTCGAACTCGCGACCTCAACCTTGGCAAGGTTGCGCTCTACCAACTGAGCTACGTCCGCCTGTCGTTTCGGTTCGCTTGCGCGTCCCGGCGACGTGTTGAACTCTAGCGGATTCCCGGGCCAGCACAAAAACGCGTTTGCGCAGCGTGCTGCGCTGCACCCGGGAGACCCCGTGGTCAGGACGCCCGGGAGGACACCTCCGGGTCTCCCGCGCGACACCCGCCATAGACTCGGTCGTGTGCTCCACCTGCCCCCTCTCGCCCGCTTCGGCCACCGCGTCGCCACCGGTCTCCTCGATGTGACCAGTGACCCGGCGGCGCTGGACTCCACCGGCTTCTGGGCCGTCTGCGCCGACTTCGAGGGCGCCCTGACCTGCGCCCGCTTCGCCGACGTACGGGAGCTGCCGGTGCCCGCGCCGGCGCCGGGCGGGTGGCGCGGCCCGGCCGTGGACGCCTGGACGTCGTCACTCGACAGCGACGCGTACACCGCGGCCGTGCGCCGGATCCGCGCGCACATCGCGGCCGGCGACGTGTACCAGGCCAACCTCTGCCGCGTCCTGACGGCGCCGGTCGATCCCGACGCCGATGTGGACGCCCTCACGGCCCTGCTGGCGCGCGGCAACCCCGCACCCTATGCAGGAACGATTCGGCTGCCGGGGCACGGTGTCGAGATCGCCACCGCCTCGCCCGAGCTGTTCCTGCGCCGGGAGGGGCGGACGGTCGAGTCCGGGCCGATCAAGGGCACCGGGCGCACCGAGGCGGACCTCCTGGAGAAGGACTACGCCGAGAACGTGATGATCGTGGACCTGGTCCGCAACGACATCGGGCGTGTCTGCGCCACCGGCAGCGTCACCGTCCCCGACCTCTGCGCCGTGGAGAAGCACCCCGGCCTGGTCCATCTCGTCTCCACGGTCCGCGGCGAGCTGCGCGAACGGGCCGGCTGGCCCGAACTGCTCGCCGCCGCCTTCCCGCCCGGCTCGGTCACCGGTGCTCCCAAGCAGAGCGCCCTGCGCATCATCTCCGCCTTGGAGACGGAACCCCGAGGCCCGTACTGCGGCGGCATCGGCTGGGTCGACGCCGACCGGGGCACGGGCGAGCTGGCCGTGGGCATCCGTACCTTCTGGATCGACCGCGCCGAGGGTGTCCTGAGGTTCGGCACCGGCGCCGGGATCACCTGGGGGTCCGACCCCGAGGGCGAGTGGCGGGAGACCGAGCTCAAGGCGTCCCGCCTGCTCGCGGTAGCGTCGGGGGCGTACGAGGAGAGTGGAGGGGCGCTCATATGAAGATCTGGCTGGATGGCGGGCTGCAGGACGTCGACACCGCCCGTGTCTCCGTCTTCGACCACGGGCTGACCGTGGGCGACGGCGTCTTCGAGACGGTCAAGGCGGTCCACGGCAAGCCCTTCGCGCTCACCCGGCACCTCGACCGGCTGACGCGCTCCGCCCGGGGTCTGGGACTGCCCGACCCCGACCTCGACGAGGTGCGCCGCGCCTGCGCGGCCGTCCTGGAGGCCGGCCCGGTGCCGCTCGGCAGGCTGCGCATCACCTACACCGGCGGCCACGGGCCGCTCGGCTCGGACCGTGGCGATCAGGGCCCCACCCTGGTGGTCGCCCTGGGCGAGACCAGCCGTCGCCCCGACTCCACCGCAGTGATCACCGTCCCGTGGACCCGCAACGAGCGGGGCGCCCTCACCGGCCTGAAGACCACCTCATACGCCGAGAACGTCGTCGCCCTCGCCCGCGCCCACGAACAGGGCGCCTCCGAGGCGCTCTTCGCCAACACGGTCGGCCGGCTGTGCGAGGGCACGGGCTCGAACGTGTTCGTCGTCCTGGACGGCGAGATCCACACCCCGCCGCTCGCCTCCGGCTGCCTGGCCGGCATCACCCGGGTGCTGACCGCGGAGTGGACCGGCGCGCGGGAGACCGACCTGCCGCTCGACGTCCTGGAGCACGCCGACGAGGTCTTCCTGACGTCCACGCTGCGGGACGTGCAGGCCGTGCACCGGGTCGACGGCCGGGAGCTGCCGGGCGCCCCCGGGCCGGTGACCACCAAGGCGATGCGGGTCTTCGAAGAGCGCTCCGGGCACGACCTCGATCCCTGAGAGCCCCGGAAAACGAGCTGACGTGGTCCTTCGCGGTGGGTAGAACACCTCTGATGACGACGACCCTGCGGCCGACCGAGCCGCTTCAGCAGCATCCGGACGGAACACGCTCCCGGCGCTACCAGGTGTGCGTCAACGGCCGCCCGGTGGGCGGAGTACGCCTGTCCACACACCCCGAGTACGGGGACACCGTGGCCCGCCTCCAAGACCTGCGCATCGAGGAACCCGACCGCGGGCGGGGCCGGGGCACGGTGGCCGCGCTCGCCGCCGAGGAGGTCGCCCGCGGCTGGGGGTGCCGACGCGTCGAGATATCGGTGCCCGAGGAGTCCGCCGCGGCGCTCCGGCTCGCCACGGCGCTCGGATACGTGCCGCGCAACCGGAACATGGCGAAACGCCTGGTCGGCGTGGCGCCCGTGCTGCCGCCCGGCAGCACCGTCCGGCCCATGTCGGAGGACGAGTTCGGTCCGTGGCTGGCAGAGGACCGGGAGCGCTTCGCGAGCAGTCTGATCACCAGGGGCGTGTCCGAGGCGGAGGCGTACGCCAAGGCGGACCAGGGTCATGCCCGGTACCTGCCGGACGGGCCGGCCACCGACAACATGCTGATCAGCGTCCTGGAACACGAGGGGACCCCGGTCGGCACCCTGTGGGTCGGGCTGCGGATGGCGCTGTGGCCGGACGCCGCCTACGTGCTCAACGTCGAGGTGCGGGAGGAGCACCGGGGTCGTGGCCACGGGCGGACACTGATGCTGCTGGCGGAGGCGCAGGGCATCGGCGCCGGCAAGAACCGCATCGCACTGAACGTCTTCGCCGGCAACACCCCGGCGGAGCGGCTCTACACGGCCCTGGGCTACGAGCCGACCGCGCACCACCTCTACAAGGACCTGTGCTGAGATCCTGAGCGGGCCGGTTCGGGGCGGGCAGCGGGCACCCGCGCCGAGGACCCGCGGCGGGGTCCTGTCACCGCGCCGGCGCGCCCCCGGCCAGCAACCGGTCCGCGATCTCCTCGACCCGCTCGCGCAGGCCCTCCTGGCTCTTGCCGCCGTCGAGGCGTTCGCCGCCGATGACGTACGTCGGGGTGCCGGTGACGCCGATCGCCTTGCCCTCGGCCTGGTCGGCGTCGACGACCAGGATGTGCCGGCCGTCGATCAGGGCGGTGTCGAACTCCTCGGCGTCCAGCCCGAGCTCCCGGGCCACCTCGACCAGGAAGGGTTCTCCCTTACGGTCCAGTTCCTCGACGCGGGCCAGCACCGCCTCGACGTATGCCCAGCCCCGCCCCTGCTTCAGCGCCTCCTCGGCGGCCTGCGCGGCGGCGAACGCGTGCTTGTGCTTCTCCAGCGGGAAGTGCCGCAGCCGCAGCTCCAGCCGGTCGCCGTAGCGGGCGCGCAGGGCACGCAGGTCGGCCAGGGCGGTGCGGCAGTCCGGGCACTGCAGTTCGCACCAGACGTCCAGCACGGGAACGGCGGTGCGCGCGGGGGAGGAGTCGCTCATGAGCACCAGTCTCCCAGTCCGGATCCCACCGGCCCAACCGGCCCCGATCGGCTCCGTACGCCGTGACCGGCACCTGGGGAGGAGGTGACCCGGAGATGTCCCTGATGTCGGGCCGGGGCATGGCCTCGCAGGTACCGGGCGGTGCACGATGGAGTGGACAGGGTGCCGTGACCGAGCCGCCAGGAGGACCGGATGATTGCCGAGACCGTCTGCTCCGCCGTCTCCGCGGCCGGCCTGGGCATCGCGGTGGTCACCGCGTACCGCAGGCGTTTCCTGGCCGCCGCCCGGATCGCGGCCTACTCGCTCGTGCCGGTGGGACTGGTGATGACCGGCGTCGTCGGCTGGCTGGCCGACACCGCGTTCAGCCCGACGGCCTGGGCCGGCTTCGGGGTGCTGGGCGCGGCCTGGGCCCTGTTCGCGACGACCCGGGCCGTGGAGCGCAGGCGCGGGGGAACCCGTGCCGAGCGCAGGGCGGCAAGGACGGCGGAGCGTGAGGCGGTCGCTCCGGCGGCCGCGGCGCCCTCCCTCGGTCAGGGCACCCGTCCGGCCCCCCGCCCCGCCGCGGCCCCTCGCACCGGTGACTCCGCGGACGACTTCAGCGACATCGAGGCCATCCTCAAGAAGCACGGAATATGACGTCGTCGGGCACCCGCCCACCGGACACAGACCGTCCCCGCCGTGCCCTCAAATGATCACTGCTGGGCCGGAACCGGACCGACATCGATGAATTCGGCGAGCTCCCGCTCATTCCGAGCGTGTTGATCGCGGCCGGGGTGCCCTCTGGTCCATCATCGCCGCGAGATGCTGGACACGTCAGAGAGCGAGGCCGCGCCGCCGAAGGACGAGCCGCGCGGGTGCCTCTTCGCCCTTTCCCAGCCACCGCTGATGATCTTCCTGGCGGTGATCGGGTGTCTGCTCCTCATGGCTGCGCTGCACGATCTGCTGTTGCTGTGAGCCGTACACGCCCGTCCCCGGCGTCACCCGCCGGGGGCGGCGTCGACAGCGGGCGACCGCCGTCAGCCGGCCGCTTCCTTCCGGCGAGCCCGGTAGGCGGCCACGTGCAGCCGGTTCCCGCAGGTGCGGGAGTCGCAGTAGCGACGCGAACGGTTGCGGGAGAGGTCGACGAAGGCCCGTCGGCAGTCGGGCGCCTCGCAGCGCCGCAGCCGCTCCTGCTCCCCGGCCACCACGAAGAACGCGAGAGCCATCCCGCAGTCGGCGGCCAGGTGGTCGGCCACCGAGGCACCCGGCGCGAAGTAGTGCACATGCCAGTCGTAGCCGTCGTGATCGGTCAGCTGGGGGGTGGTGCCCGCGGCGGCCACCAGCTCGTTGATCATCCCGGCGGCGGTACGGGCGTCCGATGCGGCGAAGACCCCCGCGAACCGACCGCGGACCTTGCGCACCGCCGACAGGTCGAACTCCGAGAGCACCCCGACACCGCTGATCTCGTGCTTCCGCACGAAGTCCGCCAGAGCCGCGACGTCCGGCAGCCCGTCCGCCGCCGCGTCCTCCTCCGGCGCGGTGTTCACCAGATCCACCACGGTGTCGAGGGCGCACCGGGTGTCGTGGGTGATCAACACGTTTTCGCTCCCTGGCCTGGGGGTCGGGCGGGCGCCCGCCGATGCTGGCCGATGGTAGCGACATACCCGCGCACCGCACCCGGCCCCGCCCCACAATCGGCTCCCGGTAGAACGGCTGCGAGCCGGCCGGCGTTCCCGTAGTGCCGCGGCCCCGCCCGGCGGAGAGCACTCGCACACCGACGCCGTCCCCGTGAACACGTACGGTGACGGCGCCGGTCCTGCCGTATGCGGTTGTCCTGGCCCGAGAGCCGCCCGAGCCGTCTCCCCGAGTTGGACGGCGTCGGCCGGCTTCGAGATCCCGCGACCTAGCTTTCCGCCAGGATGTGCGAGAGCTCCTGATCCAGATCGAAGTGCCGGTGTTCCGTGCCGGGCGGCACGGCCGCGTCCGTCCGCTTCAGGAAGGACTCCAGGGCCCGCGCCGGGGCCTCGAGCAGGGCCTCCCCCTCCGGGGAGCTCAGGGCGATGCACACGACGCCCTGGCCATGGCTCCGTGACGGCCAGACGCGGACGTCGCCGGTGCCGGTGGGACGATGAAGCCCCTCGGCGAGGAGGTCGCGGGCGAACACCCACTCGACGGTCTCCTCGGCTCCGGTGTGGAAGGTGGCGTGCACGGCGTAGGGGTCGGCCGTGTCGTACCGCAGGCCTGCGGGGACAGGCAGGGAGGACTCGCTCGACACAACGAGGCGCAGGTGCAGCTCGCAGCTGACCGTGGTGTTCATAAGCGCCAGGGCCTTTCGCTCAGTGTGCGCTCGGGGATTCGCACGTCGGCGAAATCGACATGCCACCTACGGTGCCGTTGTAAACCCCTCTGAGTGTTTTGCGTGTGTTTACGTAACTCTTCCGGCCGAGTGCGGGTCTGGGACGTACGCCCATTCCGGTGATTGGTTTCGCTCCGGTAGGGTTTGGTCGTATGAATACGGGGAGTAACGAGCCTGGCGGGGTTGCCGTGGCGTCGGACGAGGCGGAGGAGATGAGGGACGGGGCGCGGGACGAGCGGGGACTCGGATCGAGGGCACCGGATTTCATCAAGGCCCGGCGTGCACTGCACCTGAGCTGGCAGGTCGGCGTCTTCGTCGTCGGGCTGGCGGTCGTGGCGGCGGGGATCGTCATGCTGCCGCTGCCCGGGCCGGGTTGGGTCGTGATCTTCGGTGGCATGGCCGTCTGGGCGACCGAGTTCGTCTGGGCCCAGCTGGTGCTCCGCTGGACCAAGCGCAAGGTCACCGAGGCCGCGCAGCGGGCACTCGACCCGAAGGTGCGCCGCCGGAACATCGTCCTGACCTCGGTCGGGCTGGTGGTCGTCGGTGTGCTGCTCGGGATCTACCTGTGGAAGTTCGGTTTCGTGATGCCCTGGAAGATCGGCGCTCAGTGACCCGGTTCGGGGCCGGGTCGGTCGGCTCCGCCGGCCAGGGCCGGGTGGCCGCGGCCGGCCCCGCCCGTGGTCGGACGTGCTCGCCGGATCGGGTAATGTTCTTCCTGCGCCCGGGCGATTAGCTCAGTGGGAGAGCGCTTCGTTCACACCGAAGAGGTCACTGGTTCGAACCCAGTATCGCCCACCACCCGGAACCGACGGCCCATCTGCGACATCGCAGGTGGGCCGCGGTCGTGCGCCCCCGGCCGCGTGGTCCGGCCGGGGCGCCTTCGGCGGAACGGGTCACCACTGGACCGCGCCGCCTGCGCCGACGAGGGTGGTTCGAGATCATTTCCTCCGGTTGCCGCACGTTGTGGGCTATGGGTCCGGTGTGATCCGAGTCGTCCGGTGGGCGCGGCGGACGTCGAACGGCGCGCGCGTGAACCGCGGGGCCGCCGGGTCCGCTGACCGGCGCTGCGGCTTCCGTCGCCGCCTTCCGTCGCCCGCACCCTCCCTTCGACGCTCTCACCTGCGAGGTCCCCGGCTCGTCCGCTCCGGAGTGCCGATCCCCGCGGGCGCCCGCCCAAGAAAATCCTGTCCGAATCATTGACGCACCCCGGACCCCTCCGTACCTTGTGCCAGCAAGCGCTTACTTGAAACGATTCATGACTGCTCACGAGGCTGCGGGGAGGCCCAACAGTGGTGACTGGCAAGAATGTTGAGAGGCGTACGATCCTGAAGGCGGCCGGGGCGGGGGCGGCCGCGCTCGGGCTGGCCGCCACGACGGGCTGCGGGGGCGACAGCGGATCCGGGGACGGGACGGTTACGATCCGTTACTCCTGGTGGGGTGCCGAGGAGCGGGCGAAAAAGATCAATCAAACCATCGCGCTCTTCGAGAAGAAGCATCCGAAGATCAAGGTCAAGACCGACTTTCAGACGTATCAATCGTTCTGGGAGAAGGTCCAGACGCAGGCCGCCGGCGGAAATCCCCCGGACGTTTTCCAGAACGCCGTCACGTTTCTTCGGAAGTACGACAAGAGGGGCATTCTCCTCGACCTCAAGTCCCAGATCCAGGCCGGCAATCTGAGCCTGGATCACTTCCGCGCGGGTGTCACCAAGGTGGGCGAGGTCGACGGCAAGCAGCTCGGCGTCCCGGTCGGCTCCAACACCATGGCGTTGGTCATCGACAAGAAGCTCTTCCAGCAGGCGGGCGTCGAGCCGCAGGAGGGCTGGACCTGGGACGAGTACTTCAAGGCGCTGAAGACCGTCCACGACAAGACCAAAGTGCCGGGGGACACGGGCTACTTCGCCATCATGTACCTGTACGACCTCTACCTCCGGCAGAACGGCAAGGCGTTCTTCACCAAGGACGGCCTCGGCTTCGACCAAGCCGACCTGACGGAGTGGTGGACGGACGGCTACAACCGCGTCAAGGCCGGCATCGTCACCGACCCCAAGATCGTCCAGCAGGACATGCCCAAGTCCTCGCTCTCCGCCCGCCACGGCGCCTCGGAGTTCACCTGGGACAACTTCACCGTCCGGTACACGGCCGAGGGCAACAGCACCTACGGCCTGGCACCGATCCCCACGACCGACGGCAAGCACACGGGCCAGTACCTCGCCTCCCTGATGCTGAGCGCCTCGGCCCACACCTCGCATCCCAAGGAGGTCGCCCAGTTCATCGACTTCATGGTCCACGACCCCGAGGTCGGCAAGATCATGGGCTACGACCGCGGCATCCTGGCCAGCACCGAGCAGTACCAGGCCTTCAAGCCGACCGACGCCGTGAACAAGGAGATCGCGCAGTACGAGGACGACACGGCCAAGGCCGGGGTGCTCGGCACGATCACCCCGCACCCCTCCGGCGCCGACACCACCGAGGCCGCCTTCCTGCGCATAGGCGGTGACCTCGGCCAGGGCAAGACCAAGGTCTCGGACGCGGTGAAGCAGTTCTTCACCGAGGCCGAGGCCGCCTTCCAGGCCTGACAAGCCCGATGGGAACCCCTGTGACTCTCGTCAAGGACTCCGCTCCGACCGCCCGGAAGGCCCGCGCCACCGCCCCCGCCGCCCGACAGCGCCGGGGGCGCCGGGAGAATCTCGCCGGCTATCTGTTCATGTCCCCGTGGATCGCGGGCTTCCTGTTCCTGACCGCCGGCCCCATGATCGCCTCCCTCTACTTCGCGTTCACGGACTACAACCTCTTCAACGCCCCCAAGTGGGTCGGCTTCGACAACTTCACCAAGATGTTCGACGATCCGCGGTGGCAGAAGTCGGTCGAGGTGACGGCCAAGTACGTGATCATCGGCACCCCGCTGAAGCTGCTGCTCGCGCTCGGGGTCGCCCTGCTGCTCGCGCAGAGCCGGCGCGGGCAGGCCTTCTACCGGGCCGCGTTCTACGCGCCTTCGCTGATCGGCGCGAGTGTTTCCGTCGGCTTCGTCTGGCGGTCGTTGTTCTCCGACGACGCCGTCGTGGACCGTGTGCAGTCCGCCCTCGGCTTCCATGTCGGCGGCTGGGTCGGCAACGCCGACTGGATCCTGTACTGCCTGGTGGCGCTGACCGTCTGGCAGTTCGGAGCCCCGATGGTCATCTTCCTGGCCGGGCTCAAGCAGGTGCCGAGGGAGTTGTACGAGGCCGCGGAGATGGACGGCGCCGGGCCCTTCCGCCGGTTCTGGAACATCACCCTGCCGATGATCTCCCCGGTGCTGTTCTTCAACGTGCTCCTGGAGACCATCCACTCGTTCCAGATCTTCGGCTCGGCGTACGTGGTCTCCAACACGTACTGCGGTCCGGCCGACGCCACGCTCGTCTACACCTGCTACCTGTACCAGCAGGGCTTCAAGAACTCCCAGATGGGCTTCGCGTCGGCGATGGCCTGGATGCTGCTGCTCGCCGTCGCCCTGGTGACGGCCGTTCTCTTCTGGTCCCAGAAGAAGTGGGTGCACTACGAGGAGGACGCCCGATGAGTGCGACCACCACCAAGTCCCTGGGCGCCGGGATGAACCGCAGGCGGACCGGGTCACTGATCTGGCACGTCGGCGCCCTGCTGATCCTCGCCGTCATCCTCTATCCCGTCGTCTGGGTCCTCGGTGCCTCGTTCAAGCCCAGCAAGGACATCATCAACAGCCTCCAGCTGTTCCCGTCCCATCCGATCCTGAGCAACTTCAAGGGCCTCGCCGACGGCATAGCCGACATCTCGATCTGGACCTTCTTCGAGAACTCCCTGTTCTACGCGCTCGGTTCCGTCGTCGGCATCCTGATCTCCTGCTCACTGACCGCCTACGCCTTCGCACGGATCAGGTTCGCGGGCCGGAACCTGCTGTTCAGCCTGATGATCGGCACGCTGCTGCTGCCGTACCATGTGCTGCTCATCCCGCAGTACGTCATGTTCCAGAAACTGGGCTGGATCAACAGCTACACCCCGCTGCTGATCGGCAAGTACCTGGCGACCGAGGCGTTCTTCGTCTTCCTCATGGTGCAGTTCATGCGCAACCTGCCCCGGGAGCTCGACGAGGCGGCCCGGCTGGACGGCTGCGGGCATCTGCGCATCTACTGGTCGATCGTGCTGCCGCTGTGCCGCCCGGCGCTCATCACCAGTGCGATCTTCACCTTCATCAACGCCTGGAACGACTTCCTGGGCCCACTGATCTACCTCAACGAGCCCGGCAAGTACACGGTCTCCCTCGGCCTGATGATGTTCCGCGACTCCGACGGTGTGGCCGCCAACTACGGCGGGATGATCGCCATGTCGCTGGTCGCGCTGCTGCCGGTGCTGCTGTTCTTCCTCGCCTTCCAGCGGTACCTCATCGACGGCATGGCGACCTCCGGACTGAAGGGCTGAGGGGGACCGATGGCCGAGGTACGCGCGAAGGCGCGCAAGGAGTCCGTGCTCGCCACAGGGGCCTCCCCGGCCCGAGCGGAGCCGAGGGATTGGGGAAGGTTCGGGATCTTCGCCGAGTGCCTGCTGACCGGCGTGTGGATCGCGGTCGCCTCGCTCGGGGTCGTCACCTGTCCGGCCGCGTTCGCCGCCGGTGCCCGGCACCTGCGACGCCGTACCACCCACCAGGGCGGAGGCTGGCGGGAGTTCGCCCGGGACTTCCGGGCGGCCGTACGCGGCGGCTGGGCCGTGGGGCTCGCCGGCTGGGTCGCCGCGGCCTTGGGGTGGGTGGATGTCCAGGCGGTGCGGGCCGGGCTGCCCGGTGGCCCGCTCGTCGGGGCGGTCGGGCTGTTCGCGCTGCTCGGCACCGCCGTCGCCGCGATGCGCGCGGCGGCGGTCTGGGTCCCGGGCGCCACCTGGCGGACCCTGCTCGCCGCGGCCGGCCGGCGTACGGTCCTCGACCCGGCCGGATCCTTCCTGCTCGTCGGCGGAACGGTACTCGTCGCCTGTTCCGCCCTGCTCATCGCACCGCTGGCGGTCCCCGTGCTGGGGGCCGTCGCGGCGGCGGCCGTCGCCGTGGAGGAACGGTACCGGCAGCGCTGACCGGCGGTGCCGCGCATCGCCGGGCGTCCCGGTGCCCCCGTCTATGTCATGTCCCTGACCACCGCACCGCGTGTGAAAGGAAAGCCATGTCGCCCATTCCCCGCAGGTCCCTCCTCAAGGCGGCCGCCGTCGCCGGAGCCGCGGCCCGGTTCAGCTGGGCGCTGGGGGCCCAGGACGCGCAGGCGGCGCCGAGCGGCGCGGCCGCCGACCCCGACCCGGTGACGCTCGACTGGCTGGAGGACGGCGGCCTCGGCGCCGCGCCCGGCTCCACCGTCGGCGTGCCCTGGCCGATGGGCGCGTACCAGGAGGACCAGACCTTCGCCGTCACGGACGCCGACGGCACGGCCGTGCCCGTGCAGTCCTGGCCGCTCGCCCACTGGCCCGACGGCTCACTCAAGTGGACGGCCCACGCGGTGAGCTCCGGCACCGGCAGGCTCACCCTCCGGGCCGGCACCCCCGAGGCCCCCGGCAAGAAGGTCACCGTCGACAAGAGCGGCGGCACCGTCGACGTGTCGACCGGCGTCATCACCGTGCGGATCGGCAAGAACGGCTCCACCATCGTCAAGTCGGTCACCCGGGGGTCGACGGAGATCGCGAAGAACGGCCGGCTGGTGCTCATCCGCCAGCCCGAGATCGAGGACGAGGACCAGGGCTCGGTGCGCACCGAGCGCTTCGACGGCGCGATCTCCTCGGTCACGGTCGAGCAGGAGGGGCCGGTCCGCGCCGTCGTCCGCATCGACGGCAAGCACCGCAGGGGCGGCCGCGGCTGGCTGCCCTTCTCCCTCCGCCTCTACTTCTACGCCGGCGCCGACTCCTTCCGTATGGTGCACACCATCACCTACGACGGCACCCTGGAGCCCGGCAAGGCCGGCGGGGACTTCATCCGAGGGCTCGGCGTCCGCTTCTCCGTGCCGATGCGGGACGCCGCCTACGACCGGCACATCCGGATCGGCGGCGAGGGCACCGGCCTGCTGCGCGAGGCCGTCCAGGGCATCACCGGACTGCGCCGCGACCCCGGCGCCGCCGTGCAGGCCGCCCAGTACGAGGGGAAGAAGCTGCCCGACCCCTCCACCTGGGACCAGCGGGTCACCAGCCGCCTGCAGTACGTCCCGCACTGGGGCGACTACACCCTCTCCCAGCTCTCCGCCGACGGCTTCACCCTGCGCAAGCGCACCAAGAAGGGCTACGGCTGGATCGGCGCCGGCGGCGGCGGACGGGCCTCCGGATTCGGCTACGTCGGCGGGGCGAGCGGCGGACTCTCCTTCGGACTGCGCGACTTCTGGGAGAAGTTCCCCGCCCAGCTCGACATCCGCGACGCCCACACCGACGAGGCCACCGTCACCCTCTGGCTCTGGTCACCCGAGGCCCAGCCCATGGACCTGCGCTTCTACCACGACGGCATGGGCCAGGACACCTACGCCGAACAACTCGAGGGCCTCAACATCACCTACGAGGACTACGAGCCGAAGTTCGGCA
The DNA here is from genome assembly GCF_053597535.1 of Streptomyces sp. NPDC001348. Lineage (NCBI taxonomy): Bacteria > Bacillati > Actinomycetota > Actinomycetes > Kitasatosporales > Streptomycetaceae > Streptomyces > Streptomyces sp. NPDC001348. The sequence continues at coordinate 133,397 of NZ_JBSFIK010000005.1, read as the reverse complement.
CCCCGTACGGCATCGCCCGCACCTCCGAACTGCTCTTCTGGGCCAACGACGCCACCCCGAGCGCCGACACCCTGGCCGAGCAGGTGAACGCCGTACGCGTGCTGCCGCAGCTGGCCGCCCCGCCCAAGCAGCTCATCAAGGCCAAGGTCTTCGGCCCCGGCCTCTACTCCGAGCCCGACCGCTCCACCGCCGCCAAGGCGAAGATCGAGGACCACCTCGACTTCCTCTTCACCTACTACCGGGACCAGGTGGAGCAGCGCCGCTGGTACGGCTTCTGGGACTACGGCGACATCATGCACACCTACGACTCCGCCCGGCACGTGTGGCGCTACGACATCGGCGGCTACGCCTGGGACAACTCCGAGCTCTCGCCCGACCTGTGGCTCTGGTACGCGTATCTGAGAAGCGGCCGGTCCGACATCTTCCGCTTCGCCGAGGCCATGACCCGGCACACCGGCGAGGTGGACGTCTACCACATCGGCGAGTGGGCGGGACTCGGCACGCGGCACGGTGTGCAGCACTTCGCCGACAGCGCCAAGCAGCAGCGCATCGCCAACACCACCTACCGCCGCTTCTACTACTTCCTCACCGCGGACGAACGCGTCGGCGACCTCATGCACGCCAACATCGACTCCGACGAGACATTCCTCGTCCTCGACCCGCAGCGAAAGGTGCGGACCACCCCCTACACCCCCGACCGGCACGCCCTGTCGATCGGCTTCGGCACGGACTGGAGCGGACTGGTGTCGGCCTGGCTGACCGAGTGGGAACGCAGGGGACCCAAGTGGGAGAAGGCCAAGGCACGGGTGCTGTCCACCATGGAGGGCATCGCCGCCCAGCCCAACGGCTTCGTCCAGGGCAGCGGCCTGTACGACCTGGACACCGGCGAGTTCGCCGTCGCGGACACCCCGGTGGTCTCCGTGTCCCACCTGTCGGCCGTCTTCGGCCTGAACGAGCTGTGCGCCGAACTGATCCACCTGGTCGACATGCCGAAGTTCAAGCAGGTCTACCTCGACTACTGCCGGTACTTCAACGCCACCAAGGCGGAGCAGAAAGCCCGCTACGGCTCCGACTTCGGCACCCTGCTGCTCTTCCAGGGCCACTCGCGCCTCGACGCGTACGCCGCCGTGCAGACCGGTGACCAGACGCTCGCCCAGCGCGCCTGGACCAAGTTCTACGCCTCCGACGGCTACACCGAGTCCTCGCCGTGGAAGACGGAGAAGCTGAGCGGCCCCGCCACCCTCGTCCCCGGCAGCGAGGCGAGCTGGGTGTCCACCAACGACACCGCGCTCTACGGCCTCGCGGCCATCGAGAACCTGGCCCTGCTGGGCGACAGGATGCCCTCGTAGGACGCGGTGCCCTCGTAGGACGTGACGGGGGAGCGCCGTCGCACGGGCGGCGGCGCTCGTCCCCCGAGTGTGGGCCGCGTCACCACACGGTGCATGAGTACGCGTACTCAGTCGGCCGAGCCTGGCCGGGGCGGACCGGGGAAGACACGGTCCATGGACTGGACCCACTACCGCTTCACCAGCCTCTGGCCCCTGCCCGCCCCGCCGGCCGCGGTGTACGCGGCGCTCGAGCGACCCGAGGACTACCCCCGCTGGTGGCCGCAGGTGCGTTCGGTCACCCGACTCGACGGCGGCACCGGGGTTCTCACCATTCGCTCCTTCCTGCCGTACGACATGACCTTCACCGCCCGCGAGACGCGCCGCGACCCGGGCGCCGGAGTTCTGCAGGTCGCCGTGTCCGGGGACATCGAGGGCCGGGCGCGCTGGACGGTCACGCCCGCAGGGCGGGGGACGCTCGCGCGCTACGACCAGGTCGTCGACGTGACCAAGCCGCTGCTCAGGCGGCTCGCCGTGCCGGGACGCCCCGTCTTCCGCGCCAACCACCGGCTGATGATGAGGGCCGGACGGCGCGGACTGCGGCGCTACCTGGAAGCGGTTTGAAGGAAGCCCGCGGGGACCTGTATTGTTCAGTGCGTTCCCGGGCGATTAGCTCAGTGGGAGAGCGCTTCGTTCACACCGAAGAGGTCACTGGTTCGAACCCAGTATCGCCCACCGGGAGAAGGCCGGTCCGCACATGCGGACCGGCCTTTCCGCTTCCAGCGAGGGTGCTGCGCCCCACCTCTCAGGCCGCCGCCGGCAGGTCCGGCCGCAGCGGCCAGTCCGTGCTGACCGTCTCCTCCGAGCCGCTGCGTGCGAACCACGCCTGCAGACCGCGGGCCTGTGCCGCGTGCCAGTTCGCCTGGAGGGTGTGCAACTCGGCGGGGGACAGCCGCTCCAGCCGGGTCGCGAAACGGCGCCCCACGGCTCGTACCACCTCCAGCGCCGCCACCGCGTCCGCCGCCGCGTCGTGCGCGCCGTCCAGGGTCACGCCGTAGTGGCCGCACAGGTCCGTCAGGGTCCGGCGGCCCTTGCGGTAGCGGTCGAGGTGCTTGTCGAGGACCCGCGGGTCCAGCACCCGCAGCGGCGAAGCCTCGAACCAGCGGTCCAGTGAGGACGCCCGGTGCCGGCGCAACTCCCGGTCCAGCAGCGTGAGGTCGAACGGCGCGTTCATCACCACCAGCGGACGGCCCAGCGCGGCGTGCTCCGCCAGCTCCTCGGCTATCTCGTACATCACCGGCGCCGGCCAGCGGCCGTCACGCCGCAGCTGCTCGTCCGTCAGCCCGTGCACCGCCGTCGCCGCCTCGGGCACCGGGACACCCGGGTTCACCAGCCAGCGCTTCACCCGGGGCCGGGTGCCCGGGGCGTCCTGGACGACGACCGCGGCCGACACGATCCGGTCGGTCTCGACGTCCACGCCCGTCGTCTCCGTGTCGAAGGCGGCCAGCGGCCCCTCGTACCAGCACGTCATACGACCACAACTCCTCACCCTACGAAGGCAGCTGACATACCGTCTTCTGCCTGTTTGGTGATACCCGGGCTGTTTGCGCCGTACGCCGGAAGGACACAACACGAGTACGGGTCTTTGCAGTTCAGCGGCCCGCAACGGGGAAACACCTGGCGCGGAAGGCTCTTGGTCATGGCGATAGCGCAGCCCGAGCGGGGCGGGCTGCTGCCCGCACACACGGGCCCCCTTCGCGGCACCCTCGCCACCACCGCCTGCATGGAGACACTGCAGGTCGGCTATCTGCACGCGGTCGCCGCGGCGGCGGGCTGCTCGCTGTCGCAGCCGTTCCCGGACAACGGCATCGACTGGCACGTCAGCCACAGCGCGCCCGGGCACACCGTCGACGACGAGGTGACCATCAAGGTGCAGCTCAAGTGCACGTACCAGATCGCGCCCAACCCCCCGGGCCGCTTCTTCTCCTTCACCCTCGACAACGACCACCTGCGCAAACTCGCCCGCACACCGGTCACGGTGCACAAGATCCTGGTCGTCATGCTCGTGCCGCGGTCCCAGGACGACTGGCTGCGCGCCGGCCACGACCGCCTCGACCTCAGACACTGCTGCTACTGGATCAACCTCGCCGGCCACCCCGTCACCGGACGGCACCGGACCACCGTGCGGATACCGACCTCGCGCATCTTCGACGACCGGGCGCTCTGCGAGATCATGACGCGGGCCGGGACAGGAGGCAGACCATGACGCACCGCCCCCTGGGCGAGCCCCCACGGCAGCCCGGGCCGCACCCGGACGCCCCTGCCGCCGCCCCCTGGGACCGTCCCCCCGAGCCCGCCGACGTCGACCCGGCCGTGCTGGGCGCCCTGCTGCACCGGCACGGCTGGCAGCGGCGCGGCGGAGCAGCCGGCCGCTACGGCCGCTGGACCCCGCCCGGACCGGGCGGCAACGGCACCAGCCTGCTCGTGCCCGAGAACCGGGCCCTCCCCGACAGCGACGACCTGCTCGGCGAGGCGTTGTTCGCCCTCGCCCGCAGCGGCACGCCCTCCGCCCGCGAGGTGCTCCTCGCCCTCGCCATGCCCAGCGATGAGATCCACTGGGGGCGGGACGTGCCGAGCGGGCCCGCGGGCGCCGCCCCCTGGACCGTCGAGGAACGGCTGCGCACCGCCGCCCGCCAGACGCTCCTCGCGGCCGCACTCGCCACCCGGGCGCGAGCCGGCTACCACGGCGCCCGGCACCGGCGCTCGGCCGCCGCGCTGCTGGACGACGTCCTCGTCGGTCCGGCCGCCTCGGGCCGCGCCCTCACCGCCTTCGCCCCCGTCGGCACCGCACGCCCCCTCGCCGTCCGCCTCCACCAGGCTCTGTACGCGACCCGCGAGGCCATCGACTACCAGCGGGCCACCGGCGGCATGGACGCCTTCGACGGCGCCGTCGAGGCGGGCGTCAGCCGTGAGCTGACCGATGCCCTCGTCGCCCTCGTGTGCGGCACCGAGGGCGCCCGGATCACCGTGGAGTGGGCGCCGGCCGCCGGCGTCCCCGAGGGCTGCGCGGCCTCCGCGGAACCCGTCGAGTTCTCGCCCGGCGACCTGCCCGCCCTGCGCGAGGCCGGGGCCCGCTATCTGCGCGAGGAGCCCTCGGTCGCGGTGCGGATCACCGGGACGGTGGTCCGCATGCGCAGGTCGGGGCCGCGGGGCGAGGGCGCCGTACGCCTGCGGGTGATCGACGGCGCGGAGGTGCCGTACGTGCAAGTGACCGTGGACGAGGAGGCCTACCGCACCGCCGGGCACGCCCACCTCGTCGGGCTGCCGGTGCGGGTGCAGGGGCGGCTGGAGAGCCGGGGCGGCTTCCGCAGGCTCACCGGCGCCTGCGGGGTGGTACCGGTGCGGGTGGACGACGCCGAGCGCGACCGGCTGCTGAAGTCACTGCACGAGACCGCCGAGAAGGCCGGCTTCTTCGAGGAGTCCTGCGGGGCCGAGGACCGGGGATAACCGTTTCGCGCTCGACCGTCCGGGGTCGGTACGATCGCGTAATGCGCGCGCTCCTGGTATGGCGCCGCATCCACCTTCAGTCAGGAGAGACCGGTGTCAGACGTCCGTGTGATCATCCAACGCGATTCCGAGCGGGAAGAGCGCGTGGTGACGCCGGGCACTACGGCCGCCGAGCTGTTCGCCGGCGAGCGCTCGGTCATCGCCGCGCGGATCGGGGGCGAGCTCAAGGACCTCACCTACCAGGTCCAGGACGGCGAGAGTGTCGAGGGCGTCGAGATCTCCTCCGAGGACGGCCTGAACATCCTGCGCCACTCCACCGCGCACGTCATGGCGCAGGCCGTGCAGGAGCTCTTCCCCGAGGCGAAGCTGGGCATCGGCCCGCCCGTCAAGGACGGCTTCTACTACGACTTCGACGTCGAGAAGCCGTTCACGCCCGAGGATCTCAAGGCCATCGAGAAGAAGATGCAGGAGATCCAGAAGCGGGGGCAGAAGTTCTCCCGCCGTGTCGTCACCGACGACGCCGCCCGTGAGGAGCTCGCCGACGAGCCGTACAAGCTGGAGCTGATCGGCCTCAAGGGGTCCGCCTCCGTTCAGGATGGCGCCGACGGCGCGGACGTCGAGGTCGGCGCCGGTGAGCTGACCATCTACGACAATCTGGACGCCAAGACCGGCGAGCTGTGCTGGAAGGACCTCTGCCGCGGTCCCCACCTGCCCTCCACCCGGAACATCCCGGCGTTCAAGCTGATGCGCAACGCGGCCGCCTACTGGCGCGGCAGCGAGAAGAACCCCATGCTCCAGCGCATCTACGGCACCGCCTGGCCGTCCAAGGACGAGCTGAAGACGTACCTGGACTTCCTCGCCGAGGCCGAGAAGCGCGACCACCGCAAGCTGGGCAACGAGCTCGACCTGTTCTCCATCCCGGAGCAGATCGGCTCCGGCCTCGCCGTCTTCCACCCCAAGGGCGGCATCGTCCGTCGCGTGATGGAGGACTACTCGCGCCGCCGGCACGAGGAGGAGGGCTACGAGTTCGTCTACACCCCGCACGCGACCAAGGGGAAGCTCTTCGAGACCTCGGGCCACCTGGACTGGTACGCCGACGGCATGTACCCGCCCATGCAGCTCGACGAGGGCGTGGACTACTACCTCAAGCCCATGAACTGCCCGATGCACAACCTGATCTTCGACGCGCGCGGCCGCTCCTACCGTGAACTGCCGCTGCGCCTCTTCGAGTTCGGGACCGTGTACCGGTACGAGAAGTCGGGCGTCGTGCACGGCCTGACCCGCGCCCGGGGCTTCACGCAGGACGACGCGCACATCTACTGCACCCGTGAGCAGATGTCGGAGGAGCTCGACAAGACGCTCACCTTCGTCCTCGGACTGCTCCGTGACTACGGCCTGACCGACTTCTACCTGGAGCTCTCCACCAAGGACCCGGAGAAGTTCGTCGGCTCCGACGAGGTCTGGGAGGAGGCCACGGAGACCCTCCGGCAGGTCGCCGAGAAGCAGGGCCTCCCGCTCGTGCCCGACCCGGGCGGCGCCGCCTTCTACGGGCCGAAGATCTCCGTCCAGACCAAGGACGCGATCGGCCGCACCTGGCAGATGTCGACCATCCAGCTCGACTTCAACCTGCCGGAGCGCTTCGACCTGGAGTACACCGGCCCGGACGGCTCCAAGCAGCGCCCCGTGATGATCCACCGTGCCCTCTTCGGCTCGATCGAGCGGTTCTTCGCCGTACTGCTCGAGCACTACGCGGGCGCCTTCCCGGCGTGGCTCGCCCCCGTCCAGGCGGTCGGCATCCCGATCGGGGACGCGCACGTCGAGTACCTGGAGAAGTTCGCGGCCGCCGCGAAGAGGCAGGGCCTGCGGGTCGAGGTGGACTCCTCCTCGGACCGCATGCAGAAGAAGATCCGCAACGCCCAGAAGCAGAAGGTGCCCTTCATGGTCATCGCGGGCGACGAGGACATGTCAGGCGGCTCCGTGTCCTTCCGCTACCGCGACGGCTCGCAGGAGAACGGCATCCCGTTCGACGAGGCCATCGCCAAGATCGCGAAGGTCGTGGAGGAGCGGGCGCAGGTCTGACGTCCACGTCCGAGGAGAGGCCCGCGAGGAACTTCAGTCCCCCGCGGGCCTCTCCTCGTCCTCGTCCCGGGTGAACCGCTCGACCAGCCATGAGGAGAACGACCCCGTCACCGCGCCGAGCAGGGCCAGCCCGCAGCCCATCAGGACGACCGCGACCAGCCGTCCCGGCAGCGTCACCGGGACCGCGTCGCCGTAGCCCACGGTCGACAGGGTGGAAGCCGCCCACCACAACGCGTCGCCGAAGGTGTGGATCGTGGTGCCCGGGGCCGTCCGCTCGTAGCGGTAGACCGAGAGCGAGGACGCGAAGCCGAGCAGTACCGCCGACAGCCCCGCGTACAGCATCACCCGCGCCTGCAGGGACCTTCGGGGCCGTCCCGGTCGGCGCTCCTGCAAGGCGTCGTAGACCCGCGCGATCCGTACCGGACGCAGCAGGGGCAGCAGCACGACCACCGTGTCCAGCCAGTGCCGGCGGACGAAGCCCAGCCCCTCCCCGCTCAGGTGCCAGCGGACCGCGTAGTCGATGACGAACAGTGCCCAGCACCCGGCCATCACCGCCAGGGACAGGTCGGGCAGGGGCTCGGGCAGGCCCTCCCCGAGGACCCACACCGCGTACGAGCCGAGGTACACCAGGGACGCCACACCCAGCGGGTAGCCCACCCGCCGCTCCCAGCGGGCCGTACGGCTGTCGTCGTCCATGGCCACAGCTTCGCCCCGGACCGCTTCGCCCGAGCCCCGGCGACACGCCGCGATCGGGCGAAGCCATATGCTGCCTTGCATGACGAGTGAGCCGGAGCAGCAGATCGGAGTGGGGACGCAGGACGCGTTCCAGCGCCTGTGGACACCCCACCGGATGGCCTACATCCAGGGCGAGAACAAGCCCACCGGCCCAGGAGCCGGCGACGGTTGTCCCTTCTGCGCCATCCCGGCCATGACGGACGAGGACGGGCTGGTCGTCCGGCGCGGTGAGCATGTGTACGCGGTGCTCAACCTCTACCCGTACAACGGTGGTCACCTGATGACCGTGCCGTTCCGCCATGTCGCGGACTACACGGAGCTCACCGTCCCGGAGACCATGGAACTGGCCGAGCTGACCAAGCAGGCGATGACGGCCCTGCGCACCGCCTCCGGCGCGCAGGGCTTCAACATCGGCATGAACCAGGGCGCCGTGGCGGGCGCCGGTATCGCCGCCCACCTCCACCAGCACATCGTGCCCCGCTGGGGCGGCGACACGAACTTCATGCCGGTGGTCGGCCACACGCGAGTGCTGCCGCAGCTGCTCGCGGACACCCGGAAGATGCTCGCGGAGGCCTGGCCGGCCGTGTGACGGCGAAGGTGGTCCCGGGGGCGGCAGCCCCCGGGGACTACGCCTCGTAGAGGTCTGCCTTCTTGGGGGTCGGGTCCTGTACCTGCCCGCTGAGGAACGCCGACCGCGCCCCGAACTTCTCCACGTCCACGCCGTTCTCGCGCAGCACCCGGATCGCCGCCGAGTGCACCACCCGGAGGACCGGCGTGGCGGCGCGCAGTGCGTCGTCGGCCATGAAACGGTGGCGCCACGGCTTGTCCGCCCACACGTGCCGCAGCCCGAACGGCTCGGGCAGCGCGAGCGTGCCGCCGAGCCAGTTCAGCAGCGGCGGGTACCAGGTGAGCGGCGCCCGCGCGGTGAGCCGCACCACCTCGTCGGCATTGACCAGGGGCAGCTTGATCGTGCGCGACTCCCAGGGCTTCAGGGACTTCGGGACCGACTTCGTCGGCGCCTCGGGCTTCGAGGTGAACAGGGAGTGCACCGGCCCCAGCGCATGCCCGGTCACCTCGATGCGCAGCGTCTCGTGCAGCACGGTCACCGTGATCAGCATGGTGATGATCAGCTGGCCGTCCCACAGCGTCCACTGGACCCCGAGGTAGTGCCGGTCGCCGCTGCCGAACTGCTGCTTGTTGCAGATGTCCTGTATGGCGTGCGACTTGACCTGGTACGCCTCGACGTCGGTGCCCTCCGGCCGGGAGACGGCCGTGGCGTTCTCGCCGATCGGTGTGACGATCCAGTGCCGTATCGAGGCCTTCGGGAAGCCTCCGGTGTTCAGCGGGCCGCGCTCCAGCATCCTCAGCTGGTCATGGATGGCGCGGATGACGTCCCAGCTGCGGAACGGGTGGATCTCCCGGGACGGGTCGGCCGGGACCAGGTCCTCGGCCAGCTGCCAGGCGCCCCAGCGGGTGCCCATGCCGAGTATGCCCTTCGGCCCGGCGTAGAAGACGGAGTTCGACTGCTGCTCGGCGCTGAGCTTGGCCAGGGACTGGCGCAACTGCTCGGCGGCGGTCTGGGCGGGGCTGCTGGGCACCGACTCGGGGATCTTGGCGCCGACGCTACTGCCGGCGAGCAGACCGGCCCACCGTCCGCGCAGGTCATGGGCGGTTTGCTCGCAGATGCGCTTGGCCCAGAACCAGCCCAGCACCGGGGCCACCGCCGCCGCACGTCCGTACCAGGCCCAGAACCCGTGGAACGGCATGCGTACCAGGAAGAGCGCGGTGAGCGCGCCCACCGCCACGAGCAGGGTGGTGCCCAGGGCGCCGGCCCGCCTGTCGTTGAGCTTGGCGATGGTGGAGCGGATCTGGAAGACGAGCAGCCAGACCAGGAGTCCGGGCAGGAAGAGCAGGCCGCACAACACCATCACGGCGGTCAGCCGGTTGTCGCGGTCCCGGCGGATGGTGTTCGCCGCGAGGCAGTGCTCGACGACGACCTGAGGTTCCGTGCCGAACGACTGAATGAGCGCGGCGCGGCCGGGGGCGAGCATACGGTCGACCACGGCCCGCGAGAACGCCTCGCCGAGATTCGGCTTGAGCAGGGAGAACACACCGTCCTTGACGGTCGACTCGTGCCATTCGCCGTTGGCCTTGAGTATGTCCGTGACGTCACTGTCCCGATAGGCCGCCGAGGCCAGGGCGAACGTGGCCGCCTGGCTCTCGTCCCCCGAGATGGGCACCTGTGGCCCGTCCCACTCCGTTCCCACCGACATTCCCGCCCCCGATCGCCGCGGCCCCGCTCCTGCGGCCTTCCCGACTTCCTTGGTCCGCACACCTGTTGATCAGGACACATGGTGATCACGTGTATGCGTGTTGATCACCGCACCAGCGTATCGGCAGGGACCGACATTCGTCGGCGGACGGCCGAAGCCGCCCGCCGACGGGGCAGTGGCCCGCAGGTGCGCTGCGGTTCCAGGGAGCGCTCAGCCCTCCTTGGCGTCCTCGCGGACGCGTTCGGCGATCTGCGGCGGCATCGGTTCGTGCCGCACGTAGGACCGGCTGAAGCGGGCGGTGCCGTGCGAGAGGGACCGCAGGTCGACCGCGTAGCGGCCGATCTCGATCTCCGGCACCTCGGCCCGTACGAGGGTCCGCCCGGTGCCCACCTGTTCGGTGCCGACCACCCGGCCGCGCCGCCCGGACAGGTCGCTCATCACGGGACCCACGTAGTCGTCGCCGACCAGCACGGTGACCTCGGCGACCGGCTCCAGCAGATGGATCCTCGCGTCGACGGCGGCCTCCCGCAGGGCGAGCGCGCCCGCCGTCTGGAACGCGGCGTCGGAGGAGTCCACCGAGTGCGCCTTGCCGTCCAGCAACGTGAACCGGACGTCGATGAGCGGATATCCGGCGGCGACCCCCTTGGCCGCCTGGGCCCGCAGGCCCTTCTCGACCGACGGGATGAACTGCCGGGGCACGGCACCGCCGACCACCTTGTCCACGAACTCGATGCCCGAGCCGCCGGGCAGCGGCTCCACCTCGATCTCGCAGATGGCGAACTGGCCGTGCCCGCCGGACTGCTTCACGTGCCGACCGCGCCCGGCCGCCCTGGAGCCGAACGTCTCCCGCAGCGAGACCTTGTGCGGTACGACGTCGACCTGGACGCCGTACCGGCTGCGCAGCCGCTCCAGGGCGACGTCCGCGTGGGCCTCGCCCAGGCACCACAGCACCACCTGGTGGGTGTCCTGGTTCTGTTCCAGCCGCATGGTCGGGTCCTCGGCGACCAGCCGGGACAGACCCTGGCTGAGCTTGTCCTCGTCCGGCTTGCTGTGCGCCTGGATGGCGAGCGGAAGCAGCGGGTCCGGCATCTCCCACGGGGCCATCAGCAGCGGGTCGTCCTTGGCGGACAGGGTGTCCCCGGTCTCGGCGCGGTTCAGCTTGGCCACGCACGCGAGATCGCCCGCGACGACGTGGGTGACCGGGCGCTGCTGTTTGCCGAACGGCGTGGACAGGGCGCCGACGCGCTCGTCGACGTCGTGGTCCTCGTGGCCCCGGTCGGCCAGTCCGTGGCCGGAGACGTGCACCGTCTCGTCGGGGCGCAGGGTGCCGGAGAAGACGCGGACCAGCGAGATCCGTCCGACGTAGGGGTCCGAGGAGGTCTTGACGACCTCGGCGACCAGGGGCCCGGAGGGGTCGCACCGCTTCAGCTCGCGTGGCTCCCCGTCGGGCGTGGTCACCAGGGGCTGCTCCCGCTCCAGCGGGGTCGGGAACCCGCCGGTGACCAGTTCCAGGAGCTCGACCGTGCCGAGGCCCTGCCTGGCACCCTCGGCCGCGGGGGCGGCGGCCAGGACGGGGAAGAAGGCGCCGCGCGCGACGGCCCGCTCCAGATCCTCGATCAGCGTCTTGACGTCGACCTGCTCACCGCCGAGGTAGCGGTCCATGAGGGTCTCGTCCTCGCTCTCGGAGATGATCCCCTCGATGAGCCGGTTGCGGGCCTCCTCGATCCCCGGCAGCTGGTCCTCGCCCGGCTCGGACTCCTTGCGTTCGCCGGTGGAGTAGTCGAACAGCTTTCGCGACAGCAGCCCGGTCAGGCCGGTCACGGGCGCGTGCCCGTCGGGGCCCTCGGGGCCGTGCAGCGGCAGGTACAGCGGGAGCACGGCGTCCGGGTCGTCGGCGCCGAACGCCTCCGCGCAGACCCGGGTCATCTCCGAGAAATCCGCGCGTGCCGCCTCCAAGTGGGTGATGACGATGGCGCGCGGCATGCCGACGGCCGCGCACTCCTCCCACACCATCCGGGTCGAGCCGTCCACCCCGTCCGAGGCCGAGACGACGAAGAGGGCCGCGTCCGCCGCGCGCAGACCGGCCCTGAGCTCCCCGACGAAGTCGGCGTATCCGGGGGTGTCGAGGAGATTGATCTTGAAACCGTTCCATTCGACGGGTACCAGGGAGAGCTGTACCGAGCGTTGCTGCCGGTGCTCGATGTCGTCGTAGTCGGAGACGGTGCCGCCGTCCTCCACGCGGCCCGCCCGGTTCACCGCTCCCGCCGTCAGCGCGAGAGCCTCCACCAGAGTCGTCTTGCCCGATCCGGAGTGGCCGACCAGCACCACATTCCGTACGGACGCGGGGTGGTCGGCCGCCGTAGCCCTGCCGGCGGCCCCGGGGTGTGTGTGCGCCTTGTCGCCCATGGCCTTGCCTCCCGTGCACGGTGAGGTCACTGTGGGCGCGGACACGCGGCACCGCGTGCACTGGCGGCTCCGGCGACGCCCGCGGTCCTTCGAGCTTTCCACTCCCGTCACGCTGCGTCCATACGAGGGACGCCCATCGCCTCGCCGGGGGGCGGTTGCGAGCCATGTACCCGATCCGGTCACCGGTGCGGGTGCCCGGCGGTCGTTCATGCGCGCGCGTGACTACGATGGGCCAGCCGGAGGCCAGCAGGGGCCGCGGCGACACCGACCGTCGGGAAGGCCATGCTGAACAAGTACGCGCGTGCATTCTTCACGCGTGTCCTCACACCGTTCGCCGCGTTTCTCATCCGGCGGGGCGTCAGCCCCGACACGGTCACGCTCATCGGCACCGCCGGAGTGGTCGCGGGCGCGCTGGTCTTCTACCCCAGGGGCGAGTTCTTCTGGGGCACGGTCGTCATCACGCTGTTCGTCTTCTCGGACCTGGTCGACGGAAACATGGCCCGCCAGCTGGGCCGCTCCAGCCGCTGGGGCGCCTTCCTGGACTCCACGCTGGACCGGGTCGCCGACGGCGCGATCTTCGGCGGCTTCGCCCTCTGGTACGCGGGCCTGGGCAACGACAACGTCCTGTGCGCCGTGTCGATCTTCTGCCTGGCCAGCGGCCAGGTGGTGTCGTACACCAAGGCACGAGGCGAGTCGATCGGGCTGCCGGTCGCCGTGAACGGTCTCGTCGAGCGTGCCGAGCGGCTGGTGGTCTCACTGGTCGCGGCCGGGTTCGCGGGTCTGCACAAGTTCGGTGTCCCGGGCATCCAGTACCTGCTGCCGGTCGCCCTGTGGATCGTCGCGGTCGGCAGTCTGGTCACGCTGATCCAGCGGGTCGTCACGGTCCGCCGGGAGTCCGCCGAGGCCGAGGCGGAGGCCGGGCCGGACGGCGCGAACGCCTCCCAGGGGAGCGAGGCGGCGCAGTGAGCGCCGGGGAGCGGCTGTCGGACGCCCTGTACGGGCTGGGCTGGAGCACCGTGAAGACGCTCCCCGAGCCGGTCGCCGTACGGCTGGGCCGGACCATCGCCGACCTCGCCTGGAAACAGCGCGGCAAGGGCGTGCGGCGGCTGGAGAGCAACTACGCGCGCGTGGTGCCGGACGCCACCCCCGAGCGCCTTGCCGAGCTGTCCCGGGCGGGCATGCGTTCCTACCTGCGCTACTGGATGGAGTCCTTCCGGCTCCCTGCCTGGAGCGCCGAGCGGATCAGGGCCGGCTTCGACCCCAAGGACCTGCACTTCCTGACGGACGGCCTCGCCGCGGGCAGGGGCGTCGTCCTGGCGTTGCCCCACCTGGCCAACTGGGACCTGGCCGGCGCCTGGGTCACGACGAAGCTGGAGATCCCGTTCACGACGGTCGCCGAGCGCTTGAAGCCGGAGACGCTGTACGACCGGTTCGTCGCCTACCGCGAGGGCCTCGGCATGGAGGTGCTGCCGCACAGCGGCGGCTCCGCGTTCGGCACGCTGGCCCGGCGGCTGCGGGACGGCGGCCTGGTCTGCCTGGTCGCCGACCGCGACCTGTCCGCCTCCGGCGTGGAGGTGACCTTCTTCGGCGAGAGCGCGCGCATGCCCGCCGGGCCGGCCCTGCTCGCCCAGCAGACCGGGGCGCTCCTGCTGCCCGTCACCCTCTGGTACGACGACTCGCCCGTCATGCGGGGCCGAGTCCATCCCCCGGTCGAGGTGCCCGAGTCGGGCACCCGGGCCGAGAAGACGTCCGCCATGGCACAGGCGCTGGCCGACGCCTTCGCCTCGGGGATCGCCGACCATCCCGAGGACTGGCACATGCTGCAACGGCTGTGGCTCGCCGACCTCGACCCCGCGAAGGGAAGGCCGTGAGAATCGGCATCGTCTGCCCGTACTCCTGGGACGTGCCGGGCGGCGTCCAGTTCCACATCCGGGACCTGGCCGAGTACTTCATCCGCCTGGGCCACGACGTCTCCGTGCTCGCCCCCGCCGACGACGACACACCGCTGCCGCCGTACGTGGTCTCGGCCGGGCGTGCCGTGCCGGTGCCGTACAACGGCTCGGTGGCCCGGCTGAACTTCGGCTTCCTCTCGGCGGCCCGGGTGCGGCGCTGGCTGCACGAGGGCGCGTTCGACGTGATCCACATCCACGAGCCGACATCGCCGTCGCTCGGCCTGCTGACCTGCTGGGCGGCGTCCGGCCCGATCGTGGCCACCTTCCACACCTCCAACCCCCGTTCGCGCGCGATGATCGCCGCGTACGCGATCCTGCAGGCCGCGCTGGAGAAGATCAGCGCACGGATCGCGGTGAGCGAGTACGCCCGCCGCACCCTCGTCGAGCACCTCGGCGGTGACGCGGTGGTGATCCCGAACGGTGTCGACGTCGACTTCTTCGCCAAGGCCGAGCCCAACCCCGAGTGGCAGGGTGACACCATCGGCTTCGTCGGGCGCATCGACGAGCCCCGCAAGGGCCTGCCGGTGCTGATGAAGGCCCTGCCGAAGATCCTCGCCGCGCGTCCGCAGACCCGGCTGCTGGTGGCCGGCCGCGGCGACGAGGAGGAGGCGGTCGAATCCCTCCCCGCCGAACTGCGCTCTCGCGTGGAGTTCCTCGGCATGGTCAGCGACGAGGACAAGGCGCGCTTCCTGCGCAGCATCGACCTGTACGTCGCGCCCAACACCGGCGGCGAGAGCTTCGGCATCATCCTCGTCGAGGCCATGTCGGCGGGCGCCCCCGTCCTCGCCTCCGACCTGGACGCCTTCGCCCAGGTCCTCGACCAGGGCGCGGCCGGCGAACTGTTCCCCAACGAGGACGCCGACGCCCTGGCCGACGCGGCGCTACGACTGCTCGCCGACCCGGCCCGCCGTGCCGAGCTGCGGGACCGGGGCAGCGTGCACGTGCGGCGCTTCGACTGGTCGACGGTCGGCGCGGACATCCTCTCGGTGTACGAGACGGTGACGGCGGGCGCCGCGGCGGTGGCTGCGGACGAGCGGGCCACGGGACTGCGCGCACGGCTGGGCCTGGCGGCACGGGACTGAGCCGTGCCTTCGCAGCCGGTCCAGGCGTGATCAGCCCGTCCGGCGTCCGAGGACGAGGCGGTTCAGGCCGAAGAGGGGGTCCGGGGGCGACGGCCCCCGGCGACGGCCACGACAACGCCCCGCGCGACACCCCGACAAACCCAGCACGGCGCCCCGGTAGCCTTGCCGCCCGTGACCGCAACACTCATCTGGATCCTCGTCGCGCTCGTCGCGATCGGCCTGTACCTGAGCTGGACCGCGGGCCGGCTGGACCGGCTGCACGCGCGTATCGACGCCGCACGCGCCGCGCTCGACGCCCAGCTGCTGCGGCGGGCCTCCGTGACCCAGGAACTGGCCACCTCCGGGGTGCTGGACCCCGCGGCCTCGATAGTGCTGTACGAGGCGGCCCACGCCGCCCGGCAGGCCGAGGAGGAGCAGCGGGAGGTCGCCGAGAGCGAGCTGAGCCAGGCGCTGCGGGCGGTGTTCGCGGACCCCCAGCAGGTCGAGGCCGTCCGCGAGGCCCCCGGGGGAGAGGCGGCGGCGCACGAGCTCACCGAGGCCGTGCGCCGGGTTCCGATGGCACGGCGGTTCCACAACGACGCGGTCGGGGCGGCGCGCAGGCTGCGAGCGCATCGCAAGGTGCGCTGGTTCCGGCTGGCCGGGCACGCGCCGTTCCCCCTGGCCTTCGAGATGGACGACGAGCCGCCGGCGGCCCTGATGGAGCGGGCCGCCTAGCCTCCGGATGTTCGGGGAGCGTTCGAAAATGATCCACCGGCTTGCCATTGGCCCTTGCTGTGGACTGGTCCGACCGCGTTTCCTCAGTGCTGCACCAAACCCCCTCTTTCCCCCGAGTGAGGTCACCCGTGTCCACCACGATCCCCAACTCCGCGCAGTCCCCCGAGACCGGCACCGCCCGCGTGAAGCGCGGCATGGCCGAGCAGCTCAAGGGTGGCGTGATCATGGACGTCGTCACGCCGGAGCAGGCGAAGATCGCCGAAGACGCGGGCGCCGTCGCCGTCATGGCCCTGGAGCGGGTCCCGGCCGACATCCGCAAGGACGGCGGCGTGGCCCGCATGTCGGACCCGGACATGATCGAGGGCATCATCGACGCCGTCTCGATCCCGGTCATGGCCAAGTCCCGTATCGGCCACTTCGTCGAGGCCCAGGTCCTGCAGTCCCTCGGCGTCGACTACATCGACGAGTCCGAGGTCCTGACCCCGGCCGACGAGGTCAACCACTCCGACAAGTGGGCGTTCACCACCCCCTTCGTCTGCGGCGCCACCAACCTGGGCGAGGCCCTGCGCCGCATCGCCGAGGGCGCCGCGATGATCCGCTCCAAGGGCGAGGCCGGCACCGGCAACGTCGTCGAGGCCGTCCGCCACCTGCGCCAGATCAAGAACGAGATCGCCAGGCTGCGTGGCTTCGACAACCACGAGCTCTACGCCGCGGCCAAGGAGCTGCGTGCCCCGTACGAGCTCGTCAAGGAGGTCGCCGAACTCGGCAAGCTCCCGGTGGTCCTCTTCTCCGCCGGCGGCGTGGCCACCCCGGCCGACGCCGCGCTGATGCGCCAGCTCGGCGCCGAGGGCGTCTTCGTCGGCTCCGGCATCTTCAAGTCCGGCGACCCGGCCAAGCGCGCCGCCGCCATCGTGAAGGCGACGACCTTCTACGACGACCCGAAGATCATCGCGGACGCGTCCCGCAACCTCGGCGAGGCCATGGTCGGCATCAACTGCGACACCCTCCCCGAGGCCGAGCGCTACGCCAACCGCGGCTGGTAACCACCCCCGGAAAGCAGCACCAGGTAATCACCCATGAACACTCCTGTCATAGGCGTCCTGGCCCTCCAGGGCGACGTACGGGAGCACCTCATCGCCCTGGCCGCGGCCGACGCCGTGGCCAGGCCGGTGCGGCGCCCCGAAGAACTCGCCGAGGTCGACGGCCTCGTCCTGCCCGGCGGGGAGTCCACGACCATCTCCAAGCTCGCCGTCCTCTTCGGCGTGATGGAACCCCTCCGTGCGCGCGTGCGGGACGGCATGCCCGTCTACGGCACCTGCGCGGGCATGATCATGCTCGCCGACAAGATCCTCGACCCGCGCTCGGGCCAGGAGACGATCGGCGGCATCGACATGATCGTGCGTCGCAACGCCTTCGGCCGGCAGAACGAGTCCTTCGAGGCGGCCGTCGACGTCAAGGGCGTCGGGGGAGATCCCGTGGAGGGCGTCTTCATCCGCGCCCCCTGGGTCGAGTCCGTCGGCGCCGACGCCGAGGTGCTCGCCGAGCACGACGGCCACATCGTGGCGGTCCGCCAGGGCAACGCGCTGGCCACGTCGTTCCACCCGGAACTGACCGGCGACCACCGCGTGCACGCGTACTTCGTCGACATGGTGCGCGCCACCCGGGCAGCCGAGTCCTTGTAGGATCTCCGGGGGTAACCTCCCGGGCCGGCCCGGGGGAGTTCGTACAGGATGGGTTACGCGAAGGAGACAGGCAGATGTCCGGCCACTCTAAATGGGCCACGACGAAGCACAAGAAGGCCGTGATCGACGCCAAGCGCGGCAAGCTCTTCGCGAAGCTGATCAAGAACATCGAGGTCGCGGCGCGCATGGGCGGCGTCGACATCGACGGCAACCCGACCCTCTACGACGCCGTCCAGAAGGCCAAGAAGCAGTCGGTCCCGAACAAGAACATCGACTCCGCCATCAAGCGCGGCGGCGGGCTCGAGGCCGGCGGTGCCGACTACGAGACGATCATGTACGAAGGGTACGGCCCGAACGGCGTCGCGGTGCTCATCGAGTGCCTCACCGACAACCGCAACCGCGCCGCCTCCGAGGTCCGCGTCGCCATGACCCGCAACGGCGGCTCCATGGCCGACCCCGGTTCGGTGTCGTACCTGTTCAACCGCAAGGGCGTCGTGATCGTCCCCAAGGGCGAGCTGACCGAGGACGACGTGCTCGGCGCCGTCCTCGACGCGGGTGCCGAGGAGGTCAACGACCTCGGCGAGAGCTTCGAGGTGCTCAGCGAGGCCACCGACCTGGTCGCGGTCCGCACCGCCCTGCAGGACGCCGGCATCGACTACGACTCCGCCGAGGCCAACTTCGTCCCGACCATGCAGGTCGAGCTGGACGAGGAGGGCGCCAAGAAGATCTTCAAGCTGATCGACGCCCTCGAGGACAGCGACGACGTGCAGAACGTCTTCGCCAACTTCGACGTCAGCGACGAGATCATGGAGAAGGTCGACGCGTAACGCTGCCGCGGGCTCAGCGCGTTCCGGCGGGCCGGGGGACACGTCCCCCGGCCCGCCGCCGTTGTCAGTGGCACCCGATAGCCTGCACAAACAGGCGATCGAGAGGGAGGGGGGCGCGCGGTGCGCGTACTGGGGGTGGACCCCGGGCTGACCCGGTGTGGCGTCGGCGTCGTCGAGGGGGTCGCCGGGCGCCCGCTCACCATGGTGGGCGTCGGGGTCGTACGGACGCCCGCGGACGCCGAGTTGGGTCACCGCCTCGTCGCCATCGAGCAGGGCATAGAGACCTGGCTGGACGAACACCGGCCCGAGTTCGTCGCCGTGGAGCGGGTGTTCAGCCAGCACAACGTCCGTACGGTGATGGGCACCGCCCAGGCGAGCGCCGTCGCCATGCTGTGCGCCGCCCGTCGCGGCATCCCCGTCGCCCTGCACACCCCGAGCGAGGTCAAGGCCGCCGTCACCGGCAGCGGACGCGCCGACAAGGCACAAGTGGGCGCCATGGTCACCCGACTGCTGCGCCTGGCCGCGCCGCCCAGGCCGGCCGACGCCGCCGACGCCCTCGCGCTCGCCATCTGCCACATCTGGCGGGCCCCCGCGCAGAACCGACTCCAGCAGGCCGTCGCCCTGCACACATCGAAAGGCCGTACGGGATGATCGCCTTCGTGAGCGGACCGGTAGCCGCCCTCGCCCCCGACTCCGCGGTGGTCGAGGTGGGCGGCATCGGCATCGCCGTCCAGTGCACTCCGAACACCCTGTCGGGGCTGCGGACCGGCCAGCAGACCAAACTGGCGACCTCGCTGGTCGTCCGGGAGGACTCGCTGACCCTGTACGGCTTCGCCGACGACGACGAGCGCCAGGTCTTCGAGCTGCTGCAGACGGCGAGCGGGGTCGGCCCCCGGCTGGCCCAGGCGATGCTGGCGGTGCACTCGCCCGACGCGCTGCGCCGGGCCGTCGCCACCGGTGACGAGAAGGCCCTCACCGCCGTCCCCGGCATCGGCAAGAAGGGCGCCCAGAAGCTGCTGCTGGAGCTGAAGGACCGCCTCGGCGAGCCGATCGGCGCACCCGCCATGGGCACGCCCGTCACCCAGGGCTGGCGCGACCAGCTGCACGCCGCGCTCATCGGCCTCGGGTACGCCACCCGGGAGGCCGACGAGGCGGTGACCGCGGTGGCCCCGCAGGCCGAGGCCGCCGGGGGTACCCCGCAGGTCGGCCAGCTGCTCAAGGCGGCCCTGCAGACCCTGAACCGCGCCCGCTGATCCACCACACCACCCCGAGGCACACCACATGAACTGGGACGACACGACCGACCCCGCCGCCCCCGAGCGGCTGGTGGGCTCTGTCGCCGACCGTGAGGACCAGGCCGTCGAGGCCGCCCTGCGACCCAAGGACCTGGGCGAGTTCATCGGCCAGGAGAAGGTCCGCGAGCAGCTCGACCTGGTCCTGCGCGCCGCACGCGCGCGTGGGGCGACCGCCGACCATGTGCTGCTGTCCGGTGCCCCGGGCCTCGGCAAGACCACGCTGTCGATGATCATCGCCGCCGAGATGGGCGCCCCCATCCGCATCACGTCCGGCCCCGCCATCCAGCACGCCGGCGACCTCGCCGCGATCCTCTCCTCCCTCCAGGAGGGCGAGGTCCTCTTCCTCGACGAGATCCACCGCATGTCCCGGCCGGCCGAGGAGATGCTCTACATGGCGATGGAGGACTTCCGGGTCGACGTCATCGTCGGCAAGGGCCCCGGCGCCACCGCCATCCCCCTCGAACTTCCCCCGTTCACGCTGGTCGGCGCCACCACGCGCGCGGGTCTGCTGCCGCCCCCGCTGCGCGACCGCTTCGGCTTCACCGCGCACATGGAGTTCTACGAGCCGACCGAGCTCGAGCGCGTCGTGCACCGCTCCGCGAGCCTCCTCGACGTCGAGATCGAGTCCGACGGAGCCGCCGAGATCGCCGGCCGCTCCCGGGGCACGCCCCGCATCGCCAACCGTCTGCTGCGCCGGGTGCGGGACTACGCGCAGGTCAAGGCGGACGGACTGATCACCCGGGAGATCGCCGCGGCGGCCCTGGCCGTGTACGAGGTCGACGCCCGCGGCCTGGACCGGCTCGACCGCGCGGTTCTGCAGGCCCTGCTCAAGCTGTTCGGCGGCGGCCCGGTCGGCCTGTCCACGCTCGCCGTCGCGGTGGGGGAGGAGCGGGAGACCGTGGAAGAGGTCGCCGAGCCCTTCCTGGTACGCGAGGGCCTGCTCGCCCGTACCCCGCGCGGGCGGGTCGCCACGCCCGCGGCATGGGCGCATCTCGGCCTCACCCCGCCCCGCCACGGATCCACAGGAACCGGACAACAGGACCTGTTCGGGGCGTGACGGCGCGGGCATTGGCGGGGGCAGGAACCCAGGTGCCATGCTGAGCGTTGTTCCATGCACGCGGACTCGCTTAGACTCCGCCGATGCCGCCTTCGCGGGCGGCGCCGACCAACCCCCAAATACCAGGCCGCTCTCCGTCGCGGTCGCGCGAAGGAAATCCCGTCCCGTGAATACCTTGACCCTCCTCCCGTTCATCGTGCTCATCGCGGCCATGTTCCTGATGACGCGCTCTGCCAAGAAGAAGCAGCAGCAGGCCGCCAACATGCGGAACGAGATGCAGCCCGGCTCCGGCGTCCGCACGATCGGGGGCATGTACGCGACGGTCAAGGAGGTCAACGAGGACACGGTCCTCCTCGACGCCGGCCCGGGCGTGGACCTCCTCTTCGCCAAGAACGCGATCGGCGCCGTCCTCACCGACGACGAGTACAACCGCATCGTCCACGGCATCGAGCACGACCTGAAGTCCGACACCGACGTCGTCCCGGACGACGCCTCCTCCCTCACCGGGGCCGACGGCGCCGCCGGCGCTGCCGCCTCCGACGACAAGGCCGTC
Organism: Streptomyces sp. NPDC001348; assembly: GCF_053597535.1. Taxonomy (NCBI): domain Bacteria; kingdom Bacillati; phylum Actinomycetota; class Actinomycetes; order Kitasatosporales; family Streptomycetaceae; genus Streptomyces; species Streptomyces sp. NPDC001348. The sequence goes on along the minus strand of NZ_JBSFIK010000005.1, from coordinate 111,910 downwards.
GACCTCGGTAAGAAGGACGCGTCCGAGGAGAAGGGCGACGAGGCCCAGGCCGCCGAGGCCCGTGCCGAAGAGGCCCGGGACGCCGCGGCGAAGGCGGACGAAGAGCCGAAGAAGACCGACGGCGACTCCGACGCGAAGTAGTCGCGCCCCGGGACGCGCGGCGCGATACGTTCGCGCCCGGCGCACCCCGGGCGCGTCTGTTTCCCGCACGGGATCCCGACACCATGTCATGGCCGACCGCGTCCCCGACCGGGCGCGGGGCGGCCCGAGAGGGAGTACGAGAAGGTGGCAGCACCTAAGAGGGGCCGGAGCGCGAGTGCCCAGAGCAAGCCGGGGCGCTCGCTGGCCCTCATCCTGATCGCCATCGCGGCGCTCACCGGGGGAATGTTCGCCTCCGGAAACACCACTCCGCGTCTCGGCATCGACCTTGCCGGTGGTACGAGCATCACGCTCAAGGCGAAGGCCGACCAGGGGTCGGCGATCAACCAGGCCAACATGAACACCGCGGTCGACATCATGAACCGCCGTGTCAACGGCCTGGGCGTCTCGGAGGCGGAGGTGCAGACCCAGGGGAAAGACCACATCATCGTCAACATCCCCAAGGGCACCAACTCCAAAGAGGCGCAGCAGCAGGTAGGAACCACCGCCAAGCTGTACTTCCGGCCGGTCCTCGCCAGCGAGCCCAGCGGCGGCGCCGCGCAGAGCCCGTCGCCGAGCACGTCCGCCGGCGGCAGCGGCAGCGGTTCGCCGAGCCCCTCGAGCAGTGCCACCTCGAAGGAGAAGGCGTCCTCGCCCTCCTCCGCGTCCCCGACCGCCACCGCCACCTCGCAGGGCCGCGCGGTCAGTGACGCCCTGAAGGACGACCCCACTCCGTCGTCGTCCTCCTCGCCGAGCGCCTCGTCGGGCTCGAAGGCCTCCCCGAGCCCGTCCGCCTCGCCCTCGTCCGGCATCAGCGCCGAGGCCGCCAAGCTCCAGGCCCAGTACACCGCCCTGGACTGCACCAAGTCCGCCGACCGGGCCAAGGCCGGCACCAGCGCGAAGCCCGGTGAGTCGACGGTGGCCTGCGGCAAGATCAGGGACGTCTGGTACAAGTACCTGCTCGGCCCGGCCGCCGTGGACGGCACCGACGTGAAGAAGGCCCAGGCCGTCTTCGGTACCCAGGGCACCGTCGGCTGGCAGGTCCAGATGACCTTCACCGGCGGCGGGTCGAAGAAGTTCGCCGACATCACCTCCCAGCTCGCCAAGAACCAGGGTGTGCAGAAGGAGTTCGCCATCGTCCTCGACGGCGACGTCGTCTCCAGCCCGAACGTCGATCAGGCCATCACCGGTGGCCAGGCCGAGATCTCCGGCAGCTTCACCCAGCAGGAGGCCCAGAGCCTCGGGAACATGCTGTCGTACGGTGCCCTGCCGCTCTCCTTCAAGGAGGACACCGTCACCACGGTGACCGCCGCGCTCGGCGGCGAGCAGCTGCACGCCGGTCTGCTCGCGGGCGCCATCGGCCTCGCACTGGTCGTGATCTACCTGGTGATCTACTACCGCGGGCTGTCGCTCGTGGCCATGGCCTCCCTGCTGGTCTCCGCGGCCCTGACCTACGTGATCATGTCGTTGCTCGGTCCGGCCATCCACTTCGCGCTGAACCTGCCGGCCGTCTGCGGTGCCATCGTCGCCATCGGTATCACCGCGGACTCGTTCATCGTGTACTTCGAACGCATCCGGGACGAGATCCGCGAGGGCCGCACCCTGCGTCCCGCCGTCGAGCGTGCCTGGCCGCGCGCCCGGCGCACGGTCCTGGTCTCCGACTTCGTGTCGTTCCTCGCCGCCGCGGTGCTGTTCATCGTGACCGTCGGCAAGGTCCAGGGCTTCGCGTTCACGCTCGGCCTGACCACCGTGCTCGACGTGGTCGTCGTCTTCTTCTTCACCAAGCCGCTGATGACTCTGCTCGCCCGCCGCAAGTTCTTCGCGAACGGCCACAAGTGGTCCGGTCTCGACCCGAAGAGCCTGGGTGCCAAGCCGCCGTTGCGCCGCACCCGCCGTCCCGCCGGTCCCGCCGCCGGCTCCGTCGACCCGAAGGGGGCGTGAGCGATGTCGAAACTCGGCAACCTCGGCGCGCGACTGCACCGCGGCGAGATCAGCTACGACTTCGTCGGCAAGCGCAAGATCTGGTACGGCGTCTCGATCCTGATCACCATCACGGCCATCCTCGGCCTTGCGGTGCGCGGCCTGAACATGGGCATCGAGTTCAAGGGCGGAGCGGTCTTCACCACGCCGACCCACATGAGCACCTCGGTGGCCAAGGCGGAGCAGTACGCGCAGGACGCCGCCGGCCATGAGGCGGTCGTGCAGAAGCTCGGCAACGGCAGCCTGCGCATCCAGATCGCCGGCATCGACACCGACAAGTCCGACCAGATCAAGCAGACGCTGGCCAAGGACCTCAGCCTCGACCCGAACAAGCTCGCCGCCGACCTGGTCGGCCCGAGCTGGGGTGAGCAGATCGCCAACAAGGCCTGGGAGGGCCTGGGGATCTTCATGGTGCTCGTGGTGATCTACCTGGCGATCGCCTTCGAGTGGCGCATGGCGATCGCGGCGCTCGTCGCACTGATCCACGACATCACCATCACGACCGGTATCTACGCCCTCGTCGGCTTCGAGGTCACGCCCGGTACGGTCATCGGTCTGCTGACGATCCTCGGTTACTCGCTCTACGACACGGTCGTCGTCTTCGACAGCCTCAAGGAGCAGACGAAGGACATCACCAAGCAGACCCGCTTCACCTACAGCGACATCGCCAACCAGTCGATCAACGGCACCCTGGTCCGCTCCATCAACACCACGGTGGTCGCGCTGCTGCCGGTGGCCGGCCTGCTGTTCATCGGCGGCGGCTTCCTCGGCGCCGGCACGCTCAACGACATCTCGCTGTCGCTGTTCGTCGGCCTCGCGGCCGGTGCGTACTCCTCGATCTTCATCGCCACCCCGCTCGTCGCCGACCTCAAGGAGCGCGAGCCGCAGATGAAGGCCCTCAGGAAGCGCGTCCTGGCCAAGCGGGCCCAGGCCGCAGCCGAGGAGGAGCTCGCCGGGCCCCGGCCCGCCGACGACGAGCCGGACGACGCCGCCGCGGCCGTCGTGGGACCGCGCAACCAGCCCGCGTCCCGCAACCGGGGCCGTGGCCGACCCTCGGGGAAGCGCCGATGACCGACATCAAGGAACTGCTGCTCAGCCGCATCCGGGACGTCGAGGACTATCCGGAGCAGGGCGTGATGTTCAAGGACATCACCCCGCTGCTTGCGGATCCGGCGGCGTTCACCGCTCTCACCGACGCGCTGGCGGAGATCGCCGAGCGCACCGGCGCGACGAAGATCGTCGGGCTCGAGGCCCGCGGTTTCATCCTGGGCGCCCCGGTGGCCGTCCGGGCGGGGCTCGGCTTCATCCCCGTACGCAAGGCGGGCAAGCTGCCCGGGGCGACGTTGCGCCAGGCGTACGAGCTGGAGTACGGGTCGGCGGAGATCGAGGTGCACGCGGAGGACCTGGTCTCCGGTGACCGCATCCTCATCGTGGACGACGTGCTCGCCACGGGGGGTACCGCCGAGGCGGCCATCCAGCTCATCCACCGGGCGGGCGCCGAGGTCGCGGGCGTCGCCGTACTGATGGAGCTGTGCTTCCTGGAGGGCCGTCCCCGCCTGGAGGCCGCTCTGCGGGGTGCTCCGCTGGAGGCGTTGCTGCGGGTCTGACTCGTTCGCCGGTCAGCGAGGCCGTCCTGGTGCATCCGGGGCGGCCTCGGCTGCGTCTTCGCGGGCGGCAACCCGTGGGACACCCCTGTGAAACCCGGCGGCCTCCCTGGCGGAATCCCGCGGAAGCGGCCCGTGTTCCCCCAGTACACGATCCTCACGACCGGCTGGAGGCGATGCCGGGGCCCAGGATCGCTACCATGGGGTCTCCGGAGCCTGACCGGGGGACCCGGATCGCGCACGAGGAGCCCTCTTGCCAGACGAGGCCCAGCCACTGACCGCCGCCAAGCCCGAGTCCGCCTCGGGGCCCGCGGCGAAGCCCGCGCCGAACGCGCCCCACGCGAAGAACGACAGCCGCGGGCCGGTCGAGCACGCCCAGTCCGCGCCCGTCGAGAAGTCGCCGGAGGCCGTGCGCCCCAAGCCGTCCCCAGCGCCCGAGCAGCCCCCGGCGACCCGTTCGCCCGCAGGGCAGCCCGCGCGTTCCGGCTCCTCCAACCGGGTCCGGGCCCGTCTCGCCCGTCTGGGTGTCCAGCGCGCCAATCCGTACAACCCGGTCCTGGAGCCCCTGCTGCGCATAGTCCGCAGCAACGACCCCAAGATCGAGAACGCCACGCTGCGCCAGATCGAACGCGCCTACCAGGTGGCCGAGCGCTGGCACCGCGGCCAGAAACGCAAGAGCGGCGACCCGTACATCACACACCCGCTCGCGGTCACCACCATCCTCGCCGAGCTGGGCATGGATCCGGCCACCCTCATGGCCGGGCTGCTGCACGACACCGTCGAGGACACCGAGTACGGCCTCGACCAGCTGCGCCGCGACTTCGGCGACACCGTCGCCCTGCTCGTGGACGGCGTCACCAAGCTGGACAAGGTCAAGTTCGGCGAGGCCGCGCAGGCCGAGACCGTGCGCAAGATGGTCGTCGCCATGGCCAAGGACCCCCGGGTCCTGGTCATCAAGCTCGCCGACCGCCTGCACAACATGCGCACCATGCGCTACCTCAAGCGCGAGAAGCAGGAGAAGAAGGCGCGCGAGACGCTGGAGATATACGCTCCGCTCGCCCATCGGCTCGGCATGAACACCATCAAGTGGGAACTGGAGGACCTCGCGTTCGCGATCCTCTACCCCAAGATGTACGACGAGATCGTGCGGCTCGTCGCCGAGCGCGCGCCCAAGCGCGACGAGTACCTGGCCATAGTGACCGACGAGGTGCAGGCCGACCTGCGCGCCGCCCGAATCAAGGCCACGGTGACGGGCCGCCCGAAGCACTACTACAGCGTCTACCAGAAGATGATCGTCCGCGGCCGTGACTTCGCGGAGATCTACGATCTGGTGGGCATCCGTGTCCTCGTCGACACGGTCCGCGACTGCTACGCCGCCCTCGGCACCGTGCACGCGCGATGGAACCCGGTCCCCGGCCGGTTCAAGGACTACATCGCGATGCCCAAGTTCAACATGTACCAGTCCCTGCACACGACGGTCATCGGGCCCAACGGCAAGCCGGTCGAACTGCAGATCCGCACCTTCGACATGCACCGGCGCGCCGAGTACGGCATCGCCGCGCACTGGAAGTACAAGCAGGAGGCCGTCGCCGGCGCCTCCAAGGTCCGGACCGACGCGCCGAAGACGTCCGCCAAGGACAAGGACGCCATCAACGACATGGCGTGGCTGCGTCAGCTCCTGGACTGGCAGAAGGAGACCGAGGACCCCGGCGAGTTCCTGGAGTCGCTGCGCTTCGACCTCTCCCGCAACGAGGTCTTCGTCTTCACCCCCAAGGGCGATGTCATCGCGCTCCCGGCGGGTGCCACCCCGGTGGACTTCGCGTACGCGGTCCACACCGAGGTCGGACACCGCACCATAGGGGCGCGGGTCAACGGCCGCCTCGTGCCCCTGGAATCCACCCTGGACAACGGCGACCTGGTAGAGGTCTTCACCTCCAAGGCGTCCGGCGCGGGCCCCTCCCGCGACTGGCTGGGCTTCGTCAAGTCGCCGCGCGCCCGCAACAAGATCCGGGCGTGGTTCTCCAAGGAGCGGCGCGACGAGGCGATCGAGCAGGGCAAGGACGCCATCGTCCGGGCCATGCGCAAGCAGAACCTGCCGATCCAGCGGATCCTCACCGGTGACTCGCTGGTCACCCTCGCGCACGAGATGCGCTATCCGGACATCTCCGCGCTGTACGCGGCGATCGGCGAGGGCCACGTCTCCGCGCAGAACGTCGTACAGAAGCTCGTGCAGGCACTCGGCGGCGAGGAGGCGGCCACCGAGGAGATCGACGAGTCGGTCCCGCCGTCCCGTGGGCGTGGCCGCAAGCGGCGCTCCAGCGCCGATCCCGGCGTCGTGGTCAAGGGCGTCGAGGACGTGTGGGTCAAGCTCGCCCGCTGCTGTACGCCCGTGCCCGGCGATCCGATCATCGGTTTCGTCACGCGGGGTAGTGGCGTATCGGTTCACCGCAGCGACTGCGTCAACGTCGAGTCACTGTCCCGCGAGCCGGAACGCATCCTCGACGTCGAGTGGGCGCCCACCCAGTCCTCGGTCTTCCTGGTCGCCATCCAGGTCGAGGCGCTGGATCGCTCCCGTCTGCTGTCGGACGTCACCCGCGTCCTGTCGGACCAGCACGTCAACATTCTCTCCGCGGCCGTCCAGACCTCCCGCGACCGGGTGGCCACCTCCCGCTTCACCTTCGAGATGGGCGATCCCAAGCACCTCGGGCACGTCCTGAAGGCGGTGCGGGGCGTGGAGGGCGTCTACGACGTGTACCGCGTGACGTCGGCGCGCAGCCGCTCGTAGCTCGGCGCGCGGCCGCTCGTGGAGCACGATTGCCACGGGACAGGCGAGAGGGCCCCGTACGACGTCGTACGGGGCCCTCACACACGCCTGGGGCTCGTCAGCCGCCGAACTCCTGCAGGCCCTTCAGAGCCTGGTCCAGCAGCGCCTGACGGCCCTCCAGCTCCCGCTCCAGCTTGTCCGCCCGGGCGGTGTTGCCCTGGGCGCGGGCCTGCTCGATCTGGCCCCTCAGCTTGTCCACCGCGGCCTGCAGCTGGCCGGTCAGGCCCTCGGCACGCGCGCGTGCCTCCGGGTTCGTCCGGCGCCACTCGGCCTCCTCGGCCTCCTGGATCGCCCGGTCGACGGTGTGCATCCGGCCCTCGACCTTCGGACGGGCGTCGCGCGGCACATGACCGATGGCCTCCCAGCGCTCGTTGATCGAGCGGAAGGCGGCCCGGGCACCCTTCAGGTCCGTGATCGGGAGGAGTTTCTCGGCCTCCTCGGCCAGCTCCTCCTTCAGCTTCAGGTTCTCCGCCTGCTCCGCGTCCCGCTCGGCGAACACCGAGCTGCGAGCGGCGAAGAACACGTCCTGCGCGCCGCGGAAGCGGTTCCACAGGTCGTCCTCGTGCTCACGCTGGGCGCGGCCCGCGGCCTTCCACTCCGCCATCAGCTCGCGGTAGCGGGCCGCCGTCGGACCCCATTCCGTCGAACCCGACAGCCCCTCGGCCTCCGCGACCAGTTTCTCCTTGGTCTTGCGGGCCTCCTCGCGCTGCGCGTCCAGCTGTGCGAAGTGCGCCTTGCGCCGCTTGGAGAACGCGGAGCGAGCGTGCGAGAAGCGGTGCCACAGCTCGTCGTCCGACTTGCGGTCGAGCCGCGGCAGACCCTTCCAGGTGTCCACCAGGGCACGCAGCCGCTCGCCGGCCGCCCGCCACTGGTCGGACTGCGCCAGCTGCTCGGCCTCGACGACCAGGTCCTCCTTGGCCTTGCGGGCCTCGTCGGACTGCTTGGCCCGCTGCTGCTTGCGCTCCTCACGGCGGGCCTCGACGGTCTGCACCAGCTTGTCCAGCCGTGCCCGCAGCGCGTCCAGGTCACCGACCGCGTGGTGCGCGTCGACCTGCTCCCTGAGGTGGTCGATGGCGGTCTGCGCGTCCTTCGCCGACAGGTCGGTGGTCTGCACTCGCTTCTCGAGGAGGCCGATCTCGACAACCAGGCCCTCGTACTTGCGCTCGAAGTAGGCAAGCGCCTCTTCAGGGGAGCCGGCCGCCCAGGAACCGACGACCTGCTCGCCGTCGGCCGTACGCACGTACACGGTCCCCGTCTCGTCGACGCGGCCCCACGGGTCGCTGCTCACAGCGCCTCCTCCACATGATGCCTGCGGGGGGCCTGAAGCTCCCCCGGGCATCGTCCACAGTTTCGTCACGGCCAACATAGGCGACCAGCGGGTTGCCTGTCCGCATCCAGCGCGACCGAAATTCCGCTACCGGCCGCCCGACCGTCAGGATTTCGTGACCGTCGCCTTGTCGATCACGACCGTCGCGTTCGGAGCGCCGTCGCCCTGGCCCGTGCTCTCGCCCGCGGCGGCGATCTTCTTCAGCACCTTCAGGCCCGCCGCGTCGATGGTTCCGAACGGTGCGTAGTTGGGCGGAAGCTGACTGTCCTGGTAGACCAGGAAGAACTGGCTGCCGCCGGTGTGCTTCTGGCCCGTGTTCGCCATCGCCACGGTACCCGCCGGGTAGACGTTGCCCTTCAGGCTTTTGTCCTTGAGGTTCTCGTCAGGAATCGTGTACCCAGGACCGCCGCTTCCGGTGCCCGTCGGGTCGCCGCACTGCAGCACGTAGATGCCGTTGGTGGTGAGCCGGTGGCACTTGGTGTGGTCGAAGAAGCCCTTGCCCGCGAGGAAGTCGAACGAGTTCACGGTGTGCGGGGCCGCCGCCGTCTTCAGCGCGATGCCGATGTCACCGCACGTCGTCGCCAGGTTCATCGTGTACTTCGCCGACGTGTCGATGGTCATCGCCGGCTCCTTCTTCCAGCTCAGCTTCTTCACGGAGCCCTTGGCGGGCTTCGCGCAGGGGTCCGGAGCCTTGCTGGGGGCCGAGGCACTGGGCGTGGGCGCGGAATTGGCGCTCGCCTTGTCGTCGTCGTTCTTCAGCACCCCGGTCGTGTACAGCGCGACGCTCCCTATGACGACCACGCCGAGCACGGACGCGATCACGGAGTTGCGCATACGTGCCTTGCGCCGCGCGCTGGTGCGCCGCTGCTGCTGCCGCAAGAACTTCTCCCGGGCGAGCTGACGCCGCCGCTGCTCCTGGCTGACCACCGGGTTCTCTCCTCATGCGTGTCGTGTGCCGACCGGTACGCGTGCGTCAAGAGTCGACAGCCGCGTGTAGCCCCGTACCGTATATGGGTTCGCTGAGGAAACGGCAGCGCCGGTAGGCTCTGACAGCAGCTGTGGCCGCCCCTAATCGACACAACGAAGGACGATCGTGCTCATTGCCGGGTTCCCCGCCGGGGCCTGGGGGACGAACTGTTATCTCGTCGCCCCCGCCGCCGGCGAGGAGTGCGTGATCATCGACCCGGGCCACCAGGCCGCCGACGGAGTCGAGGAAGCACTGAAGAAGCATCGGCTCAAGCCCGTCGCGGTCGTCCTCACCCACGGCCACATCGACCATGTGGCCTCGGTGGTCCCGGTGTGCGGCGCCCACGACGTGCCGGCCTGGATCCACCCCGAGGACCGCTACATGATGAGCGACCCCGAGAAGGCGCTCGGGCGGTCCATCGGCATGCCGCTCATGGGGGAGCTGACCGTGGGGGAGCCGGACGACGTCAAGGAGCTCGCCGACGGCGCGCGGCTGGAACTGGCGGGTCTCGAGTTCTCCGTGGCGCACGCGCCCGGCCATACCAAGGGGTCGGTGACGTTCCGGATGCCCGAGACGACCGACATCCCGTCGGTGTTCTTCTCCGGGGATCTGCTGTTCGCCGGCTCCATCGGACGCACCGACCTGCCCGGCGGTGACATGGCCGAGATGCTCGACTCGCTGGCCCGCGTGTGCCTGCCGCTCGAGGACTCGACCGTGGTGCTGTCCGGCCACGGCCCCCAGACGACCATCGGCCAGGAGCGCGCCACCAATCCCTATCTGCGGCAGGTGGCCGCCGGCCCGGGAGCGGACGGATCCTCCGCTCCCCGACGAGGAATGTGACGAGACTTCCCGTGAGCACCTTCAAGGCCCCCAAGGGCACGTACGACCTGATCCCGCCGGACTCCGCGAAGTTCCTGGCGGTACGCGAGGCCATCGCCGCGCCGCTGCGCAACTCCGGCTACGGCTACATCGAGACGCCCGGCTTCGAGAGCGTCGAGCTCTTCGCGCGCGGTGTCGGTGAGTCGACCGACATCGTGACGAAGGAGATGTACGCCTTCGAGACCAAGGGCGGTGACCGGCTGGCCCTGCGCCCGGAGGGCACGGCCTCCGTGCTGCGGGCCGCCCTGGAGGCCAACCTGCACAAGTCGGGCAACCTGCCGGTCAAGCTCTGGTACTCCGGCTCGTACTACCGATACGAGCGTCCGCAGAAGGGCCGGTACAGGCACTTCTCGCAGGTGGGCGCGGAGGCCATCGGGGCCGAGGACCCGGCCCTGGACGCCGAGCTGATCATCCTGGCCGACCAGGCCTACCGCTCGCTGGGACTGCGGAACTTCCGCATCCTGCTGAACTCGCTGGGCGACAAGGAGTGCCGGCCGGTGTACCGGGCCGCCCTGCAGGACTTCCTGCGCGGCCTGGACCTGGACGAGGACACGCTGCGGCGGGCGGATATCAACCCCCTGCGGGTGCTGGACGACAAGCGGGAGTCGGTCCAGAAGCAGCTCGGTGACGCGCCGCTGCTGCGGGACTACCTGTGCGACGCCTGCAAGGCGTACCACGAGGAGGTCCGCGAGCTGATCGGCGCGGCGGGCGTGGCCTTCGAGGACGACCCGAAGCTGGTGCGCGGGCTGGACTACTACACCCGCACCACCTTCGAGTTCGTGCACGACGGTCTCGGCTCCCAGTCCGCGGTGGGCGGCGGCGGCCGGTACGACGGGCTGTCGGAGATGATCGGCGGTCCCGCGCTGCCGTCGGTGGGCTGGGCCCTCGGCGTCGACCGCACGGTGCTGGCCCTCGAGGCGGAGGGCGTCGAGCTCGACCTTCCCGCGTCGACCAGTGTCTTCGCGGTGCCGCTGGGGGAGGAGGCCCGGCGCGTCCTGTTCGCCAAGGTCACCGACCTGCGCAAGGTGGGGATCGCGGCGGACTTCTCGTACGGCGCCAAGGGGCTGAAGGGCGCCATGAAGAACGCCAACCGCAGCGGGGCCCGCTACACGATCGTCGCCGGTGAGCGTGACCTCGCCGAGGGTGTCGTCCAGCTCAAGGACATGGAGAGCGGCGAGCAGACGGCCGTCGGCGTGGGCGAGATCGTGGCCGAGCTGGAATCGCGGCTGGGCTGAGGCGCGTGGGGGCGAGCGGCCCGGTTTCCTCGTCCCCGCCGCCCCCGCCGCCCCTGTCAACCCGGCGGCGCCGATTCGTCCTGTCGGATGATTCCCACCCGGGACCGCCGCGCGCGTGGCGGTCGCCGGGTCCGCGTCCAGGACCGAGACCTCGCCCCCGTCCCGTACTGCTCGCGCAGCCCCCGAACGCGCATCGCGAGTTCGTTCGCGTGGGCTGTGGTGCCGTGAAGCCTTGGCCTGAACCGAACGCTCCGGGACGACCGTGCGTACCTCCTTATGTCCATCGAACGGTGGACAGACGCGTGCGTGCGGCACAATGACCCGTGCCCGAAGATGGTCCTATTCTCGAGTGACGGAATCGGCGTGATGAGCAAGACGACAGTGAAAGACGTCTCGACGGAGCCCGGGCCCGAGCAGGCCGTCGCCACGCCGCGGGCGGTGGGCGGCAGCCGTGCCTTCGCCCTGCTCCTGGTGATCACCGGTGCGGCCGGAGTGCTCGCCGCGTGGGTCATCACGATCGACAAGTTCAAGATCCTCGAGGGCAAGGTCGCGGGCAAGCCCTTCACGCCCAGCTGCAGCGTCAACCCGGTCGTCTCCTGCGGCAGCGTCATGGAGAGCAAGCAGGCCGCCGTCTTCGGGTTCCCCAACCCGATGCTCGGCCTGGTCTGCTACGGCATCGTCATCTGCGTCGGCATGAGCCTGCTGGCCCGGGCCCGCTTCCCGCGCTGGTACTGGCTCACCTTCAACTTCGGCACCCTCTTCGGCGTCGCCTTCGTCACCTGGCTGCAGTTCCAGTCCCTGTACCGGATCAACGCGCTGTGCCTGTGGTGCTCGCTGGCCTGGGTCGCCACGATCACGATGTTCTGGTACGTGACCTCGTTCAACGTCCGCAACGACTTCCTGCCGGCGCCGCGCCCGCTGAAGAAGTTCCTCGCCGAGTTCACCTGGGTCGTCCCGGTCACCCACGTCGGGATCATCGCCATGCTGATCCTGACCCGCTGGGGCAGCCAGCTCTGGGCCTGAGTCCTGGCCCGGTGGAGTTGTCAGTGCGGTGACTTAGGGTTTTCCACGTGGAACCCGACCTGTTCACCGCCGCAGCAGAAGAACGCCAGGAGAAGGACCCCGCCGCGAGCCCCCTGGCGGTGCGGATGCGCCCACGCACCCTCGACGAGGTCGTGGGCCAGCAGCATCTCCTCAAGCCCGGCTCGCCGCTGCGCAGACTGGTCGGCGAGGGCGCGGGCGGTCCCGCCGGACCGTCGTCGGTGATCCTCTGGGGCCCGCCGGGCACGGGCAAGACGACCCTGGCGTACGTCGTCTCCAAGGCCACCAACAAGCGCTTCGTGGAGCTCTCCGCCATCACCGCGGGCGTCAAGGAGGTCCGCGCGGTCATCGACGGCGCCCGCCGCGCCACCGGCGGGTTCGGCAAGGAGACCGTCCTCTTCCTCGACGAGATCCACCGCTTCAGCAAGGCCCAGCAGGACTCCCTGCTCCCCGCGGTCGAGAACCGCTGGGTGACCCTGATCGCGGCCACCACCGAGAACCCGTACTTCTCGGTGATCTCCCCGCTGCTGTCCCGTTCCCTCCTGCTCACCCTGGAACCCCTCACCGACGACGACGTGCGCGGCCTCGTCGAGCGTGCCCTGACCGACGAGCGCGGCCTGGGCGGCGCCGTCACCCTGCCCGCCGACACCGAGGACCACCTCCTGCGCATCGCCGGCGGCGACGCCCGCCGCGCCCTGACCGCCCTCGAGGCCGCCGCCGGAGCCGCACTCGACAAGGGCGAGACGGAGATCGCCCTCGCGACGCTGGAGGAGACCGTCGACCGGGCCGCGGTGAAGTACGACCGGGACGGCGACCAGCACTACGACGTCGCCAGCGCGCTCATCAAGTCGATCCGGGGATCGGACGTCGACGCCGCGCTGCACTACCTGGCCCGGATGATCGAGGCCGGCGAGGACCCCCGCTTCATCGCCCGCCGCCTGATGATCTCCGCCAGCGAGGACATCGGCCTGGCCGACCCGAACGCCCTGCCGATCGCGGTCGCCGCCGCCCAGGCCGTCGCCATGATCGGCTTCCCCGAGGCCGCCCTCACCCTGAGCCACGCCACCATCGCCCTCGCCCTGGCCCCCAAATCCAACTCCGCGACCACCGCGATAGGCGCCGCCCTGGACGACGTACGCAAGGGCCTGGCCGGACCGGTACCGGCCCACCTGCGGGACGGACACTACAAGGGCGCCGCCAAGCTGGGCCACGCGCAGGGGTACGTGTACCCCCACGACCTGCCCGAGGGCATCGCCCAGCAGCAGTACGCGCCGGACGCCATCAAGGAGCGTGAGTACTACACGCCGAGCAGGCACGGCGGCGAGGCGCGGTACGCGGACGCCGTCGAGTGGACCCGCAAGCACCTAGGTCGCAAGCGGTCCTGAGCACCCTGTAGACTGCTCCGAAGTGCTGAGTCCCGCGCAGTCAGAGCGGGACAGCCAGCCGGAGACCCGGTCCTCCGCGGACCGGCTCCAGGAGCGTCGCGCACCGTCGAACGGTGTCGCGGGCAGCCCACCACCACCCGGAATCCCGGGAACGGTCGGTGGGCCACTCGCGTGCTGCACGTATGTGCCCAGACCAGGGGAGCGGCTGCCCACCCCGTCCGTCAGGACGAGGAGGGATTCCCCGGCTGCGGATGCGACCTCCCTCGACACTGACAAGCCGGAAATTCAGAAAAGAGACAGAGACAGTGGCGAACCAGTCCCGCCCCAAGGTCAAGAAGTCGCGTGCGCTCGGCATCGCGCTGACCCCGAAGGCCGTCAAGTACTTCGAGGCCCGCCCCTACCCGCCGGGTGAGCACGGCCGTGGCCGCAAGCAGAACTCGGACTACAAGGTCCGTCTGCTCGAGAAGCAGCGTCTGCGCGCCCAGTACGACATCTCCGAGCGCCAGCTCGTCCGCGCCTACGAGCGCGCCTCCAAGGTCCAGGGCAAGACCGGTGAGGCCCTGATCGTCGAGCTCGAGCGCCGTCTCGACGCCCTGGTCCTGCGTTCGGGCATCGCCCGCACCATCTACCAGGCCCGTCAGATGGTCGTCCACGGCCACATCCAGGTCAACGGCCAGAAGGTGGACAAGCCGTCCTTCCGCGTGCGCCCGGACGACGTCGTCCAGGTCCGTGACCGCTCCAAGGACAAGACGCTCTTCCAGATCGCCCGTGAGGGTGGCTTCGCCCCCGACGGCGAGACCCCCCGCTACCTGCAGGTGAACCTCCGCGCCCTGGCGTTCCGCCTGGACCGCGAGCCGAACCGCAAGGAAGTTCCGGTCATCTGCGACGAGCAGCTCGTCGTCGAGTACTACGCCCGCTGATCACCGGCCGGCCGTAGCACCTCAGCGTCAGCCCGCCGTCTCCCCGCCCTTCCGGCGGAGGGGCGGCGGGCTTTCGTGATCGCCCCGCCGCCGGAAGGTAATCCGGTACGGAGCCCCGCTCCCGGCGCGATAGGCTCGGTGCACGACTTTCTCGATGTCCAGAGCACGTTTCAGGGAGCGGGTGCGCACAGTGTCCGGTGGCGAAGTGGCCGGAATCCTGGTGGCCGTCTTCTGGGCGATCCTGGTCTCCTTCCTCGCCGTCGCGCTGGCGAGGCTGGCCCAGACGCTCAAGGCGACCACCAAGCTCGTGGCGGACGTGACCGACCAGGCCGTCCCGCTGCTGGCCGACGCCTCGGCGGCGGTGCGCTCCGCGCAGACCCAGATCGACCGGGTCGACTCGATCGCCTCCGACGTCCAGGAGGTCACGTCGAACGCCTCCGCGCTCTCGACCACCGTCGCCTCCACCTTCGGCGGCCCCCTGGTGAAGGTCGCGGCCTTCGGCTACGGCGTGCGCCGGGCCCTGGGCGGCCGCAAGGAGGAAGCGCCCGCGAAGTCGCCCCGGCGTACCGTGATCGTGGGCCGCACGGTTCCCGCCGCACGACGCAAGCGGAAGTAAGGACTGAGACCGAGCGATGTTCCGCCGTACGTTCTGGTTCACCACGGGTGTCGCCACCGGTGTGTGGGCCACCACCAAGGTCAACCGCAAGCTGAAGCAGCTCACCCCCGAGAGCCTGGCCGCCACCGCGGCCAACAAGGCCCTCGAGACGGGCCGGCGCGTCAAGGACCGCGCGGTCGGCTTCGCGCTCGACGTCCGCGACAACATGGCGCAGCGGGAGGCCGAGCTCGGAGACGCACTGGGCATCGGCGCGGATCCCGAACTCCCCGCGCCCCGGCGGTACACCGCCATCGAGAACAACCGCAGCAACCCGAAGTACATCGAGAACACGACGTACTCGTACAACCGGAATGAGGACCACTGATGGAGTCGGCTGAGATCCGCCGCCGCTGGTTGAGCTTCTTCGAGGAGCGCGGTCACACCGTCGTCCCTTCGGCGTCGCTCATCGCGGACGACCCGACTCTGCTCCTCGTCCCGGCCGGCATGGTGCCCTTCAAGCCCTACTTCCTGGGTGAGGTCAAGCCGCCGTTCGCCCGCGCCACCAGCGTGCAGAAGTGCGTGCGCACGCCCGACATCGAAGAAGTCGGCAAGACCACCCGGCACGGCACGTTCTTCCAGATGTGCGGCAACTTCTCCTTCGGCGACTACTTCAAGGAAGGCGCCATCAAGTACGCCTGGGAGCTGCTCACCACGCCCCAGGAAAAGGGCGGTTACGGCCTTGAGCCCGACCGCCTGTGGATCACTGTCTACAAGGACGACGACGAGGCCGAGCGCATCTGGCACGAGGTCGTCGGTGTGCCCAAGGAGCGCATCCAGCGCCTGGGCATGAAGGACAACTACTGGTCCATGGGCGTCCCCGGTCCCTGCGGCCCCTGCTCCGAGATCAACTACGACCGCGGCCCCGAGTTCGGAGTCGAGGGCGGCCCCGCCGTCAACGACGAGCGGTACGTGGAGATCTGGAACCTCGTCTTCATGCAGTACGAGCGCGGCGAGGGCATCGGGAAGGACAACTTCGAGATCCTCGGCGAGCTGCCGAGCAAGAACATCGACACGGGCCTCGGCCTGGAGCGCCTCGCCATGATTCTGCAGGGCGTGCAGAACATGTACGAGATCGACACCTCCATGGCCGTCATCAAGAAGGCCACCGAGCTGACCGGCGTGGCCTACGGCGACGCCCACGACTCGGACGTCTCCCTGCGCGTGGTCACCGACCACATGCGCACCTCGGTGATGCTCATCGGCGACGGCGTCACCCCCGGCAACGAGGGCCGCGGCTACGTGCTGCGCCGCATCATGCGCCGCGCCATCCGCAACATGCGCCTGCTCGGCGCCACCGGTCCGGTCGTCAAGGACCTGATCGACACGGTGATCCACATGATGGGGCAGCAGTACCCCGAGCTGGTCACCGACCGCGAGCGCATCGAGAAGGTCGCCCTGGCCGAGGAGAACGCCTTCCTCAAGACTCTGAAGGCCGGCACCAACATCCTCGACACCGCCGTCACCGAGACCAAGCAGTCCGGCGGCACGGTCCTCTCCGGCGACAAGGCGTTCCTGCTCCACGACACCTGGGGCTTCCCGATCGACCTCACCCTGGAAATGGCCGCCGAGCAGGGGCTGTCCGTGGACGAGGACGGCTTTCGCCGCCTGATGAAGGAGCAGCGGGAGCGCGCCAAGGCCGACGCCCAGGCCAAGAAGACCGGCCACGCCGGCGCGGGCGCCTACCGCGAGATCGCCGACAGGACCGGCGAGACCGACTTCATCGGCTACACGGACACCGAGGGCGAGACCACCGTCGTCGGCATCCTCGTCGACGGCGTCTCCTCTCCGGCCGCCACCGAGGGCGACGAGGTCGAGATCGTCCTGGACCGCACCCCGTTCTACGCCGAGGGCGGCGGCCAGATCGGCGACACCGGCCGCATCAAGGTCGACTCCGGTGCCGTCGTCGAGGTCCGCGACTGCCAGAAGCCGGTCCCGGGCGTCTACGTCCACAAGGGCGTCGTCCAGTTCGGCGAGGTCACCGTCGGCGCCAAGGCCCACGCCTCGATCGATCGCCGCCGCCGCACGGCCATCGCCCGCGCCCACTCGGCCACCCACCTCACTCACCAGGCCCTGCGCGACGCCCTCGGCCCGACGGCCGCCCAGGCCGGTTCCGAGAACCAGCCCGGCCGCTTCCGCTTCGACTTCGGCTCGCCGTCCGCCGTTCCGACGGCCGTGATGACCGACGTCGAGCAGAAGATCAACGAGGTGCTCGCCCGCGACCTCGACGTGCACGCCGAGGTCATGGGCATCGACGAGGCCAAGAAGCAGGGCGCCATCGCCGAGTTCGGCGAGAAGTACGGCGAGCGGGTCCGCGTGGTGACCATCGGCGACTTCTCCAAGGAGCTGTGCGGGGGCACGCACGTGCACAACACCGCCCAGCTGGGCCTGGTGAAGCTGCTCGGCGAGTCCTCGATCGGCTCGGGTGTCCGCCGTATCGAGGCCCTGGTCGGTGTGGACGCCTACAACTTCCTCGCCCGCGAGCACACGGTCGTCGCCCAGCTCCAGGAGCTGATCAAGGGCCGTCCGGAGGAACTCCCGGAGAAGGTCTCCGCGATGCTCGGCAAGCTGAAGGACGCCGAGAAGGAGATCGAGAAGTTCCGCGCGGAGAAGGTGCTCCAGGCCGCCGCCGGTCTCGCCGGGTCCGCCAAGGACGTGCGGGGCGTCGCACTCGTCACCGGCCAGGTCCCGGACGGCACGACCCCCGACGACCTGCGCAAGCTCGTCCTCGACGTGCGCGGCCGCATCCAGGGCGGACGGGCCGCCGTGGTCGCCCTGTTCACGGTGAACAACGGCAAGCCGCTCACGGTCATCGCCACCAACGAGGCCGCCCGCGAGCGCGGCCTCAAGGCCGGTGACCTGGTCCGCACGGCCGCCAAGACCCTCGGCGGCGGCGGTGGCGGCAAGCCGGACGTCGCCCAGGGCGGCGGCCAGAACCCGGCCGCCGTCGGCGAGGCCGTCGACGCCGTCGAGCGGCTCGTGGCGGAAACGGCCAAGTGATGCGCCGAGGACGCCGACTCGCGATCGACGTCGGGGACGCCCGTATCGGGGTCGCCTCCTGCGACCCCGACGGGATCCTCGCCACGCCGGTGGAGACCGTCCCGGGGCGGGACCTCCCGGCGGCTCACCGCCGGCTGAAGCAGCTGGTCGAGGAGTACGAGCCGATCGAGGTCGTCGTAGGTCTGCCTCGCTCCCTCAAGGGGGGCGAGGGCCCGGCCGCCGCCAAGGTCCGTGGTTTCGCCCAGGAACTGGCCCGCATGATCCAGCCGGTCGGGGTGAGACTTGTGGACGAGCGGATGACGACCGTGACGGCCACTCAGGGACTTCGCGCCTCCGGCGTGACCTCCAAGAAGGGCCGTTCCGTCATCGATCAGGCGGCCGCCGTGATCATCCTGCAGCAGGCGCTGGAATCCGAACGGGTGTCAGGCAATACACCCGGCGAGGGCGTCGAAGTGGTCATCTGATCGCGATACGGTAACGTTCCGCGAGATGCGGCGGTGTTCGAACAGCCGCCGCACAGCAAGAGGCGGAACGGAAACCGGCCCGGCAAGCCGTGTCACCGATCGCCTCGCGGCTCTAGGGGATCGATGACTGAGTATGGCCGGGGCCAAGGCTCCGAACCGTGGCATCCGGAGGACCCGTTGTTCGGGGACGGCGGATGGGAAGGGCAGCAGCAGGCCCATGTGGGCCAGCAGTCTGCCTACGGCGGCCAGCCGCAGCAGCATTCGCCGGAGTCGCAGTACGGCGACTGGGGCCAGGGCGGGCAGCAGGACGGGTACGACCAGCAGCAGTACCAGTACTACGAGGGCCAGGGCCACCAGAGTCACCAGGGTTACGACCAGGAGCAGTACGCGGCCTCGTACCCGCAACAGCAGTACCACCAGGGCGGACCCCAGCAGCAGTACCACCAGGGCGGATGGGACGCGACGGGCACGCACGGCCATGTGCCGTACGCCGCCGATCCGGGCGACCCCTACGGCCAGCAGCCGGTGGCGTACGGCGGCGAGCAGCCAGACCTCTACGGCACCCCCGACGCGTACCCCCCACCGGAGCCCCCCGGCCAGAGACGCCCCGAACCGGAACCGGAGGCAGATCCCGAGACAGGCTGGGACCCCGGCCCCGACCAGGGCGAACACGCCTTCTTCGCGGAGGAGGGCCAGGACGACGAGGACGACGGCGCTCCGGAGAAGAAACGCTCGCGCGGCGCGGGCGGAAAGACCGCCAAGAGCAAGAAGGGGCGCAACGGCATCGCCTGCCTGGTGGTGTGCCTGGTGTTCGGCGGCGGGCTGGCCGGGGTCGGCTACTTCGGTTACCACTTCTACAAGGATCGTTTCGGCGCGGCGCCCGACTACGCGGGTGACGGAAACGGCGAACAGGTCACGGTCGTCATCCCGAAGGGTGCCGGCGGCTATGTGATCGGGCAGAAGCTTGAGGAAGCGGGTGTCGTCGAGAGCGTCGACGCGCTCGTCTCCGCGCTGGGCGCGAACCCCGAGGGCAAGAGCGTCCAGGACGGCGTCTACACGCTGCAGAAGCATATGTCGGCCGCTAGCGCCGTCGAACTGATGCTGAGCCCGAAGAGCCGCAGCAACCTGATCATCCGCGAGGGCGTGCGCAACGTGGACGTCTACGCACTGATCGACAAGCGTCTCGAGGTGCCACAGGGCACAACGGCCAAGGTGGCGGGGAAGGACTACCGCAAACTGGGTCTGCCCAACTGGGCTCTGAACCACCCGAACCTCAAGGACCCACTGGAAGGATTCCTCTATCCGTCCAGCTACCCGGTCGCGAAGGGGCAGAAGCCCGAGGCCGTCCTCAAGAGCATGGTCTCCCGGGCCAATGAGATGTACACGCAGCTCGGCCTCGTGAAGAAGGCGAAGTCCCTGGGCCTCGACAACCCCTGGCAGCTGCTGACCGTGGCGAGCCTCGTCCAGGCCGAGGGCACCAGCCACGACGACTTCCGCAAGATGGCCGAGGTCGTCTACAACCGCCTCGTACCCGGGAACCCGCAGACCAACGGCAAGCTCGAATTCGACTCCACGTACAACTACGTGAAGAACCAGAGCAAGATCGACCTGTCCATCGCCGAGCTGCGGCAGTACAACAACCCTTACAACACGTACTTCGTCAGGGGCCTGCCGCCGGGGCCCATCGACAACCCCGGCGAAGAGGCCCTCCAGGGCGCACTCGACCCGACGCACGACGGCTGGTACTACTTCATCTCCATGGACGGTAAGACCAGCGAATTCACGAAGACGCTCGCGGAACACGAGAAGCTGGTCAACGAGTGGAACGCGTCGCGGAACAAGAACTGACGGCAGCGCGCGGCCACTCGGTGTCCGCGATGCCCGACGACCTGCATGTATGATCAACGAGTTGATCATGATCATGAGTGGAGTCCGACCGCTCCACGTCTCCATGCAGGGGGAAGCACGATGAAGTTGGCACGTCTGGGATCCGTCGTGGCCATGGGTGTCGCCGCCGTCGGGTTCGCGGCAGGCACGGCCAACGCCAGCGGCCTCATCTATTCCGCGGACGGTGCGGCGAGTGTCGGCTACGACTCCTCCACCGAGTACTGGACCATCTGCGACGAAAAGGCAGACGGTCACGCGGCGGTCGGTCGGATGTACTACCAGGGCCACCTCTACACGACTGTCTGGAACAAGAACGGGGCGCACAGTTGCGTAACCAGCCGGGACGAAGCCTGGATGCCCGACGGGGCCTCCATCCGTCTCGAAGCTTGCGTCGGCAACGCCGGCAAGGTGAAGGAGAGCAGCTGCGTCAGCAGGCCTGACAAGGCCTAGCCACTCTGTTCGGTGACGGCCGGTCGAGCCCTTCGCCGGGCTGTTCCGGCCGTTGCGCCGTCTCGGCGGTGTTCCGCCTGTCCGAGTAAACTTGCCATCCGATGAGCGGCGACTTCCCGGCCTCCCGATCGGGAGGGGCCCAAGTCGGAGAACGCAACCCACATCCGCGGAAGTCGAGGGCAGCTTTCCATGACATCGAAGGCAGACGACTGCCGTCGTGCCGCCGTGCTCGGTTCGCCGATCGCCCACTCCCTCTCCCCGGTGCTGCACCGGGCCGCGTACGAGGCGGCCGGACTCACCGACTGGTCGTACGAAAGCTTCGACGTCGACGAGGCCGCTCTGCCCGGCTTCCTGGACCGGCTCGGGCCGGAGTGGGCCGGGCTGTCGCTGACCATGCCGCTGAAGCGGGCGGTCATCCCGCTGGTCGACGAGATCAGTGACACCGCGGCCTCGGTCGACGCCGTCAACACGCTCGTTCTCACCGAGGACGGACGCCGACTCGGTGACAACACCGACATCCCCGGCATGGTGGCCGCTCTGCGTGAGCACGGCATCGAACAGATCGACTCCGCCGCGATCCTCGGAGCCGGTGCCACCGCCTCCTCCGCACTCGCCGCGCTGTCCCGGGTCTGCACGGGGGAGGTCGTCGCCTACGTCCGCAGCGAGGCCCGCGCCGCCGAGATGCGGCAGTGGGGCGAACGGCTCGACGTGGACGTCCGTACGGCGGACTGGTCGGAGGCGGCCGAGGCGCTGCGCGCTCCGCTGGTGATCGCCACGACGCCCGCCGGCACCACCGACGCCCTCGCCACCGCCGTACCCGAACGCCCCGCCACCCTCTTCGACGTGCTCTACGAGCCCTGGCCCACCGAGCTGGCGGCCCGCTGGTCCATGTTCGGCGGCGCCGTGGTCAGCGGCCTGGACCTGCTGGTCCACCAGGCGGTACTCCAGTTCGAGCAGATGACCGGGTGCGCCCC
This sequence comes from Streptomyces sp. NPDC001348, assembly GCF_053597535.1. NCBI lineage: Bacteria > Bacillati > Actinomycetota > Actinomycetes > Kitasatosporales > Streptomycetaceae > Streptomyces > Streptomyces sp. NPDC001348. The sequence goes on along the minus strand of NZ_JBSFIK010000005.1, from coordinate 90,183 downwards.
GGGCCCGCTGGAGGCCATGCGGCACGCCGGCGAGAAGGCGCTGGCGGCCCGCTGACGCCCACGCCCGCGTCCGTCTTCTGGACCGGCGGCCGTTCCCGCCCCCGGACGTGGGAGGATCGGAGGTGGCGGGCCGGGGCCGCGCACCCGGTCGAGCCGTTGCCGTACGCGAGGAGACGTGTACGCAGGGCAGTACCGGGCGCGAGCATTGAGGAGCACCGTTGAGCAGGTTGCGCTGGCTGACCGCGGGAGAGTCCCACGGTCCCGCACTCGTCGCGACGCTGGAGGGCCTTCCGGCCGGCGTGCCGGTCACCACGGAGCTGGTGGCGGACCACCTCGCACGGCGGCGCCTCGGCTACGGGCGTGGCGCGCGCATGAAGTTCGAGCGGGACGAGGTCACCTTCCTGGGCGGTGTCCGGCACGGCCTGACCCTCGGCTCCCCGGTCGCGATCATGGTGGGCAACACCGAGTGGCCCAAGTGGGAGCAGGTCATGGCGGCCGACCCCGTCGACCCCGAGGTGCTGGCCGGTCTGGCCCGCAATGCGCCGCTGACCCGGCCCCGGCCCGGCCACGCCGATCTCGCCGGCATGCAGAAGTACGGCTTCGACGAGGCCCGGCCGATCCTGGAGCGCGCCTCGGCCCGGGAGACCGCGGCCCGGGTGGCGCTGGGCGCGGTGGCCCGGTCGTACCTGAAGGAGACGGCCGGCATCGAGATCGTCAGCCACGTCGTCGAGCTGGCCTCGGCGAAGGCCCCGGCGGGCGTGTATCCCACGCCCGCCGATGTCGAGAAGCTGGACGCCGACCCGGTGCGCTGCCTGGACGCGGATGCGTCGAAGGCGATGGTCGCGGAGATCGACCAGGCCCACAAGGACGGCGACACCCTCGGCGGCGTCGTCGAGGTGCTGGCGTACGGCGTGCCGGTGGGACTGGGCTCGCACGTGCACTGGGACCGCAAGCTGGACGCGCGGCTGGCCGCGGCGCTGATGGGCATCCAGGCGATCAAGGGCGTCGAGATCGGCGACGGCTTCGAGCTGGCCCGGGTGCCCGGCTCCAAGGCGCACGACGAGATCGTCGGCACGCCGGACGGCATCCGGCGGGTGTCCGGCCGCTCCGGTGGCACCGAGGGCGGGCTGACCACCGGCGAGCTGCTGCGGGTACGGGCCGCGATGAAGCCGATCGCCACCGTGCCGCGCGCTCTGCGGACCGTGGACGTCAGCACCGGCGAGGCGACCCAGGCGCACCACCAGCGTTCCGACGTGTCCGCGGTCCCGGCCGCCGGTATCGTCGCCGAGGCCATGGTGGCCCTCGTCCTCGCGGACGCGGTGGCGGAGAAGTTCGGCGGCGACTCGGTGACCGAGACCCGCCGGAACGTGCAGTCGTACCTCGACAACCTGCGGATCCGATGAGCGGACCGCTGATCGTTCTGGTCGGCCCGATGGGCGTCGGGAAGTCCACCGTCGGACAGCTGCTCGCCGAGCGGCTGGGCGTCGCCTACCGGGACACCGACGACGACATCGTGGCCGCCGAGGGCCGCACGATCGCCGAGATCTTCGTCGACGAGGGCGAGGCGGTCTTCCGGGCGATCGAGAAGGCCGCCGTGCACCAGGCGCTCGCCGAGCACGAGGGCGTCCTCGCGCTCGGCGGCGGCGCCGTCCTCGACGAGGACACCCGCGGCCTGCTCGTCGGGCACCGTGTGGTCTACCTCTCCATGGACGTCGAGGAAGCGGTCAAGCGCACCGGCCTCAACGCGGCCCGCCCGCTGCTCGCCGTCAACCCGCGCAAGCAGTGGCGCGAGCTGATGGAGGCGCGGCGGCACCTGTACGAGGAGGTCGCCACCGCCGTCGTGCCGACCGACGGCCGCATGCCGGAAGAGGTCACCCAAGCGGCCCTGGACGCACTGGAGTTGAAGGAAGCATGAGCGAGACAGTGACGAGGATCCAGGTAGCCGGTACCGCGGGCACCGACCCCTACGAGGTGCTGGTCGGCCGGCAACTCCTCGGCGAGCTGGCCGGGTTGGTCGGGCACAAAGCCAAGAGGGTCGCGGTGATCCACCCTGAGGCCCTCGCCGAGACCGGTGACGCCCTGCGCGCCGACCTCGCCGAGCAGGGCTACGAGGCCGTCGCCATCCAGGTGCCGAACGCCGAGGAGGCGAAGACCGCCGAGGTCGCCGCGTACTGCTGGAAGGCGCTCGGCCAGTCCGGTTTCACCCGCTCCGACGTCATCGTGGGCGTGGGCGGCGGTGCGACCACCGACCTGGCCGGGTTCGTGGCCGCGACCTGGCTGCGCGGCGTGCGCTGGATCGCCGTGCCGACCACCGTGCTGGCCATGGTGGACGCGGCGGTCGGCGGCAAGACCGGCATCAACACGGCCGAGGGAAAGAACCTCGTGGGTGCCTTCCACCCGCCGGCCGGTGTGCTGTGCGACCTGGCCGCGCTGGAGTCGTTGCCCGTCAACGACTACGTCTCCGGACTCGCCGAGATCATCAAGGCCGGTTTCATCGCCGACCCGGTGATCCTGGAGCTCATCGAGTCCGACCCCGAGTCCGCGCGCACCCCGGCCGGACCGCACACCGCCGAGCTCATCGAGCGCTCCATCCGCGTGAAGGCGGAGGTCGTCTCCTCCGACCTGAAGGAGTCCGGCCTGAGGGAGATCCTCAACTACGGCCACACGCTCGGCCACGCCATCGAGAAGAACGAGCGCTACAAGTGGCGGCACGGTGCCGCGGTCTCCGTCGGCATGCACTTCGCCGCCGAACTCGGGCGCCTCGCCGGCCGGTTGGACGACGCGACGGCCGACCGGCACCGCAGCATCCTGGAGTCGGTCGGGCTGCCGCTGCACTACCGCCACGACCAGTGGCCCAAGCTGCTGGAGACGATGAAGGTGGACAAGAAGTCCCGCGGCGACCTGCTGCGCTTCATCGTGCTCGACGGCCTTGCCAAGCCGACCGTCCTGGAGGGACCGGACCCGGCGGTGCTGCTGGCCGCGTACGGCGAAGTGGGGCAGTAGGCAGCCGCGCGGTACGTCCTCAACGGCTCCTTCCGTCCGATTCGCCTCGGCGGGCGGGCACTTCGGGCCCTCCCCGGCCGTTTCACCAAACGACGGCCGGGGACGGTACCGTTCGGTAGGGAGCGGGGGAACAGCCCCGCTGCCAGCGCCAATTGCCTGTACGGAGGAGACGGAGTGGGACCGGATGCAGCACGCAGCGGGGTCTGAGCTGCCGCCGCCCCACCAGCCGGGGCAGGGACCGGCCGCCGGCTGGGTACCGGCCGGACACCAGTCGGCCGCACACCACCTGGGAGCGCACCACGCGGGAGCCCACCTCCCGGGAGCCCACCAGGGCTCCGTGCCCGTGCCCCCGCCGCCCCCGGCGCCGGGTTTCACCGGCGGCTCCCCGGGTCCGCTGCCCCCCGCGCCCGCGCAGCCCCCGGCTCCGGTCCCGCAGCACCCGCCCGTCCCGCAGGCCCCCGACACCACGGGCCACGTGCCGCTGCCGCCCGGCGGCCCGGTCGCCATGCCGAGCACGCCGCCGGCCGCCGTGAGCCCCGATCCGTCCGGTACGACCCTGGCCGTGCTGCTGATCGGCCCGGCCGGTGCCGGGAAGACCAGCGTCGCCAAGTACTGGGCGGACCACCGCCGGGTCCCCACCGCCCACATCAGCCTCGACGACGTGCGCGAATGGGTCCGCTCGGGCTACGCGAACCCGCAGTCGGGGTGGAACGACAACTCCGAGGCCCAGTACCGCCTCGCCCGCCGCACCTGTGGCTTCGCCGCCCGGAACTTCCTGGCCAACGGCATCTCCTGCATCCTGGACGACGCCGTGTTCCCGGACCGGCCGGTCGTCGGCCTCGGCGGCTGGAAGCGGCACGTCGGTCCCGGACTGCTGCCCGTCGTGCTCCTCCCGGGCCTCGACATCGTCCTGGAGCGCAACGCCGAACGCACCGGCAACCGCCGCCTCACCGACGAGGAGGTGGCCCGCATCCACGGCCGCATGGCCGGCTGGTACGGCTCGGGTCTGCCCATCGTCGACAACTCGCAGCTGGACGTCCCGGGAACGGCGAGAGTGCTGGACGAGGTCCTGGCCAGAGCGATCGCGAGCCCGCCGAGCTGGTGATCCACGCGCCCGGGATCCAGTGGGAGCGAACCCCACTCGGCCCCACCAAACGGCGCGAACCGGGCAAAACTCCTACGCTCGTCTCATGTCAGAGGTGTACGCGACCCGCCGATCCCGGCTGAGGGAGCGCTGCAACGCGGCCGGTACCGCGGCAGCGCTCATCTCCCGCCCCGCCAACGTGCGCTACCTGGCGGGGGCCGCCCCCCAGGGCGCAGCACTGCTCCTCGGCAAGCGCGAGGACCTCCTCGTCTGCGCCGGCCCGCCCGACGACCGCCCCGCCGAGGGACGGCCGGACGAGAACCTGCGGCTGCACGTCCTGCCGTCACCCGGCGGTGACACGGCGGTCGCGGCAGCCGACCTCGCGGCGTCCCAGGGGGCCGAGGCCCTCGCGGTGGAGGAGCACCACCTCACCGTCACGCGGTACAGAGCCGTGTCCTCCGTTGCGGCCGGCCTCCGGCTCGCGGACCTCGGCGGAGCCGTCGAGCAGCTCAGGGTGGTGAAGGACGAGGAGGAGATCTCCTGCCTGAGGATCGGCGCCGAGATCGCCGACCAGGCCCTCGGTGAGCTGCTGGAGTCCATCCTGGTGGGCCGCACCGAACGGCACCTCGCCCTGGAGCTGGAGCGGCGCCTGGTCGACCACGGCGCCGACGGGCCCGCCTTCCCGACCTCGGTCGCCACCGGGCCCAACTCCGGCCGCCCGGGGCACCCGCCCACCGACCGGCGGGTCGAGGAGGGCGACTTCCTGTCCGTCTGCCTGGGGGCCACCTACCGGGGATACCGCTGTGAGATCGGCCGTACGTTCGTCATCGGCACCTCGCCGGCCGACTGGCAGATCGAGCTGTACGACCTGGTCTTCGCCGCTCAGCGCGCCGGACGCGAGGCCCTGGCACCCGGCACGGCCTGCCGGGACGTGGACCGGGCCGCGCGCCAGGTGCTGGACTCCGCCGGGTACGCGCAAGGACTGCCGCCGCTCACCGGACACGGGGTGGGACTCGAAATCGACGAGGACCCGCAGTTGGCTCCCGCGGCCATGGGTAAACTGGACGCTTGCGTGCCGGTCACCGTCGAACCGGGGGTCCACCTCCCGGGCCGGGGCGGCGTCCGGATCGATGACACGCTCGTCGTACGCCCTGAGGCGGACGGCGGACCCGAGCTACTCACCATCACGACCAAGGAGCTGCTCGCGCTCTAGCCTCGCGCTGGGCGCCTGCCCCGGGGTCGTACGTCAGTCCAGGAGATTCCGCAACCGTGGCTTCCACGAACGACCTCAAGAACGGCATGGTGCTCAAGCTCGAAGGCGGCCAGCTCTGGTCCGTCGTCGAGTTCCAGCACGTCAAGCCCGGCAAGGGCCCCGCCTTCGTGCGCACCAAGCTCAAGAACGTGCTCTCCGGCAAGGTCGTCGACAAGACCTTCAACGCCGGCGTCAAGGTCGAGACGGCCACTGTCGACAAGCGCGACATGCAGTTCTCGTACATGGACGGCGACTACTTCGTCTTCATGGACATGGAGACCTACGACCAGCTGATGGTCGACCGCAAGGCCGTCGGCGACGCCGCCAACTTCCTCGTCGAGGGCTTCACGGCCACCGTCGCCCAGCACGAGGGCGAGGTGCTCTTCGTGGAGCTCCCGGCCGCCGTCGAGCTCACCATCCAGGAGACCGAGCCGGGCGTCCAGGGCGACCGCTCCACCGGCGGTACCAAGCCCGCCACGCTGGAGACCGGCCACCAGATCCAGGTCCCGCTCTTCATCACCACCGGTGAGAAGATCAAGGTCGACACCCGCACGAGCGACTACCTCGGCCGGGTGAACAGCTAACCGTGGCCGCCCGCAACACGGCCCGCAAGCGCGCCTTCCAGATCCTCTTCGAGGGGGACCAGCGCGGCGCCGATGTCCTGACCGTCCTCGCGGACTGGATCCGGCTCTCCCGGACCGACCCCCGGCAGCCCCCGGTGAGCGAGTACACGATGCAGCTCATCGAGGGCTACGCCGACCATGCGAAGCGCATCGACGAGCTGATCGCCCAGTACTCGGTCGGCTGGACGCTCGACCGGATGCCGGTCGTCGACCGGAACATCCTGCGCCTGGGAGCCTACGAGCTGATCTGGGTGGACGAGACCCCGGACGCCGTCGTCCTGGACGAGATGGTGCAGCTCGCCAAGGAGTTCTCCACGGACGAGTCGCCCTCGTTCGTCAACGGCCTGCTGGGCCGGCTGAAGGAGCTCAAGCCCTCGCTGCGCCGCGACGAGGCCTGAGAGGCCCGGTGACCCGAACGCCGGAGGGCCCGCAGCACGACTGCTGCGGGCCCTCCGGCGTTGTGCCTGGTGCACCTGGTGGGCGGCACGTTTCTGCTGAGGCGCTGGGGGGATCAGCTCTCCTCGTGGGTCGCCACCGCGCGGCGCGCGTCCGCGTCGAGGACACCCCAGCTGATCAGCTGCTCGGTGAGGACCGAGGGCGACTGGTCGTAGATGACGGCGAGTGTGCGCAGGTCGTCCTGCCGGATCGACAGGACCTTGCCGTTGTAGTCACCGCGCTGGGACTGGATGGTCGCCGCGTACCGCTGCAGCGGGCCCGCCTTCTCGGCCGGCACCGTGGCCAGTCGCTCCAGGTCCAGGACCAGCTTCGGCGGCGGCTCGGCGGCACCGCCCGGCGTGGTGCCCGGCAGCAGCTCCTGCACAGGAACGCCATAGAAATCGGCCAGCTCGGCAAGGCGCTGCACGGTCACGGCGCGGTCGCCGCGCTCGTAGGAACCGACGACCACGGCCTTCCAGCGCCCCTGGGACTTCTCCTCGACACCGTGGAGGGAAAGGCCCTGCTGGGTGCGGATGGCCCGGAGCTTGGCCCCGAGCTGTTTGGCGTATTCGCTGGACATATAGCTCCCCGGACACTGTGTCGACGCGGCTGGCAGCGTTTCCACGCCGCGCGGCTGGTAACTCACTGTGAGGTTACGCAGCGTTACTCTCCTGCGTCAAGCGGAATGGTCCGCAGCGACTCTTCCGTGGTGGCGGCGGCTCGTTGCGCCAAGGGGGTGATCGGGAGGCGTCCGGGCGACCTGCTACGGTGGATGGCGCAATTCCGACGTCCTTTAAGGTCCGTCCCGTGAGGCGGAGAAGGAGGTCCGTTTCGTATGGACAAGCAAGACAGGCAAGACAAGCCGGACGCGCAGACGTCCGACGCGCGGCCCGTTCTCGAAGGGCCCGACATCGCGCGGGTCCTGACCCGCATCGCCCACGAGATCGTCGAGCGCGCCAAGGGCGCCGACGACGTGGTGCTCCTAGGCATTCCGACCCGGGGCGTCTTCCTCGCCCAGCGGCTGGCCGCCAAGCTCGAGAAGATCACCGACCGCAAGGTGCCCGTCGGATCGCTCGACATCACCATGTACCGCGACGACCTGCGCATGCACCCACCGCGTGCGCTGGCCCGCACCGAGATCCCCGGTGACGGCATCGACGGGAAGCTGGTCGTGCTCGTCGACGACGTGCTCTTCTCCGGCCGTACCATCCGCGCCGCCCTCGACGCCCTGAACGACATCGGGCGCCCGCGCGCGGTGCAGCTCGCGGTCCTGGTGGACCGCGGCCACCGCGAACTGCCCATCCGCGCCGACTACGTCGGCAAGAACCTCCCCACGTCGCTGCGGGAGACGGTCAAGGTCCAGCTCGCCGAGGAGGACGGTCGCGACACCGTGCTGCTCGGTGCGAAGCCGGCCGCCCCGGACGAGCAGCACTAGCACTCCGGCCCGCCCCGGGTGCGCGTTCCCGCACGTGTCCACGCCCGGTTGCGCCTCCGGGGCCTCCAGACCCCCGATTCTTGAATTGCCTTACGGAGCCTGACAGATGCAGCGTCATCTCATCTCGGCCGCCGACCTCACCCGCGACGACGCCGTCCTGATCCTCGACACCGCCGAGGAGATGGCCCGGGTCGCCGACCGGCCGATCAAGAAGCTGCCGACCCTGCGCGGCCGCACCGTCGTCAACCTCTTCTTCGAGGACTCCACCCGGACCCGGATCTCCTTCGAGGCCGCCGAGAAACGGCTGTCCGCGGACGTCATCAACTTCTCCGCCAAGGGCTCGAGCGTGTCCAAGGGAGAGTCCCTGAAGGACACCGCCCAGACCCTGGAGGCCATGGGCGTCGACGCCGTCGTCATCCGGCACGGCGCCTCCGGTGCCCCTTACCGGCTGGCCAACTCGGGCTGGATCGACGCCGCCGTCATCAACGCGGGCGACGGCACCCACCAGCACCCCACCCAGGCCCTCCTGGACGCCTTCACCATGCGCCGTCGGCTGGTGGGACGGGACGCCGGGATCGGCCAGGACCTGTCGGGCAAGCGCATCACGATCGTCGGCGACGTCCTGCACAGCCGGGTCGCCCGTTCCAACGTCGACCTGCTGCACACCCTCGGCGCCGAGGTGACCCTGGTCGCCCCGCCCACCCTGGTGCCGGTCGGCGTCGAGACCTGGCCGTGCCAGGTGTCGTACGACCTCGACAGCACGCTGCCGAAGTCCGACGCCGTGATGATGCTCCGCGTCCAGCGCGAACGCATGAACGCCGCCTTCTTCCCCACCGAGCGCGAGTACTCCAGGCGCTACGGCCTCGACGGGGACCGCATGGCGCGGATGCCCGAGCACGCCGTCGTGATGCACCCCGGCCCCATGGTCCGCGGCATGGAGATCACCGCCGAGGTCGCCGACTCCGAGCGCTGCACCGTCGTGGAGCAGGTCGCGAACGGGGTCTCCATCCGGATGGCCGTCCTGTACCTGCTGCTCGGCGGCAACGAACCCGCCGTCACCCACGCCCGCCCGCCCGTCTCCCACCACCACCCTTCCGACGAGCGCTTCGCGCACCCCTCCGGTTCCGAGGAGAAGTAAGAGCCATGAGCAAGATCCTGATCCGTGGTGCGAAGGTGCTCGGCGGCGAGCCGCAGGACGTGATGATCGACGGCGAGGTCGTCGCCGAGGTGGGCGCCGCTCTGAGCGCCGAGGGCGCGGAGGTCGTCGAGGCCGACGGCAAGGTGCTGCTGCCGGGCCTGGTCGACCTGCACACCCATCTGCGCGAGCCCGGCCGCGAGGACTCCGAGACCGTCCTGACCGGAACCCGTGCGGCCGCGTCCGGCGGCTACACGACCGTCTTCGCCATGGCCAACACCTTCCCCGTCGCCGACACCGCCGGCGTGGTCGAGCAGGTCTACCGGCTCGGCCGGGAGCACGGCTACTGCGACGTGCAGCCCATCGGCGCCGTCACCGTCGGCCTCGAGGGCAGGAAGCTCGCCGAGCTGGGCGCCATGCACGAGTCGGCCGCCGGGGTCACCGTCTTCTCCGACGACGGCAAGTGCGTCGACGACGCGGTGATCATGCGCCGGGCACTGGAGTACGTGAAGGCCTTCGGCGGCGTCGTCGCCCAGCACGCCCAGGAGCCGCGGCTGACCGAGGGCGCCCAGATGAACGAGGGCGTCGTCTCCGCCGAGCTGGGCCTGGGCGGCTGGCCGGCCGTCGCCGAGGAGTCGGTGATCGCCCGGGACGTGCTGCTCGCCGAGCACGTCGGCTCCCGCGTGCACATCTGCCACCTGTCGACCGCCGGAAGCGTCGAGATCGTCCGCTGGGCCAAGTCCCGCGGCATCCAGGTCACCGCCGAGGTCACCCCGCACCACCTGCTCCTCACCGACGAGCTGGTGCGCAGCTACAACCCCGTCTACAAGGTCAACCCGCCGCTGCGTACCGAGCGCGACGTGCACGCACTGCGCGAGGCGCTCGCCGACGGCACGATCGACATCGTCGCCACCGACCACGCCCCGCACCCGCACGAGGACAAGGACTGCGAGTGGGCCGCGGCCGCCATGGGCATGGTCGGCCTGGAGACCGCGCTGTCGGTGGTCCAGGAGACCATGGTGGACACGGGTCTGCTGGACTGGGCCGGCGTCGCCGACCGGATGTCCGTCAAGCCCGCGCAGATCGGCCGGGCGAACGGCCAGGGCCGCCCCGTCTCGGCAGGTGAGCCCGCCAACCTCATCCTCGTCGACACCGCCTACCGTGGCCTGGTGGACCCCGCGGGCTTCGCCTCGCGCAGCCGCAACACCCCGTACGAGGGACGCGAGCTGCCGGGCCGTGTCACCCACACGTGGCTGCGGGGCAAGACCACGCTCGTCGACGGGAAGCTCACGTGACACCTGCAACTCTGCTCGCGACCGGCCTCGCCGCCGACAGGAAGTCGGCGGAGGTCACCGACTGGGCCGCGCGTATCGGCTGGCTGGTCGGACTCGCCCTGTTCGTCGCGCTCGTCTACTGGCTGATGCGCGAGGGCTGGAAGTGGCGCGGCACCCTCCAGAGCGACCTGCCCGAGCTGCCGACCGCGCCGGACGACCTCGGCCCGGTCGAACTGAGCATGAGCGGCCGCTACCACGGCTCCACCACCGCCGGTCAGTGGCTGGACCGCATCGTGGCGCACGGCCTGGGCACCCGCAGCCGGGCCGAGCTCACCCTGACGGCCGCGGGACTGGACGTCGTACGTCCCGGGGCGGCCGACTTCTTCGTCCCCGCCGCCGCGCTGCGCGAGGCCCGGCTCGACAAGGGCATCGCCGGCAAGGTGCTCACCGAGGGCGGGCTGCTGATCGTCACCTGGCAGCACGGCGACCGGCTGATCGACTCCGGGTTCCGCTCGGACCGCGCCGCGGAACACCACGAGTGGGCCGACGCCATCAACTCCATGATCAACGAAACCAGCACGGAAGGCGCCGAACGATGACGACCTCCACCAGGGGAGCTGCCAAGACTCCCGCCGTACTCGTCCTGGAGGACGGCCGGATCTTCCGCGGCCGCGCCTACGGGGCCATGGGGGTGACCTTCGGCGAGGCCGTGTTCTCCACCGGTATGACCGGCTACCAGGAGACCCTCACCGACCCCTCCTACCACCGCCAGGTCGTGGTGATGACCGCCCCGCACGTCGGCAACACCGGCGTCAACGACGAGGACCCCGAGTCCAGGCGCATCTGGGTCGCCGGGTACGTGGTGCGCGACCCCGCGCGCGTGCCGTCCAACTGGCGATCGCGGCGCTCCCTGGACGAGGAGCTCGCCGCGCAGGGCGTCGTCGGCATCTCGCGCATCGACACCCGCGCCCTCACCCGCCACCTGCGCGAGCGCGGCGCCATGCGCGTCGGCATCTTCTCCGGCGACGCGCTGCCCGACGAGGGCACCATGCTCGCCGAGGTCCGCCAGGCCCCCGAGATGAAGGGCGCCGACCTCTCCGCCGAGGTCGCCACCCAGGAGGCGTACGTCGTCCCCGCGATCGGGGAGAAGAAGTTCACCGTCGCCGCCGTCGACCTCGGCATCAAGGGCATGACCCCGCACCGCATGGCCGAGCGCGGCATCGAGGTGCACGTGCTGCCCGCCACGGCGACCGCGGAGGACCTCCACGCCGTGAATCCGGACGGCGTGTTCTTCTCCAACGGCCCCGGCGACCCCGCCACCGCCGACCACCCCGTCGCGCTCATGCAGAGCGTCCTGGAGCGCGGCACCCCGCTGTTCGGCATCTGCTTCGGCAACCAGATCCTGGGCCGCGCCCTCGGCTTCGGCACCTACAAGCTGAAGTACGGCCACCGCGGCATCAACCAGCCCGTGCAGGACCGTACGACCGGCAAGGTCGAGGTCACCGCGCACAACCACGGCTTCGCCGTCGACGCCCCGCTCGACGAGGTGACCGAGACCCCCTACGGGCGCGTGGAGGTCTCCCACGTCTGCCTGAACGACAACGTGGTGGAGGGCCTGCAGCTCCTCGACCGCCCGGCGTTCAGCGTCCAGTACCACCCCGAAGCGGCAGCCGGCCCGCACGATGCCGCCTACCTGTTCGACCGCTTCGTGAACCTCATGGAGGGCCAGCGTGCCTAAGCGCACCGATATCCAGTCCGTCCTGGTCATCGGCTCCGGCCCGATCGTCATCGGCCAGGCCGCCGAGTTCGACTACTCCGGCACCCAGGCGTGCCGGGTTCTGAAGGCCGAAGGCCTCCGGGTCGTCCTGGTCAACTCCAACCCGGCGACGATCATGACCGACCCGGAGATCGCCGACGCCACCTACGTCGAGCCGATCACCCCCGAGTTCGTCGAGAAGATCATCGCCAAGGAGCGGCCCGACGCGCTGCTGCCCACCCTGGGCGGCCAGACGGCCCTCAACACCGCCATCTCGCTGGACGAGAACGGTGTCCTGGACAAGTACGGCGTGGAGCTGATCGGCGCCAACGTCGAGGCGATCCACAAGGGCGAGGACCGCGACCAGTTCAAGGAGGTCGTGGAGGAGGTCCGCAAGAAGATCGGGCACGGCGAGTCCGCCCGGTCCGTGATCTGCCACTCCATGGACGAGGTGCTCGCCGGTGTCGACCACCTCGGCGGCTACCCGGTCGTCGTCCGCCCCTCCTTCACCATGGGCGGCGCGGGCTCCGGCTTCGCGCACGACGAGGAGGAGCTGCGCCGCATCGCCGGACAGGGCCTCACGCTCTCCCCGACCACCGAGGTGCTCCTGGAGGAGTCCATCCTCGGCTGGAAGGAGTACGAGCTGGAGCTGATGCGCGACAAGCACGACAACGTCGTGGTCGTCTGCTCCATCGAGAACTTCGACCCGATGGGAGTGCACACCGGCGACTCGATCACCGTCGCCCCGGCGATGACGCTGACCGACCGCGAGTACCAGATCCTGCGCGACATCGGCATCGCCGTCATCCGCGAGGTCGGTGTCGACACCGGCGGCTGCAACATCCAGTTCGCGGTGAACCCCGAGGACGGCCGTGTCATCGTCATCGAGATGAACCCGCGCGTGTCCCGCTCCTCGGCCCTCGCCTCCAAGGCGACCGGCTTCCCGATCGCCAAGATCGCCGCCAAGCTGGCCGTCGGCTACACCCTCGACGAGATCCCGAACGACATCACCCAGGAGACCCCGGCCTCCTTCGAGCCGACCCTGGACTACGTGGTGGTCAAGGCCCCGCGGTTCGCCTTCGAGAAGTTCCCGCAGGCCGACTCCACGCTGACCACCACCATGAAGTCGGTCGGCGAGGCCATGGCCATCGGCCGCAACTTCACCGAGGCCTTCCAGAAGGCACTGCGCTCGCTGGAGAAGAAGGGCAGCCAGTTCACCTTCGTCGGGGACCCGGGCGACAAGACCGCCCTGCTCGCGGAGGCCGTCCGTCCCACCGACGGCCGGATCAACACCGTCATGCAGGCCATCCGCGCGGGCGCCACGCCCGAGGAGGTCTTCGAGTTCACGAAGATCGACCCGTGGTTCGTCGACCAGCTCTTCCTCCTCAAGGAGATCGCGGACGAGCTGGCCGACGCGCCCGAGCTCACCGGCGAGCTGCTCGCCGAGGCCAAGCGGCACGGCTTCTCCGACCAGCAGATCGGCGAGATCCGCGGGCTGCGCGAGGACGTCGTCCGCGAGGTCCGGCACGCCCTCGGGATCCGCCCGGTCTACAAGACCGTCGACACCTGCGCCGCCGAGTTCGCCGCCAAGACCCCGTACTTCTACTCGTCCTACGACGAGGAGAGCGAGGTCGCGCCCCGCGAGAAGGCCGCGGTCATCATCCTGGGCTCCGGCCCGAACCGCATCGGCCAGGGCATCGAGTTCGACTACTCCTGCGTCCACGCCTCCTTCGCGCTGGGCGACGCCGGGTACGAGACCGTGATGGTCAACTGCAACCCGGAGACCGTCTCCACGGACTACGACACCTCCGACCGCCTGTACTTCGAGCCGCTGACGCTCGAGGACGTGCTGGAGATCGTGCACGCCGAGCAGCAGGCAGGCCCGGTCGCCGGCGTCGTCGTGCAGCTGGGCGGTCAGACCCCGCTGGGTCTGTCGCAGGCACTGAAGGACAACGGCGTGCCGATCGTGGGCACCCCCCCGGAGGCCATCCACGCCGCCGAGGACCGCGGCGCCTTCGGCCGGGTCCTCGCCGAGGCCGGCCTGCCCGCCCCCAAGCACGGCACGGCCACCACCTTCGACGAGGCCAAGGCCATCGCCGACGAGATCGGCTACCCGGTCCTGGTCCGCCCCTCCTACGTGCTCGGCGGGCGCGGCATGGAGATCGTCTACGACGAGACCCGGCTGGCCACCTACATCGCCGAGTCGACCGAGATCAGCCCCTCCCGGCCGGTGCTGGTCGACCGGTTCCTCGACGACGCCATCGAGATCGACGTCGACGCCCTGTACGACGGCGAGGAGCTGTACCTCGGCGGCGTCATGGAGCACATCGAGGAGGCCGGCATCCACTCCGGCGACTCGGCGTGCGCCCTGCCCCCGATCACGCTGGGCGGCTTCGACATCAAGCGGCTGCGCGCCTCCACCGAGGCCATCGCGCGCGGGGTGGGCGTCCGCGGCCTGATCAACATCCAGTTCGCGATGGCGGGCGACATCCTGTACGTCCTGGAGGCCAACCCCCGTGCCTCCCGTACGGTCCCCTTCACCTCGAAGGCGACCGCGGTGCCGCTGGCCAAGGCCGCCGCCCGGATCTCGCTGGGCGCGACCGTCGCCGAGCTGCGCGAGGAGGGCCTGCTGCCGAAGCAGGGCGACGGTGGCGAGCTCCCGCTCGACGCGCCGATCTCCGTCAAGGAGGCGGTCATGCCGTGGTCCCGCTTCCGCGACATCCAGGGCCGGGGGGTCGACACGGTCCTCGGCCCGGAGATGCGCTCCACCGGCGAGGTCATGGGCATCGACTCCGTCTTCGGCACCGCCTACGCCAAGTCGCAGGCCGGGGCGTACGGTCCGCTGCCCACCAAGGGGCGCGCCTTCATCTCGGTGGCCAACCGCGACAAGCGCTCGATGATCTTCCCGGCGCGCGAGCTGGTCGCCCACGGCTTCGAGCTGCTCGCCACCTCCGGCACGGCCGAGGTCCTCAAGCGCAACGGCATCAAGGCCACGGTGGTGCGCAAGCAGTTCGAGGGCACCGGCCCGAACGGCGAGAAGACCATCGTCCAGCTCATCCACGACGGCGAGGTGGACCTCATCGTCAACACCCCGTACGGCACCGGTGGCCGCCTCGACGGCTACGAGATCCGTACGGCGGCCGTGGCACGTTCCGTGCCGTGCCTGACGACCGTCCAGGCGCTGGCCGCGGCCGTCCAGGGCATCGACGCCCTCAACCACGGCGACGTGGGCGTGCGGTCGCTCCAGGAACACGCACAGCACCTGACCGCGGCCCGCGACTAGCGGCCCAGGAGGGGGACACCGGAAACGGTGTCCCCCTCTTCATGAGGCCCCCCTCTTCACGAGGCTCCCGAGGACATCTGGACATGTACAAGTATTTCTTCCGTCTGGTTTTCAAACGGATGGATGCCGAGAAGGCGCACCATCTGGCCTTTCGCTGGATCAGGCTGGCCGTCCGCATCCCCGTGCTGCGCACTTTCGTCGCCGCGGCCCTCGCGCCCCGCTACAAGGAACTGCGCACCGAGGCGCTCGGGCTGCGCATGCACGGCCCCTTCGGGCTCGCCGCCGGCTTCGACAAGAACGCGGTCGCGATCGACGGCATGGCGATGCTGGGCTTCGACCACGTCGAGATCGGCACCGTCACCGGCGAGCCGCAGCCCGGCAACCCGAAGAAGCGGCTGTTCCGGCTCGTCGCGGACCGCGCGCTGATCAACCGCATGGGCTTCAACAACGACGGCTCCCTGGCCGTCGCCGCCCGCCTGGCCACCCGTGAACCGGTGTTCAGGACGGTCGTGGGCGTGAACATCGGCAAGACCAAGGTCGTCCCGGAGGCCGAGGCGGTCGCCGACTACGTGAAGTCGGCCGAGCGGCTGGCGCCGTACGCGGACTACCTGGTCGTGAACGTCTCCTCGCCGAACACCCCCGGCCTGCGCAACCTGCAGGCCACCGAGGCGCTGCGTCCGCTGCTGAGCGCCGTGCGCGAGGCCGCCGACCGGGTCGTGCCGGGCCGCCGCGTGCCGCTGCTGGTGAAGATCGCGCCGGACCTGGCAGACGACGACGTCGACGCGGTCGCCGACCTGGCCGTCGAACTCGGCCTGGACGGGATCATCGCCACGAACACCACCGTCGCGCGCGAGGGACTCGGTCTGAAATCCGCGCCCTCGCTGGTCAAGGAGACCGGCGGACTGTCGGGAGCGCCTTTGAAGGCGCGCTCCCTGGAGGTTCTGCGCCGCCTGTACGCGCGCGTGGGCGACCGCATCACCCTGGTCGGCGTCGGCGGCATCGAGAGCGCCGAGGACGCCTGGCAGCGCATCCTGGCGGGCGCCACGCTCGTCCAGGGCTACAGCGCCTTCATCTACGAGGGGCCCTTCTGGGGCCGGGCGATCCACAAGGGGCTGGCGGCCCGTCTGCGCACCAGCCCGTACGCCACCCTCGCCGACGCGGTCGGCGCCGACGTGAGGAAGACGGCATGACGGTTCAGGAAGCCTTCGGCGCACGTCTGCGCCGCGCCATGGACGAGCGGGGCCCGCTGTGCGTCGGCATCGACCCGCACGCGTCCCTGCTCACCGAATGGGGTCTGAACGACGACGTCGCCGGGCTGGAGCGGTTCAGCCGGACGGTCGTCGAGGCGACGGCCGACCGGGTCGCCGTCCTCAAGCCGCAGAGCGCCTTCTTCGAGCGTTTCGGCTCCCGCGGCATCGCCGTCCTGGAGGCGTCGGTGCGGGAGGCGCGCGAGGCCGGCGCGCTGGTGGTGATGGACGCCAAGCGCGGCGACATCGGCTCGACCATGGCCGGGTACGCCGAGGCGTTCCTGCACAAGGACGCCCCGCTGTTCTCGGACGCGCTGACCGTCTCGCCGTACCTCGGCTACGGCTCCCTGAGCCCTGCCGTCGCGCTGGCCCGGGAGAACGGCACGGGCCTGTTCGTACTGGCCCTCACCTCCAACCCCGAGGGCGGCGAGGTGCAGCAGGCGGTCCGTGCCGACGGGCGCGACGTCGGAGCGACGATGCTGGCCCACCTGGCGGCCGAGAACGCGGGGGAGGAACCCCTGGGCTCGTTCGGCGCGGTGGTGGGCGCCACGCTCGGCGACCTGTCCTCGTACGACCTCGGCATCAACGGTCCGCTCCTCGCGCCCGGCGTCGGGGCCCAGGGGGCGACGGCCGCCGATCTTCCCCGGGTGTTCGGAACGGCGGTGCGCAACGTGGTGCCGAACGTCAGCCGGGGTGTTCTGCGTCACGGTCCCGAGGTCGGGGCGCTGCGAGCGGCCGCGGAGCGGTTCGCGGAGGAGATCCGGGCCGCGGTGGCGGACGCCTGAGTCCTCCGATGAGTGCCCGGGTGAGCGGTTCCAGGGCGGCTTGAGGGTGAATACATTCTCAAATCGAGGGCAGTATGTCTGAAATGTCCGGCCTGACGGAGGCTGACCAGGACTTTTCCGCTGTTCTCGCTGACTCTGGCGGACTTGCCCGCTAGTCTCCGAGCAGTGGGGACACCTCCCACGCCCTTCAGGCAGTGGGGGAGGACGGGCAGCGTGTTGCTCGTGGCTCCCCAGGTGTGGGACGACTAGGTTCCTCACCGGTCCGTATCCGACAGTTCGACATCCGAGGTGACGTAGGCGTGGCTCTTCCGCCCCTTACCCCTGAACAGCGCGCAGCCGCGCTCGAAAAGGCCGCCGCGGCTCGCCGGGAGCGGGCCGAGGTCAAGAATCGACTCAAGCACTCCGGCGCCTCTCTCCACGAGGTCATCAAGCAGGGCCAGGAGAACGACGTCATCGGCAAGATGAAGGTCTCCGCCCTGCTCGAGTCCCTGCCGGGCGTGGGCAAGGTCCGCGCCAAGCAGATCATGGAGCGACTCGGTATCTCCGAGAGCCGTCGCGTGCGCGGCCTCGGTTCCAACCAGATCGCCTCCCTGGAGCGTGAGTTCGGAAGCACCGGCTCCTGAGTGCCGGGTGGTCCGGGACCGGCGTCCCGGGCACCCCGGCATTGCTGGAATAATCGCTGCATGGCTGCAACATCCCGGGGGACGACCCCCGAGCCCCCGGACGTACGTCGGCGGCTGACCGTGCTCTCCGGCCCCTCCGGGGTCGGCAAGAGCACGGTCGTCGTCCATATGCGCAAGGAACACCCCGAGGTCTGGCTCTCGGTGTCGGCGACCACCCGCAAGCCGCGCCCCGGCGAGCAGCACGGCGTCCACTACTTCTTCGTCACCGACGAGGAGATGGACAAGTTGATCGCCAACGGCGAGCTGCTCGAGTGGGCCGAGTTCGCCGGCAACCGCTACGGCACCCCCCGCCAGGCCGTGCTGGAGCACCTGGAGGCCGGAGTGCCGGTGCTGCTGGAGATCGACCTCCAGGGCGCCCGGCAGGTCCGCGAGTCCATGGCGGAGGCCCAGCTGGTGTTCCTGGCCCCTCCCTCCTGGGAGGAGCTCGTGCGCAGGCTCACCGGCCGGGGCACCGAGCCGCCCGAGGTGATCGAGCGTCGCCTGGAGGCGGCCAGGACCGAGCTGGCGGCCGAGCCCGAGTTCGACGAGACCCTGGTCAACACCTCCGTCGAGGACGTGGCGCGCGAGCTGCTAGCCTTGATGGACGTTGTGTGATCGTGAAGATCACCCTCAATTGATTCTTTCCCATCCATCGGAAGGTAGAGCGTGTCCTCTTCCATCACCGCGCCCGAGGGCATCATCAACCCGCCGATCGACGAGCTCCTCGAGGCCACCGACTCGAAGTACAGCCTCGTGATCTACGCGGCCAAGCGGGCCCGCCAGATCAACGCGTACTACTCGCAGCTCGGCGAGGGCCTCCTCGAGTACGTCGGTCCGCTCGTGGACACCCACGTCCACGAGAAGCCGCTCTCCATCGCCCTGCGCGAGATCAACGCCGGTCTGCTGACCTCCGAGGCCATCGAGGGCCCGGCGCAGTAGGACCTGCAGATCGCAGTCGTTTTATCCACAGGCCCGGCAGTGCTCCTGCCGGGCCTGTGGTGTGTGATGGACCCGTACGTTGCCGAGCCGGGGAGAGACGGTGGACAAGTCGGTGGACAAGCCCAAGGTCGTTCTGGGGGTCAGTGGCGGGATCGCCGCGTACAAGGCCTGTGAGCTGCTGAGAAGGCTCACGGAGTCGGGCCATGACGTACGGGTGGTCCCCACCGCCTCCGCGCTGCACTTCGTCGGCGCCGCCACCTGGTCCGCCCTGTCCGGCAACCCGGTGTCCACCGAGGTCTGGGACGACGTCCAGGAGGTGCCGCACGTCCGCATCGGCCAGCAGGCCGACCTGGTGGTCGTCGTCCCCGCCACCGCCGACATGCTCGCCAAGGCGGCCCACGGTCTCGCCGACGACCTGCTGACGAACACGCTGCTCACCGCGCGCTGCCCGGTCGTCTTCGCCCCGGCCATGCACACCGAGATGTGGGAGCACCCGGCCACCCAGGAGAACGTCGCGACACTGCGCCGCCGGGGCGCCGTCGTGATCGAACCGGCGGTCGGCCGCCTGACCGGCGTCGACACGGGCAAGGGGCGGCTGCCCGACCCCGGAGAGATCTTCGAGGTCTGCCGCCGGGTCCTGGCCAGGGGAGCGACGGAGCCGGACCTCGCCGGCCGGCACGTCGTCGTCAGCGCCGGCGGCACCCGTGAACCCCTCGACCCGGTCCGCTTCCTCGGCAACCGCTCGTCCGGCAAGCAGGGCTACGCCCTCGCCCGGACCGCCGCCGCCCGGGGTGCACGGGTGACGCTGATCGCCGCCAACACCGGCGGACTGCCGGACCCCGCCGGTGTGGACGTCGTACCCGTGGGCACGGCGCTCCAGCTGCGCGAGGCCGTACTGAAGGCGGCCGCCGACGCCGACGCCGTGGTCATGGCCGCAGCCGTGGCCGATTTCCGGCCCGCGACCTACGCGGCAGGGAAGATCAAGAAGAAGGACGACCAGGACCCGGAGCCGGTCGCCCTGGTACGGAATCCGGACGTCCTGGCGGAGATATCGGCCGAACGGCCCCGGCCCGGACAGGTGGTCGTCGGCTTCGCCGCCGAGACGGACGACGTCCTCGCCAACGGCCGCAGGAAACTGGCGCGCAAGGGCTGTGACCTCCTCGTGGTGAACGAGGTCGGGGAGCGCAAGACGTTCGGCTCCGAGGAGAACGAGGCCGTCGTACTGGGCGCCGACGGCAGTGAGACGCCCGTACCGCGCGGCCCGAAAGAGGCCCTCGCGGAGATCGTCTGGGACCTCGTCGCGGGGCGGCTGGGCTGATCGTACGGCCCTCTGTTTCGGCCGTTCGGCGGGATCTCCGCAGGGGACATTGGCGCGTGGCGGCCCTGGCCAAGGCCGCTGCGCATTGGGCAGAATGCCCGTGCCGCAGGTCACAGGGCTCCCGAGAGGTGAGACATGTGCCCCGTGGGCAGACTGCCACCGATAAACTGTCTCTCGGACGATGCCGGGCGCAGCTCCCCGCGTCGTCCGTCAAATGATCAGCCAGCAGCCGCTGCAAACCCAGGGAGCGTTGTGTCCCGTCGCCTGTTCACCTCGGAGTCCGTGACCGAAGGTCACCCCGACAAGATCGCTGACCAGATCAGCGACACCATTCTCGACGCGCTCCTGCGCGAGGACCCGTCCTCCCGCGTCGCCGTCGAGACGCTGATCACCACCGGTCTGGTCCACGTGGCCGGCGAGGTCACCACCAAGACGTACGCGGACATCGCGACCCTGGTGCGCAACAAGATCCTCGAGATCGGCTACGACTCCTCGAAGAAGGGCTTCGACGGAGCCTCCTGCGGCGTCTCCGTCTCGATCGGTGCGCAGTCCCCGGACATCGCGCAGGGCGTCGACACGGCGTACGAGTCCCGGGTCGAGGGCGACGAGGACGAACTCGACAAGCAGGGCGCCGGCGACCAGGGGCTGATGTTCGGCTACGCGTCCGACGAGACGCCCACCCTGATGCCGCTGCCGATCTTCCTGGCGCACCGGCTGTCGAAGCGCCTGTCGGACGTCCGGAAGAACGGCACCATCCCCTACCTGCGCCCGGACGGCAAGACGCAGGTGACCATCGAGTACGACGGTGACAAGGCCGTCCGCCTCGACACGGTCGTCGTCTCCTCGCAGCACGCGAGCGACATCGACCTGGAGTCGCTGCTCGCGCCCGACATCCGCGAGTTCGTCGTCGAGGCCGAACTCAAGGCGCTCCTCGACGAGGGCATCAAACTCGACACCGAGGGCTACCGTCTGCTGGTCAACCCCACCGGCCGTTTCGAGATCGGCGGCCCGATGGGCGACGCCGGCCTGACCGGACGCAAGATCATCATCGACACCTACGGCGGCATGGCCCGCCACGGCGGTGGCGCCTTCTCCGGCAAGGACCCGTCCAAGGTGGACCGCTCCGCGGCGTACGCGATGCGCTGGGTCGCCAAGAACGTGGTCGCCGCGGGCCTCGCCTCCCGCTGCGAGGTCCAGGTCGCCTACGCCATCGGCAAGGCCGAGCCGGTCGGCCTGTTCGTCGAGACCTTCGGCACCCACAAGGTCGAGACCGAGAAGATCGAGAAGGCCATCGACGAGGTCTTCGACCTCCGCCCGGCCGCCATCATCCGCGACCTCGACCTGCTCCGCCCGATCTACGCCCAGACCGCGGCCTACGGCCACTTCGGCCGCGAGCTCCCCGACTTCACCTGGGAGCACACGGACCGCGTGGACGCCCTGCGGGCGGCCGTGGGCCTGTAGGCCCGCCGTTCTCCGTCAGAGGCCCGGCTTCCCATCGGGAGGCCGGGCCTCGGCGTGTGGTGAGGGGTGTGCCGGCCAGATGGCCTCGCCGCGCGAGCACACCCGGAGTTGCCGACCGGTAAGTGAGCCTGGGCGGCTGGTCGGCGCACGTCGGTTGTCAGTGCCGTTTGGTAAGAATGCAAGGGTGAGCAGCGAGAACGGGCCGGGGGACGGCGGGGCCGAAGGGGCCGCGGCGGCGGAGCAGCTCGCGCTCATCCGGGAGGGCGTGCGGCAGGGTAAGGCGAAGGCGCCGCGGGCCAAGCCGCGTACCTGGCGGGGGGCCGCGCTGGCCGGGCGGTTGCCGGTCGCGCGGGTGCTGGTCGACAAGGGTGTGCTGCATCTCGACCGGTACTTCGACTACGCCGTACCCGAGGAACTGGACGAGCAGGCCCAGCCCGGAGTACGGGTGCGGGTGCGGTTCGGCGCCGGGCGGGGCCGGGTGCGGGAAGGGCGGCGTGAGGGCGGCGGCCTCATCGACGGGTTCCTCGTCGAGCGGCGGGCCGAGTCCGACTACGCAGGGCCGCTGGCGGCACTGGCCCAGGTGGTGTCGCCCGAGCCCGTGCTGGACGAGGAACTGCTGGGGCTGGCCCGGGCCGTCGCCGACCGGTACGCCGGAAGCCTCGCGGACGTGCTTCAGCTGGCCGTGCCGCCGCGCAGCGCACGGGCCGAGCGGCGGCCGTCGCCCGAGCCCCTGCCGCCGCCCACGGCACCCGGCGCCGGGTCGTGGAGCCGGTACGAGCACGGGGCCGCCTTCCTGGAGGCGCTGGCCTCGGGAGGCTCGCCGCGAGCCGTGTGGAACGCCTTGCCCGGGCCCGGATGGAGCGAGGAGCTGGCGCGGGCCGTCGCCGCGACGCTCGCCTCGGGACGCGGCGCTCTCGTCGTCGTACCGGACGGCCGGGCCGCCACCCGGGTCGACGCCGCGCTGACCGCACTGCTCGGCGAGGGACGGCATGCTGTCCTCACCGCCGACGCCGGGCCCGAGAAGCGGTATGCGCAGTGGCTCGCCGTGCGGCGCGGGTCGGTGCGGGCCGTGGTCGGGACGCGGGCCGCCATGTTCGCACCGGTGCGCGACCTCGGGCTCGTCGCCGTATGGGACGACGGGGACGACAGCCACAGTGAGCAGCATGCCCCGCAGCCGCATGCCCGGGATGTGCTGATGCTGCGTGCCGCGCTGGACAAGTGCGGTTTTCTGTTGGGGAGTTGGGGCTGCACCGTGGAGGCGGCGCAACTCGTGGAGAGCGGCTGGGCCCGGCCCTTGGCCGCGGGCCGGGAAGAGGTGCGGCGGACCGCGCCCCTGGTGCGTACGGTCGGGGACGGCGACCTGGCGCGGGACGAGGCCGCCCGGGCGGCCCGGCTGCCGACGCTCGCCTGGCAGGTGGCCCGCGAGGGACTGCGGCACGGGCCGGTCCTGGTGCAGGTGCCACGGCGAGGCTATGTGCCGCGTATGGCCTGTGCGCAGTGCCGGGCGCCCGCACGCTGCCGGCACTGCTCCGGGCCGCTCGAGGCCCAGCAGTCCGGGGCGCTCGGCTGCGGCTGGTGCGGGCGTGACGAGGGCGCCTGGCACTGCCCGGAGTGCGGGGGCTTCCGGTTGCGCGCCCAGGTGGTGGGGGCCCGGCGGACCGCCGAGGAACTGGGCCGTGCCTTTCCCGCCGTACCTGTGCGGACCTCGGGCCGCGAGCATGTGCTGGACACGGTCCCGGACACACCCGCACTGGTGGTGAGCACGCCGGGAGCGGAACCGGTCGCCGAAGGCGGCTACGCGGCGGCCCTGCTGCTGGACGGCTGGACCATGCTCGGCCGGCCCGACCTGCGCGCCGGTGAGGACGCGCTGCGCCGCTGGATCGGGGCCTCGGCGCTGGTGCGACCGCAGGGCGAGGGCGGCACCGTGGTGGTCGTCGCCGAGCCGACGCTGCGGCCGGTGCAGGCGCTGGTGCGCTGGGACCCGGTCGGGCACGCGGTGCGGGAGCTGGCCGAGCGCGCCGAGCTCGGTTTCCCGCCCGTGTCGCGGATGGCGGCCGTGTCCGGGACGGCGCAGGCCGTGGCGGAGTTCCTCGGCGCGGTGGAGCTGCCGCCGGAAGCCGAGGTGCTGGGGCCCGTTCCGGTGCCGGCCACTCCCGCCGGGCGGCCCCGACGTCCCGGGGCGCCGCCTCCTGGGGAGCACTGGGAACGGGCGCTGGTCCGGGTGCCACCCGGTAGCGGGGCCGCGCTCGCGTCCGCCCTGAAGGCGGCCCAGGCCGCGCGGATGGCGCGGGGGAGTGGCCAGACACCGGTCCGGGTGCGGATCGACCCGCCGGACATCGGGTGAGCCGACAGGGTGGCCGGCGAACAGGAACGGGACCGGGTGCCCCTGGCGTCAGCCGTTGCGCGGGCCGGGGAAGGTCGTGGTCCGGGCGTCTTCGCGGAGTGTGGGACTGCCGGCGGTCGGCTGGGTCGGCATCGAGCGAGCCGCCGGGACCGTCGGCACCGGGGGGAGACCGCTGTTCACGCTGAGCGTCCGGGTGCCCGAGGTCTCCGTCGAGCGCTCGGCCTCCGCGGCCGCCTGCGCCGCGGCCCGGCGGGCGCCGTAACGGCGGTGGACCGCCTGCTTGGTGACCCCGAGGGCGGAGCCCACCGCGTCCCACGAGAAGCCGAGTGAGCGGTCGAAGTCCACGGCGGCCGTGACCAGCGTCTCGACGCTGTCCCGCAGTTCCTGGGCGAGACGGACCGTCGGGGCTGGGGCGCGTCCGTAGACGACGAAGCCCGTGGAGGGGCCGGAGCGCCGCGGGCGGTAGACGTTGCCCAGCTGGGCGGTGAGCGTGCGCAGTGCGTCCACCTGCCGGCGGACCCGCTCGATGTCCCGTACCAGCAGGTGCAGGCTGGCCCGGGCCTGGGCGTCGTGGGTGGCGTGGTCGGCCATGAACAAGCCTCTCGAACCGGCGTTGAAAGGAATTGGGACGCCAAAGCGGCCCGATGTGGTCAACTCTGTCTTGACCAACGCGTTTGCGCTCCGCTGGTAACGGGGTGGGGGCGTGTGGGCTCGGGAGTACGCCGTTCTCCCACCGCGCACCACCCGCCTCCAGCCGGCCCGGAGGCTCGGGTCTCCCGCGGGGGTCGCCCGCCGTCGGCGGCCGTCCGTTCGCGGGCGGTGATCACCGCATAGACTTGTGTGTTGCCCGTCGATCACCGCCCGAGAGGCCCGAAGCCACCCATGAAGCTCGTCTTCGCCGGTACCCCCGAGGTCGCCGTTCCCGCTCTCGACGCCCTTCTCGCCTCCGGGCGGCACGAGGTGGCCGCCGTGGTCACGCGGCCCGACGCCCCGGCCGGCCGGGGACGCAGGCTGGTCGCGTCCCCCGTGGCCGAACGCGCGACGGAGGCCGGGATCGAGGTGCTCAAGCCCGCCAAGCCGCGGGACCCGGAGTTCCTGGAGCGGCTGAGGGAGATCGCCCCGGACTGCTGTCCCGTGGTGGCCTACGGTGCCCTGCTGCCCAGGGTGGCCCTGGACATCCCCGTCCACGGCTGGGTCAACCTGCACTTCTCGCTGCTCCCGGCCTGGCGCGGAGCGGCCCCCGTGCAGCACGCCCTCATGGCGGGGGACGAGATCACGGGAGCCTCCACCTTCCTCATCGAGGAGGGGCTGGACTCGGGCCCGGTGTACGGGACGGTCACCGAGGAGATCCGGCCCACCGACACCAGCGGCGACCTGCTCACCCGGCTGGCGTTCGCGGGCGCCGGGCTGCTCGCCGCCACCATGGACGGCATCGAGGACGGCACGCTGAAGGCCGTACCGCAGCCCGCCGAGGGCGTCACCGTGGCCCCCAAGATCACCGTCGAGGACGCGCAGATCGACTGGTCGGCCCCCGCGCTCCGGGTGGACCGGGTCGTGCGCGGCTGCACCCCCGCGCCGGGCGTCTGGACCACCTTCCGCGGCGAGCGGCTGAAGCTCGTCCACGTCACGCCGGTGCCGGAGCGGACCGACCTCGCCCCCGGGCGCCTGGCCGTGGGCAAGAACAGCGTGCACGTCGGAACCGGTTCGTACGCCGTCGAGCTGCTGTGGGTGCAGGCCCAGGGCAAGAAGCCGATGCGTGCGGCGGACTGGGCCCGGGGCGTGCGGATCGCGGACGGGGAGACGCTGGGCGGCTGAGGCGCCCGCCCGTCCTCGCAGGTGCCGGCCGGACGTACCCTGGACCCCGCACCCCGTCCCACACCCGGAGCACCTTTTTCGTGAGCGACCAGCCCCGTCGGCCCCGTAAGCCCGCCAAACCCTACCGCCGGCCCCAGAAGGACCCCGTCCGCATCCTCGCCTTCGAGGCGTTGCGTGCCGTGGACGAACGCGACGCGTACGCCAACCTCGTGCTGCCGCCGCTGCTGAGGAAGGCGCGGGAGAAGGGCGACTTCGACACCCGGGACGCGGCACTGGCCACGGAGCTGGTGTACGGGACGCTGCGAAGGCAGGGGACGTACGACGCCGTCATCGCCGCTTGTGTCGACCGGCCGCTCAGGGAGGTCGACCCGCCCGTCCTCGACGTGCTCAGCCTCGGCGTGCACCAGTTGCTCGGGACGCGGATCCCCACGCACGCCGCCGTGTCCGCCTCCGTGGAGCTGGCCCGCGTCGTGCTCGGTGACGGGCGGGCGAAGTTCGTCAACGCGGTGCTGCGCAAGGTCGCGCAGGACGACCTCGACGGATGGCTGGCGAAGATCGCGCCGCCGTACGACGAGGATCCCGAGGACCACCTCGCCGTGGTGCACTCCCACCCCCGCTGGGTCGTGTCCGCGCTGTGGGACTCGCTCGGCGGTGGCCGCGCCGGGATCGAGGACCTGCTGGCGGCCGACAACGAGCGGCCCGAGGTCACCCTGGTCGCCCGGCCCGGGCGAGCCACGACCGGGGAACTGCTCCGTGAGGAGGCCGCCGTCCCCGGCCGCTGGTCGCCGTACGCCGTGCGGCTCACCGAGGGCGGGGAGCCGGGAGCCGTCGAGGCGGTGCGTGAGGGCCGGGCCGGAGTGCAGGACGAGGGCAGCCAGCTGGTCGCCCTCGCGCTGGCGAACGCGCCGCTGGACGGACCGGACGGGAAATGGCTCGACGGGTGTGCCGGGCCCGGCGGCAAGGCCGCGCTGCTGGCCGCCCTCGCCGCCGAACGCGGAGCGGTGCTGCTGGCCTCCGAGAAGCAGCCGCACCGCGCCGGGCTGGTGGCCAAGGCGCTGGCCGGCAACCCCGGTCCGTACCAGGTGATCGCCGCCGACGGGACCCGCCCGCCTTGGCGGCCCGGCAGCTTCGACCGCGTACTGGTGGACGTGCCGTGCACCGGTCTGGGCGCCCTGCGCCGACGGCCCGAGGCCCGGTGGCGGCGCCGCCCCGAGGACCTGGAGAACTTCGCGCCGCTGCAGCGCGCACTGCTGCGCGGCGCGCTGGACTCGGTGCGGGTCGGCGGCGTCGTCGGCTACGCCACCTGCTCGCCGCACCTCGCCGAGACCCGGGCCGTGGTCGAGGACGTGCTCAAGCAACGCCCGGCCACCGAACTCCTCGACGCCCGCCCTCTGCTGCCGGGTGTCCCGGCGCTCGGCGAGGGCCCCGACGTACAGCTGTGGCCTCATCTGCACGGCACCGACGCGATGTACCTGGCGCTGATCCGCCGGACCGGCTGACTGCCGTCCGCTGTTCCGCCCGTCCGCCGGAGCGGCCGCCTCGCGCGGCCGTGGCCGGTGGGCCGGGCGTGCGTCACGGTGCCGGGCTGGGACGCGTCGGCGCGGTCGACGGGTTGGTTCGCCGGGCCGGCCGGAAGGCGGCAGGCCGGTCACGGGCGGCGGGAGAGGGCGACGTGGGCGGCGTCCCCGGCACCGCCGCTCCCGCCTTCGCCGAGCGCGCCGTGCACGGGCCGTCCGCCGGAGCGGCCGGGCCGAGTGGGGCGGCCATCGCCGTGAGCCCTCGGCCGGGGGCCGGGCCCGTGACGGCCGTCCGTCGTGACCGTCGCAAGGCCGTGACCAGCAGCTTCGGGCGTGGGCCGGTGCGGGCCGGGAGGCCGGCGGGGCGCGTGGGGCGCGGGACGGGCGGCGGGGGAGTGTTCCAGGGCCGTACCGACGCGAACAACCGTGCAAGAACATGGCAGGCTTGGGGCATGGCCGTGCAGATCAACCCCAGCATCCTGTCCGCCGACTTCGCCCGCCTCGCGGACGAGGCCAAGGCGGTCCAGGGCGCCGACTGGCTCCACGTCGACGTCATGGACAACCATTTCGTCCCCAACCTCACGCTCGGCGTGCCGGTCGTGGAGTCCCTGGCCCGTGCGACGGACACGCCGCTGGACTGCCACCTCATGATCGAGGAAGCGGACCGCTGGGCGCCCCAGTACGTGGAGGCGGGCGCCTCGTCCGTCACCTTCCACGTCGAGGCGGCCGCCGCACCCGTGCGGCTGGCCCGCGAGATCCGGGCCAAGGGCGCCCGCGCCTCCATGGCGCTCAGGCCCGCGACGCCCATCGAGCCGTACGAGGACCTGCTCCCCGAGCTCGACATGCTGCTGATCATGACGGTCGAGCCGGGTTTCGGCGGTCAGGCGTTCCTGGACATCATGCTCCCCAAGATCCGCCGCACCCGCGAGCTGATCGCCAAGCACGGTCTGGAGCTGTGGTTGCAGGTCGACGGCGGCGTCTCGGCCTCGACGATCGAGCGGTGCGCGGACGCGGGAGCGGACGTCTTCGTCGCCGGTTCCGCCGTCTACGGGGCGAAGGACCCGGCAGAAGCGGTACGTGCACTACGCACCCAGGCCGAGGGGGCGACCGCCAGGGCTTCGTGGGCGTGCGACCACTAGACGGCCCTCGGGCCACAGCTATGTGAACGGCGCCCATCAGGGCAGATCAAGCGCGCCGAATCTGCAAGGATGAACGGCGAATCCAGAGTGTGAACAGCAGTGAGGAGATCGCCGTGTCGGGTATGTCGGCGGGCCGGTCAGCCATGCGGATGGGACCCGCTGAGCTGGTGCAGGCGGCGGCCATGGCCCGCCGCTTCTACCTCGAGGGGAAGTCCAAGATCCAGATCGCTGAGGAGTTCGGCGTCAGCCGCTTCAAGGTGGCCCGGGTACTTGAGACTGCCCTCGAAAGGGACCTCGTACGCATCGAGATCCGAGTCCCGGCCGAACTGGACGCCGAGCGCTCGGACGCGCTCCGCGCCCGCTACGGCCTCAGGCACGCCGTCGTGGTCGAGTCCCCGGCCGAGGCCGAGGAGACCCCCGACCCCGAGAACCTGGGGGAAGTCGCCGCCGACCTGCTCGGTGAGCTCGTGAACGAGGGAGACGTCCTGGGCCTGGCCTGGGGCCGTTCCACCATCCACATGGCGGCGGCCCTGGACCGGCTGCCACCCTGCACGGTGGTGCAGCTGACGGGCGTGTACGACGCCGGGACCGCCGAGCGCGGCTCGGTCGAGGCCGTCCGCCGTGCCGCCCAGGTCTCCGGCGGCGACGCCCACCCCATCTACGCGCCGATGCTGCTGCCGGACGCGGCCACCGCGGCGGCGCTGCGCCACCAGACGGGAATCGCCCGCGCCTTCGAGTACTTCGACAAGGTCACGGTCGCCTGCGTCTCCATCGGCTCCTGGGAGCCGGGCATCTCGACGGTCCACGACATGCTCAGGGACGAGGAGCGGGCGCACTACGCCTCGCTCGGCGTCGCCGCCGAGATGTCCGCGCACCTCTTCGACGCCGAGGGCCGCCGGGTCGGACGGGACCTGGGAGAGCGGTGCATCACGGTCAAGGCCGACCAGCTCCGCCGCATCCCCGAGGTGGTGGCGATCGCCGGAGGCCAGCGCAAGGCGGCGGCGATCGACGCGGTACTGCGCTCGGGGCTGGTCACCAGCCTGGTGACGGACACGTCCGCCGCGGACTACCTGATGACCGCCGGACCGACGCCGAAGCCCGCACTCAACCGTGCGGACCCGGACGGGCCCTGACATGACCGGGCGACCCGAGGAGTGGGAGAGACCGCCCAGGAGGTGTTCTCCCACGCCGTCGCCCCGACGCCTTCCAGGCCCGGGACGGCGGTCCTTGGAGGTTGCTCCGAGGCCCCGCTGACCAGCCTGGATGTTTCGTCGGGGCATGGCACGCGAGCCCTCATGGGAGAATGAAGTACGTGCTCTTTCCCCCTGGCTGACCTGTCCGGGGGGCCGCCTCCGATCGACTGGGATGTGCAGCACGTGCGATTCCTCAACGACATCCGGCCCGCGTACGACCTGACGTACGACGACGTGTTCATGGTGCCGCGCCGCTCCGCGGTGGGCTCACGTCAGGGCGTGGACCTCAGCGCCCCGGACGGCACGGGCACCACCATCCCGCTCGTCGTCGCCAACATGACCGCCATCGCCGGCCGCCGCATGGCCGAGACGGTCGCCCGGCGCGGCGGCCTGGTGGTCATCCCGCAGGACATCCCGATCGACGTCGTCACCGACGTCATCGCCTGGGTGAAGAGCCGCCACCTCGTCCTCGACACCCCCATCGTGCTGGCTCCGCACCAGACCGTCGCCGACGCGCTGTCCCTGCTGCCGAAGCGCGCGCACAACGCCGGTGTCGTCGTGGACGCGGAGCAGCGGCCGATCGGTGTCGTCACCGACCGGGACCTGACCGGTGTCGACCGTTTCACCCAGCTCGAAGTGGTCATGTCCAAGGACCTGCTGCTGCTCGACGCCGACATCGATCCGACCGAGGCCTTCAACCGGCTCGACGGGGCCAACCGCCGTTACGCTCCGGCCGTCGACAAGGACGGCAGGCTGGCCGGCATCCTCACCCGCAAGGGTGCCCTGCGCGCGACCCTGTACACCCCCGCTACCGACGCACGGGGCAGGCTGCGCGTCGCGGCCGCCGTCGGTATCAACGGTGACGTGGCGGGCAAGGCCGAGCAGCTGCTGGACGCGGGCGTGGACACACTCGTCATCGACACCGCGCACGGCCACCAGGAGTCGATGATCAACGCGATCAAGCTGGTCCGCGACCTCGGCCCGCGGGTGCCGATCGCGGCCGGCAACATCGTCGCCGCCGAGGGCGTGCGCGACCTCGTCGAGGCGGGCGCCGACATCGTCAAGGTCGGCGTGGGCCCCGGCGCCATGTGCACCACCCGCATGATGACCGGCGTGGGCAGGCCGCAGTTCTCCGCGGTCCTCGAATGCGCGGCCGAGGCGAGGAAGTACGGCAAGCACGTCTGGGCCGACGGCGGCGTCCGGCATCCGCGCGACGTGGCGATGGCCCTCGCGGCCGGTGCGTCCAACGTGATGATCGGCTCGTGGTTCGCGGGCACGTACGAGTCGCCCGGAGACCTGCAGCACGACGCCAACGGCCACCCCTACAAGGAGTCGTTCGGCATGGCCTCCGCCCGGGCGGTGCGCAACCGCACCTCCGAGGAGTCGGCGTACGACCGCGCCCGCAAGGCCCTGTTCGAGGAGGGGATCTCCACCTCCCGCATGTTCCTCGACCCGGCCCGGCCGGGTGTCGAGGACCTGATCGACTCGATCATCGCGGGCGTCCGCTCCTCCTGCACCTACGCCGGTGCCGCCTCCCTGGAGGAGTTCGCCGAGAAGGCCGTCGTCGGCATCCAGAGCGCCGCAGGCTACGCCGAGGGCAAGCCGCTGCACGCCAGCTGGAGCTGACGCGACAGCCCGCTCCCCACTCGCAACGCCCGTACCGTCCGAGAAGTGATCGACCCACTGTGCTGAACGAACTCGACGAACGCATCGTGCACGCCCTCGCCGAGGACGCCCGCCGCTCCTACGCGGACATCGGGCAGATGGTCGGCCTGTCCGCGCCCGCCGTGAAGCGGCGTGTGGACCGGCTGCGCGCCACCGGAGCCATCACCGGGTTCACCGTACGGGTGGACCCGGCGGCGCTGGGCTGGGAGACGGAGGGGATCATCGAGATCTACTGCCGGCGCAACACCTCGCCCGAGACCATCCGGCGGGGCCTCGAGCGGTACCAGGAGGTCGTCGCCGCCTCCACCGTCACCGGGGACGCCGACGCGGTCGCCCAGGTCTTCGCCTCCGACATGCGCCACTTCGAACGGGTGCTGGAGCGGATCGCCGGGGAGCCGTTCGTGGAGCGCACCAAGTCGGTGCTGGTGCTGTCACCACTGCTCAGACGCTTCTCGTCGGGATCGCCGACCTGAGCCGAGCACCCCGGCGTTCGCCCTGGCCGGGCGGAGCGCGCCGGCCGCGCCCGGCGGGGGATCGCCCGACGCGGCACGGCGCGCCACGCCCCCTTCGGGTGCGTGGCGGCTCCACGACCTCCGCTCCCGCCCAGCGGCCGGGGCGCCACCTTCCTCCCGCCGTCGCCCCCGCCGCCTCCGCACGGCCGTGCGGAGGCGGCGGGAAGGACGTCGCACAGCCGGGCGTCGAATCGAGGGAGGCGACCCCGACCGGGCCGCCGCAGGAAACCGTCGAGCGGCCGACGGAGTCGCAGTACCTCGGATCCGTGGCCGTTCGGACCCCTCGGCCGCTCCTGGACGCAACGAATCACCGCCGAACGGCAGGCTCACGCAACGAACCGCTCATCGGCGCGCAACGGGTTCTTCTTGTCCGGCCGAGCCCGGCGACCGTACCGTCTAAGTGACCCCCGAGACCCTTCCGCCCCGGTGAGGAACACGCATGCGCACCGCCCTGCTCCAGAGCTCCGGCCGCCCCGGCTCCACCGTCGAGAACCTCAAGGTCCTCGACGAGGCCGCGGGCCGTGCCGCCGCCGCGGGTGCCGTGCTGATCGCCGCACCGGAGATGTTCCTCACCGGGTACGCGATCGGTGACGCCGTCGGCCGCCTCGCCGAGCCGGCCGACGGGGCCTCCGCCGACACGATCGCCGAGATGGCCGCCCGGCACGGCCTGGCGATCGCCTACGGCTACCCGGAGCGGGACGGCGGGACCGTCTACAACTCCGCGCAGCTGATCTCCGCCGACGGCACCCGTCTCGCGAACTACCGCAAGACCCACCTCTTCGGCTGCGCCGAGCGCGACCACTTCACCCCGGGCGAGAAGTCCCTCGTCCAGGCCCGGCTGGGCGGCCTGACCGTCGGCATCATGATCTGCTACGACGTCGAGTTCCCGGAGAACGCGCGCGCCCACGCCCTGGCCGGCACCGACCTGCTGGTCGTACCGACGGCGAACATGCACCCGTTCCAGTTCGTCGCCGAGGCCATGGTGCCGGTGCGTGCCTGGGAGAACCAGATGTACGTCGCGTACGTCAACCGGGTCGGCCACGAGGGCGAGTTCGAGTTCTTCGGCCTCTCCGCCCTCGCCGGACCCGACGGCATCGCCCGCGCCCGTGCCGGCCGCGCCGAGGAACTGGTCGTCGCCGACGTCGATCCCGTCCTCCTCGCCGCCTCCCGTGAGGCGAACCCGTACCTGAAGGACCGCCGCCCCGGTCTGTACGGGTCCCTGGTCTGACCCACCGATCCCCCCGAGTCTTCTCTCGACTCTCGAGTCACCCCGCGCAAGGAGTCCCTACCCCATGACGTCCACGGTGCCCAACGCCGTCGAGCACGCCGACGAGCAGCAGCCGCCGATCACCATGTTCGGCCCGGACTTCCCCTACGCCTACGACGACTTCCTCGCCCACCCGGCGGGCCTCGGCCAGGTCCCCGCGACCGAGCACGGCACCGAGGTCGCGGTCATCGGCGGCGGCCTGTCCGGCATCGTGGCCGCCTACGAGCTGATGAAGATGGGCCTCAAGCCCGTCGTGTACGAGGCCGACCGGCTCGGCGGCCGGCTGCGGACGGTGGGCTTCGAGGGCTGCGACCCGTCGCTGACCGCCGAGATGGGCGCGATGCGCTTCCCGCCGTCCTCCACCGCCCTGCAGCACTACATCGACCTGGCGGGGCTCGAGACCCGGCCCTTCCCCAACCCGCTGGCCGAGGCGACCCCGTCGACCGTCGTCGACCTCAAGGGCGAGTCGCACTACGCGGAGACCATCGACGACCTGCCGCAGGTCTACCGCGACGTCGCCGAGGCCTGGAACAAGTGCCTCGAAGAGGGCGCCGACTTCTCCGACATGAACCGCGCCATACGCGAGCGGGACGTACCGCGCATCCGCGAGATCTGGGCGAGGCTCGTGGAGAAGCTCGACAACGAGACCTTCTACGGCTTCCTCTGCCACTCCGAGGCCTTCAAGTCCTTCCGGCACCGCGAGATCTTCGGCCAGGTCGGCTTCGGCACCGGCGGCTGGGACACCGACTTCCCCAACTCCATCCTGGAGATCCTGCGCGTCGTCTACACCGAGGCCGACGACCACCACCGGGGCATCGTCGGCGGCTCCCAGCAGCTGCCGCTCCGCCTGTGGGAGCGCGAGCCGGAGAAGATCGTCCACTGGCCGTACGGCACCTCGCTGAAGTCCCTGCACGTCGCCGGCGAGCCCCGCCCGGCCGTGACCCGGCTGCACCGCACCGCGGGCAACCGGATCACCGTGACGGACGCGAACGGCGACATCCGCACCTACAAGGCGGCGATCTTCACCGCCCAGTCCTGGATGCTGCTGTCCAAGATCGCCTGCGACGACTCGCTCTTCCCGATCGACCACTGGACGGCGATCGAGCGCACCCACTACATGGAGAGCTCGAAGCTGTTCGTCCCCGTCGACCGGCCGTTCTGGCTCGACAAGGCCGTCGACGACAAGGGAAACCCGACCGGCCGGGACGTCATGTCGATGACGCTCACCGACCGCATGACCCGCGGCACCTACCTCCTCGACGACGGCCCCGACAAGCCCGCCGTCATCTGCCTCTCGTACACGTGGTGCGACGACAGTCTGAAGTGGCTGCCGCTGTCCGCGAACGAGCGGATGGAGGTCATGCTGAAGTCGCTCGGCGAGATCTACCCGAACGTCGACATCAGGAAGCACATCATCGGCAGCCCGGTGACGGTCTCCTGGGAGAACGAGCCCTACTTCATGGGCGCCTTCAAGGCCAATCTGCCGGGTCACTACCGCTACCAGCGACGCCTGTTCACGCACTTCATGCAGGACCGGCTGCCCGAGGACAAGCGGGGCATCTTCCTGGCCGGCGACGACATCTCCTGGACGGCCGGCTGGGCCGAAGGGGCGGTCCAGACCGCGCTGAACGCGGTCTGGGGCGTCATGCACCACCTCGGCGGCGCCACCGACCCGGGCAACCCCGGGCCGGGTGACGTCTACGACGAGATCGCGCCGGTCGAGCTCCCGGAGGACTGAGCCCTTCGTGAGCCCGGGGGCTCACACCCCGGCCGCGCGCGCCTTCTCGTAGACCTCGGCGGCGACGTCCTTGAGCTCCTCGGCGTCCCGGGTGCCGTCCTGGAGGTCGACGAAGATCTCGTCGAGACCGACCTCGGCGTGCGCGGCCAGGTCCTCCACGATCTGGTCGACGCTGCCCTGGAAGGGCCGCCGGTCGGCGCCGGCGTGCCCCTGGGCCTGGTAGGCCGCGTTGGTGCGCAGCACCGTCTGGATCGGTTCGGTGCGCCCCCGTTCCGCGGCCAGCTCCTGCAGGTCGCGCCACTGCGCGGCCAGGGTGTCGGCACCCATGCCCACCGGCATCCAGCCGTCGGCGTGGTCGACGAGGCGGCGCTGCGCCTTCTTCGACATCGCGGCGAGCAGGATCGGGATCGGGCGGGCCGGCTTGGGGCCGACCACGGCGGACGCGATCTTGGTGACGCGTCCGTCGTAGACCACCGGATCGGGGCCCCACACCGCCCGGCACACCTCGAGCAGCTCGTCCAGGACCTGCCCGCGCTCTTCGAAGGGCCGTACCGAGGCGGCCGCGTACTCGTCGAGGGACCAGCCGGTGCCGAGGCCCGCCACCACGCGGCCGCCGCTCGCCGCGTCCAGGGTGGCGAGGGCCTTGGCGAGCTGGAACGGTACGTGCAGCGGGGCGACCAGCACGCTGGTGCCCAGTCGGGCCCTTTCGGTCGCCGCGGCGGCGAGGGTGAGGGTGACCAGCGGCTCGGCGACACCCCGGTAGCCGTCCGGCCAGGGGAGACCCTCGATGCCGTACAGGCCCTGCGTGGCGGGTTCGGGAACCAGGAGCCGCTCGTACACCCAGAGGCTCTCGTAACCGATCCGCTCGGCGGCGCGCGCCACGTCGGGCACGTCCCGTCCGAGGTCGTACTGCTTGTTCTGGGGAAGAGCGAGTCCGAGCCGCGTCGCCATGCCCTGTACTCCTTTGCAGAAGGTCGCTTGGTGTCGAACGTACAACGTTCACACAGGAGTTGAGGGGCCGAAGCACCGGCGTGGCCGGATCAGTCCGGTAGCGGTGTGAGCAGCATGCGGCCCGCGAAGCCGACGGCCGCGTCCAGGCGCTCGGCGAACTCCTCGGTCAGGTCCTCCAACCGGCGCAGCGCCCACAGGGCGCGCGCGGCCGACCAGGTGGCGTCCCGGGCGCGCTCCAAACTCCAGGAGCCCAGGAGATGGGTGAGCGGGTCGGCGATCTGGAGCAGGTCGGGACCGGGCATCAGGTCCTCGCGGATGCGCTCCTCCAACGACACGAGGAGCTCGCCCACACGGTCGAACTCGTCCTCGAGATCCTCCGGTCCGCAGCCGAGGGCATGGCAGGTGTCCACGACGGCCAGCGCCAGGTCGTGGCCGATGTGGGCGTTGATGCCGGCGAGGGCGAACTGCAGGGGCCTTACGCCGGGGTGGCGGCGGAACTGGAGCAGCGGTCGCCAGCAGGCGGGCGGCCGGCGGTCGTCGGCCACCGCGTCGACCGCGGCGAGATACCGCTCGGCGAACCGGACGTCCAGCGCCGTCGCGGCCCCCGGGTCGGGGAAGGCCCCGGTGCGCAGGCGCCGCTCCACCTCCTCGGTGACGGCCAGGTAGACGCGGTTGAACACCGCGACCCCGTCGCGCGCGGGCAGTGCGGCGTCGAGGCCGCGCATGCGGGAGACGACGGCCTCGACGGAGGGGGTGCGGTGTTTCAACTGCGCCATGGGGGAAGCGTCCCAGCCGCGGGGCCGCGGGCGGGCCGACGGGCCCGGACTTCCCCGGAACGGGGGAACGCGGAGGTGCCGCGGGGGAGGGTGAAGGCCTCCTGGCGTGCGTCGCGGGCCGGGCGCCCGGTTCGTCGCCGCCGGTCACGCCTCCGGTTCGGAGCGGGCCGCCTTCTCGTCGTAGGACGAGGTGCCCTCGTCCAGCAGCGGCTCCTGTCCTTTGAGATGGGCGGGGGCGAGGGCGCGCAGGGCGTGGTAGCCGGTGACGGTGACCAGCGTGCCGAGGGCGATGCCGCTGAGCGAGAAGGTGTCGCTGAACTTCATCGTCACGTTGCCGACACCGATGACGATGCCCGCGGCCGCGGGGACCAGGTTGAGCGGGTTGCGCAGGTCGACCCCGGCGTTGAGCCAGATCTGGGCGCCGAGCAGGCCGATCATGCCGTACAGGATGACGGTGATGCCGCCGAGCACCCCGCCCGGGACGGCGGCGACGACCGCGCCGAACTTCGGGCAGACGCCGAAGAACAGGGCGAAACCCGCCGCCGCCCAGTACGCGGCCGTCGAGTACACCCGGGTCGCGGCCATCACGCCGATGTTCTCGGAGTACGTGGTGTTGGGCGGTCCGCCGACGGCGGTGGACAGCATCGACGCGACACCGTCGGCCGAGATCGCCGTGCCCAGCTCGTCGTCCAGCGGGTCGCCCGTCATCTCACCGACGGCTTTGACGTGCCCGGCGTTCTCCGCGACGAGCGCGATGACCACCGGCAGGGCGACGAGGATCGCCGACCACTGGAAGGAGGGGCCGTGCAGGGACGGCAACCCGATCCAGTCGGCCTTGCCGACACCCGAGAGGTCGAGCCGCCAGTGGTCGGTGACCTTGTCGCTCGCGTCCACCGAGTGGATCATGCCGAAGATCCGGTCACAGGCCCAGGAGAGGCCGTAGCCGAAGACCAGGCCCAGGAAGATCGCGATCCGGGACCAGAAACCACGCAGGCAGACCACGGCCAGCCCGGTGAACGACATCACGAGCAGGGCCGTCCACTGGTCCTGCGGCCAGTAGGTGGAGGCGGTCACCGGGGCGAGGTTGAAGCCGATCAGCATCACGACCGCGCCGGTGACGATCGGCGGCATCGTGGCGTGGATGATCCGCGCCCCGAAACGCCGCACCGCCAGGCCGGCCAGGAACAGCACCGCGCCGACGACGAAGACCGCGCCGGTCACGGTCGCGCTCGTGCCGCCCTGTGCCCGGATGACCGCGGCCACCCCCACGAAGGACAGTGAGCAGCCCAGGTAACTCGGCACCCGCCCGCGCGTGGCCAGCAGGAAGACCACGGTCGCGACGCCCGACATCATGATTGCCAGATTGGGGTCGAGGCCCATGAGGACCGGGGCGACGAACGACGCCCCGAACATCGCGACCACGTGCTGGGCGCCGAGGCCCACCGTCCTTGGCCAGGACAGCCGTTCGTCGGGGCGTACCACCGCTCCGGGCGCGGGCGTACGCCCGTCACCGTGCAGTTTCCAGCGCACGCCGAGATCCATGGTGATGTTCGCTTTCGTGGTGCGTGAAGTGGGTCCGGACCATTGTCGGTCCGGACACGGCCGAGACACGCACCGAGCCGGCGAGCACATCGCCGCCGGGGATCGTGCGACTGCGCGGCAGCGGTTCTCGGTGGTACGTGCCAGTAGCGCGGCGCTGACGGCGTACGCCGACGGTGTTCAGCTGCCGGCCGGGAAGACCGACCGGTGGGCGATGCCGATGATGAACGGGCCGACGTGGGCCGGGTACCTGTCGACGATCGCCTTCTTGTACGCGTCGCCGTCGTCGCCGAGCAGTTCGCGGGCGTCGGCGAGGCAGCGGCGGACGACTTCGCAGACCTCAGGCCCGGTGGGGGCGCCGTGGCGGGCGAGGATCGTGTGTAGCCGGACGCGGAGGCCAGGGCGTCGACGGCCTGCTGCCGGCCGGTGATGTCGTTGTTGCCCAGTGCCCGGAGTCACTCGCAGGCGTCGCGGAGTGTGCGCAGGATGCGCGCCAAGTGCTCGCGGTCGTCGGCAGGGAGGGCGGCGGTGACGTGAGTGCGCAGTTGGTGGACGTGAGCGGTCAGCGCGTGGTTGAGAGCCTCCTCGCCCTGGTCGGTCAGCACGGCGAGAGCCGCCCGTCGGTCGCCGGGGTCGGGCGCCCGGCGGATGAGCCCTTCCTTTTCCATGCGGTCGGCGAGCCGGGTGAAGCCGCCCGAGCTGAAGGACACGGCTTCTGCCAGATCGGTCATGCGCAGCTGGTGTCCCGGCGTCCGTCCCAGGCGTAGCAGCACTTCGAACCAGGCGTCGGGTATGCCCAGATCGCGGTGCACCAGGGGCTTGATGCGGGCGTGGGCCTCTACGAACAGACCGTAGAGGGTGACGTCGTCGTCGTTCAGCAGATGCTCGTTCACTCCACCAGGATGCCAGAAGAGAAGAGCGGAAGAATCTGTTATTGCAATATCTGCATTGACAGATATATGGTCTGGGGAGCCGACTGAACCGCCAGTGTTCCTGAAGGAGTAGTCGTGAAGTCGACCCGTAGCACCTTGGCCTCCGCCGTCCTTCTGGGGGTCCTCGCCGCGGGCGGTGCGACCGCCGCCGCTGTCCCGTCTGCTCCCGCCGGACGGACCGGCTCGAGCGAGGAGGCCCAGCTCCAGGCGCTGTACCGGCAGGCCGTGGCCGAGGGCGGACGGCTCGTCGTCTACGCCGGCGGCGACAAGCCGGGCCAGGCCGACTACCTCAAGGACGCGTTCGAGAAGAAGTTCCCCAAGATGAACGTGGACATCGTGGTCGACTTCAGCAAGAACCACGACGCCCGCGTCGACAACCAGGTCGCCGGGCATCACGTGGTCGCCGACGTCGTCCACCTGCAGACCATCGACGACTTCCCGCGCTGGAAGCGGGAAAGGGTCCTCGAGAAGTACAAGCCGGTCGGCTGGAACAAGGTCTACCCGCAGATCAAGGACCAGGACGGCTACTACACCGGCGTGTTCTTCTTCGCCTTCGCCGACGTCACGGCCACCAAGCTGGGCTCGGGCGCTCCGGTCGAGGCGAAGGACTTCCTCAAGCCGCAGTTCAAGAACAAGCTGGTGTTCACCTACCCGAACGACGACGACGCCGTCCTGTACTACTTCAAGCAGCTCACGGACACATACGGCTTCGGCTACTTGAAGAAGCTGCTCGCCCAGCACCCGAAGTTCGTGCGTGGCACTCAGGACTCCGCCGACCTGGTCGGCACCGGCGACTACGTGGCGAACTTCGCCAGCGGCGGCAGCGCCGGCGGCCTGTCGAAGGTCACCCTGCCCCGCAAGTCCCCCTGGGTCGCCTGGCCGCAGACCGCGGGCATCCTCAAGAACGCCCCGCACAAGGCCGCCGCCAAGCTGTACCTGAGCTGGCTGCTCTCCAAGGATGCCCAGGAACACGCCATCGGCACGTGGAGCGCCCGCACCGACGTCGCCCCGCCCCCCGGCCGCAGGAACATCTTCGACTACAAGAACATGAACCCGCTCGGCCTCGGAGAGTTCATGAGCGACCGCGCGGCCCTGGACCGCTACAAGGCCCGCATCAACCTGTACGTCGGTGACGTGCAGGGTGTGAACCCGTCCGACCCGAAGAATGTGCTCGGCCTGTACCCCACGGACCAGAACGGCACCCAGGGCTGACGGTCCGCCCGACAGGGGCACTGCGATTCCGGCCCCCGTCCGTCTCTCGCCGGTACACCGCCACGGGGCGAAGCACCGGTTTCCCCGCCATCACCTCACCTCAAGGAAGCAAGCATGAGCGCCCTCGACTTCAAGATTCTCGACCTGGACTTCCCGGCCGGCAGCAAGAACAAGACGGCCACCCTCGTCACCGGCGAGAGTGACGCGCTGCTGGTGGACGCCGCCTTCACCCGCGCCGACGGCCACCGCCTGGCCGCCGAGATCCTCGACTCCGGCAAGACCCTCACCACCGTCTTCGTCTCCCACGCCGATCCCGACTTCTACTTCGGCGCCGAGGTCCTCGCCGACGCCTTCCCGGACGCCGTCTTCGTCGCCACCCCGCTCGTCATCGAGCACATCCAGCACTCCTACGAAGGCAAGCTCAAGGCCTGGGCCGCCCTGGGCGCCAACCTCCCCACCCGCCTCGTCGACCTCGAACCCCTCACCGGCGACCTCACCCTGGACGGCCACCGCTTCGAGCTCAAGGGCGGCCCGGCCGAACTGCCCGACCGGCACTACCTGTGGCAGGCCGAGTCCCGTGCCCTGCTCGGCGGCGTCCTGCTCTTCCAGCAGGAACACGTCTGGGTCGCCGACACCCCCACCCCCGCCGACCGCGACGCCTGGATCGGCCTGCTCGACGAGATGGCCGCCCTGCAGCCGGAGCTGGTCGTGCCCGGCCACCGCCTGCCCGGCACGCCCGCCGACGCGTCCGCCATCACCGCCACCCGCGAGTACCTGGTGGCGTTCGAGGAGGAGCTGGGCAAGGCGGCCGACGGGGCGGCGCTGACCGAGGCCCTGGTCAAGCGGTACCCGGACAACGGGATGCTGATCGCCGCCCAGATCGGCGCCAAGGTCGCCAAGGGCGAGATGAAGTGGGGCTGACCATGACCGAGTCCACCACCTTCGCGACCTCCACCGCACCCGCCGACGTCGTACGCCGCCAGTACCTGGCCTCCGCGGCCGGGGACCTGGAAGCCCTCCGCGCCACCCTCGCCCCGGACGTGGAGTGGACGGAGATGGCCGGCTTCCCGCTGGCCGGCACCTACCGCACCCCCGACGGCGTCACCGCCAACGTCATGGAACAGCTCGGCAGGGACTGGGAGGGCTGGACCGCCCACGACGACACCTACGTCGTCGACGGCGAGAACGTCGTCGTGCTGGCCCGCTACACCGCCCGCAACAAGACCACCGGCAAGCCGATCGACGTCCGCGTCGCCCACCACTTCGTCGTCCGCGGCGGACTCATCGTCCGCTTCGAACAATTCGTGGACACCGCCAAGGTCCGCGACGCCATGACCGACTGACGCCCGCCCGCACCGCAGTTCGTACCTGAGGACGCACCTGATGAAGCCCACCGTCGTACTGGTCCACGGCGCGATGCACACGCCGTGGATCTTCGACCCGCTGCGTGAGCGGCTCACTGCCCGCGACATCGCCTCCCGCGCCCCACAGCTGCCCAGCAGCAACCCCGACAGTGCCGCCGCCCAGGGTCTGACCGAGGACGTCGCCGTGGTCCGTGCCGAGATCGAGGCCGTCGAGGGCCCCGTCGTGCTCGCCGCGCACTCCTACGGAGGTGTGCCCGCCACATGGGCCGCGGCACAGGAGGACCGGGTCGCCGAACTCGTCTACATGGCAGCCTTCGCCCTGGAGCCCGGGGTCTCGATGATGGAGTGGATGGGCGGCGACTTCCCGCCCACCTGGAAGCACTCTCCCGACGGTCTGGCCGTCAAGGCGGGGGACGCGGAGCAGTCCATCTTCAGCGGGGTGGACCCGGTCCTGACCGCCGAGGCGGTCAAGCGGCTCAACTGGCAGGGCATGCGCGCCTTCACCGAGAAGCTGGGTGCCGCGCCCACGGACGTTCCCTCGACGTACGTCGTGGCCACCGAAGACCCGGCCCTCCCGCCTGCGGTGCAGGAGCAGTGGGCCGCGCACGCCGCACACAGTCTGCGCGTGCCCTCCGGGCACTCCCCGCACCTCTCGCACGCGGACGAGATCGCCGACCTGCTTGCGGACGCGGTCGCGCGCGCCGAGACGTGAAGTCGGCGGGCGAGGAACCACGCCTCCGAGTCGCCGGGGCATTCACGAGCACGACGAAGCCGCCGGGGCATTCACGAGCACGACGAAGCGCTGGCAAACCGGCGACTCCTTGTCGGGGCCGCCCTGCGCACCACCCTTGTCACGGTCAGTCGGCGGTTCTAGGCTCGCACGGTCCTACTCATGAACTGCGTTCACGTACACGATCGGAGTACTCGATGGGTGGAAGATCCCGTGCGGCCGTTCTCCTGGCCGCCGTGGTGACCGTGGGAGCCGCACTCGTACCCACCGCGCACGCGGCACCGAGGGCTCCCCGGACGGTCGTCCTCGACGGCGCACGCCTCCAGCAGACCCGGGCCCGCCTGGAGCACGGCGACCCGCGACTCGAGCGCGCGCTCAAGAGCCTGACCGGGCGCGCGGACGCCTGGCTCGGGCAGGGTCCGTGGACGGTCGTCGACAAACCGAAGCCGGCGCCCGGCGGCGACCTCCACGACTACCTGAGCCAGGCCCCCTACTGGTGGCCCAGCACGGCCCCCACCGCCGACAACCCCTGGGGCTGCCCCTACGTGCAGCGCGACGGACAGCGCAACCCGGAGGTCGACAGCGGCACGGACCGGCAGGACGTCGAGAAGGTCTTCGACTCGACCTACGACCTCTCCCTCGCCTGGTACTACACCGGAAGGCGGAGCTACGCCCAGAAGGCCGAGCAGATCCTGCGCACCTGGTTCCTCGATCCGGCCACCCGGATGAATCCCAACCTGAACCACGCGCAGTTCATCCCGTGCAAGTACGACGGCCGGGCCATCGGCATCATCGACTTCTCGCAGTCCTACACCAGCGTCCTCGACGCGCAGGCGATCCTCGCCACGGGCGCCCCCGGCTGGACCACGAAGGACCGGACCGCGATGGGGAACTGGAACTCCGACTTCCGTGACTGGCTGAAGAACAGCGACTTCGGCGCGCAGGAGGGCGCCGCCGCGAACAACCACGGGACCTTCTACGACATGCAGCTGGCCGCCCTCGCCTACGCCACCGGCGACGAGGACCTGGCGCGACGGACCGTCCGCGACGCACGCGTCAAGCGGATCGACCCGCAGATCGCCGCCGACGGCAGCCAGCCGCAGGAGCTCGCACGCACCCGGAGCTGGCACTACTCGACCTTCGACCTGGTCGCTTACACCCGGCTGGCGGCCATCGGGCGGCACGTCGGCGTCGACCTGTGGGCCTACCGGGGGCCCGGGGGGCAGGGGCTGGCCAAGGCGGTCGACTACCTGCTGCCCGCCGCCACCGGCGCCTCCGCCTGGCCGTACCCCGAACTGGAGTTCCATCGGTACGCGGCGAGCGACGTCGTGCACGCCGCCGCCGACGCGGGGGACGAGGCGGCCCGGAAGGCGGTGTCCGGGCTGGAGTCCCCACCCGGCGGCGACCTCTGGGCGCTGCGGCCCGCGGCCGAGCAACTGGACTCCATAGCGGGCTGACCGGAGGCTTTCCGGCCGGGGCTGCTGAGCGCTCGCTTAGGATGGGGATCAGGTGTACGCGTGTTCACGGTGTACGTGACACGTACGCGCGTTCCAGGCGTACGCACCGACCTCGTCCAGCCACGTTCAGGAGCCCCTTCCGTGACCGCCGAAGCCCCGCCCGTCCCCGCCCTCGCGTACGGCCGGCTGATCCCCGTGGCCGTCCACTTCGACGACCTGGACGCCCTCGGGCTGCTGCACAACGCCCGCTACCCGCTGCTGGTCGAGCGTGCCTGGACCGAGCTGTGGCACACCTACGGCGTCCGCTTCGAAGGGGACTGGGCGGCCGCGGGAGACGCCTGCAACGCCGTCAAGGAACTGCGGATCACCTACGAGGCGCCGGTCGCCAGCCCGGGCGGGTACGCCGTCCACCTGTGGCTGGAGCGGCTCGGCACCACCGGTCTGACCTACGGCTTCCGCTTCTGCTCGGCCGACGGGGCGGTCACCTACGCACACGGCACCCGGGTCCTGGTCCGGCTGGACGCGGCCACCCTGCGCCCCACCGCTTGGAGCGAGGCCTTCAGGACTGCCGGTCGGGAACTGCTGCGGCCGGCGCACTGATCTCGCGCGAGCCCCGCCCGCCGCCCAGAACTCCCGCGAAGACGGCGAGGCAGCAGGCCAGCGCCGTCACCAGGCCGAACGACACCACCAGGCTGGTGGCCTGCGCCACCCCGCCGATCAGACTCGGCGCGACCAGCCCCGAGGTGTACGTGATGGTCGCCACGCCCGCGATCGCCTGACTGGGGTTGGGCCCGCTGTGGCCGGCCGCCGCGAAGCACAGTGGGACGACGACCGCGATCCCGAGGCCCATCAGCGCGAACCCGGCCATCGCCACCGCCGGATACCGCGCGACGACGATCAGCAGGCCGCCGAGGACCGCCAGGGCGCCGCCGGCGCGGACCGTGCGGACCGCTCCGTAGCGGTTCACCACCGCGTCCCCGGCGATCCGGGCCACCGCCATGGTCAGCATGAAGCCGGTCGTGGACGCCGCCGCGAGACCCG
Source organism: Streptomyces sp. NPDC001348 (assembly GCF_053597535.1). Taxonomy (NCBI): domain Bacteria; kingdom Bacillati; phylum Actinomycetota; class Actinomycetes; order Kitasatosporales; family Streptomycetaceae; genus Streptomyces; species Streptomyces sp. NPDC001348. Next base: position 45,299 of record NZ_JBSFIK010000005.1, on the reverse strand, counting down.
CCGAGCTCTCCAGCCGGTCGCGCAGGAAGACCGCCGACCAGTCGAGGCTCGCACCTTCCGCGAACACCGCGCAGAAGCCCACCGCGCCGATCAGCAGCGCAGACCTCGGCGGCAGCGCGAACCTCGGCGGCGGCTCCTCGTCCTCGGCGGGCTGTACGTCCAGCACCCAGCCGCACGCCAGCACGCCGAGCAGCGTGAGCACGGCCGCCGCCAGCGCGAAGTGCAGCCGGGCGTCCGAGCCGAGATGCGCGGCGAGCGTGCCGGCCGCCGAGCCGATCAGGGCGCCCGCGCTCCACATGCCGTGCAGCCCGGACATGATCGACCGGTCCAGCAGGCGCTCCACCTCCACGCCCAGGGCGTTCATGGCGACGTCGGCCATCCCGGCGGTGGCGCCGTAGACGAACATCGCCAGGCACAGCGTGTACAGGTTCGGCGCGAGGGACGGCAGCACCAGGGCGAGAGTCCACAGCGCGATCAGGCCCCGCAGGGCCGTACGGCTGCCGAAGCGGTGGCTGATCCGGCCGGCCAGCGGCATCGAGCACGAGGCGCCGAACGCGCCGAAGGCCAGGGCGAAGCCGAGCTGACCCGTGCCGAGCGAGGCATGGTCCTGGATCCACGGCACCCGGGTGGCGAACGAGCCGGTGACGGCACCGTGCACGGCGAAGACGGCCGCCACGGCGTAACGGGCGCGCGTGACCGGACGCCTGTCGTCGACCATGTGACTCATGTTCCGTCCCCTCCCTGGATGGGCGCACCCCGCCGCACCGCCGTAAACTATCAGGGAGCCTGCCTGATAGATAGCGTGTTTTGCGCGCCATCGGGTGCCGCGGTCTGGAAGGATTCCGGTCATGCCCGCATCACCGAGCACCGCCCGGGCCATCAACGACCGGCTCGCCCTGCGGCTGCTGCAGCAGGAGGGCCCGCTGACGGCAGGGCAGTTGAAGCAGCTGACGGGACTGTCCCGGCCGACCGTCGCCGACCTCGTCGAACGTCTCACCGCCTCCGGGCTGATCACGGTGGTGGGGGAGTCCGGCGCGCAGCGCCGCGGCCCGAACGCCCGGCTGTACGGCATCGTCGCCGACCGGGCCCACCTCGCGGCGCTCGACGTGCGTACCGAGAGCGTCTCCGTGCTGGTCTCCGACCTGCTCGGCCGGGTGCTCGCCGAGGCCTCCGTGCCGATCGGCGGGGACGGCGGGACCGGCCCCGCGCAGGAGCAGGCGGTGGCGCTGGTGGAACGGGCGGTGAAGGAGGCCGGGGCCGACCGGTTGCACACCGTCGGCATCGGTGCGCCGGGCCTGATCCACCCCGGCACGGGTGAACTGCGCGACTCGGCGGGACTGCCCGGCTGGCACCGCGGCCTTGTCACCGCGCTCCAGGAACGCTTTCTCCAGGCCCGGGTCAGCGTCGAGAACGAGACCAACCTCGCCGCCCTGGCCGAGCAGCGGGAGGGTGCCGCCCGCGACCGGGACACCTTCGTCCTCCTCTGGCTCGGCCACAGTCCCGGCGCCGCCGTCGTCCTCGACGGCACACTGCGCCGGGGTGCCTCCGGTGGCACCGGTGAGATCGGCTTCCTGCCCGTTCCGGGCGTGGCCGCGCTGCCCTCGGCGACCGACTGCTCGGGCGGTTTCCACTCCCTGGTCGGGGCGGCGGCGATCGCCGAACTGGCCGCGGTCCACGGGCTTCCGGGCCCCGGCCGGGGAGAGTCCGGCGCATCCGTCGTGGTGCGTGAGGCGATCGTCGCGGTACGCGAGGCGGCCGGAACGGCGGGCAGGGGTGGCGCCGGGGACGCGGCCGCCCGCTTCCTCGACGCCCTTGCCGACCGGATCGCCATCGGCGTCGCCTCCGTCGTGGCCGTCCTGGACCCCGGATGCGTGGTCCTGGGCGGCGAGACCGGCCAGGCCGGCGGGGAGGCGCTGGCCGCTCGGGTCGCGGAGCGGATCGGCCGGATGTCCCCGCTCCCCACCGAGGTACGGGCGAGCCGGCTGGGCGGCAGCGCCGTGCTGCGCGGAGCCCTGCTGACGGCCCGGGAACGGGCGCAGGACGAACTGTTCGCACCCCCGGTCCCCCTCTAGCTAGAAGAGGGCTCCGGGCCGCGAGGGCCGCGCCGGGGCAGGCCTCACCCCTTGGACCCGCCCCCGAACCGCCGCTCCAGGTAGTCCTCGAACGTGCCCTTGCCCACCGCCAGACGCGGTGTGAGGTGGCCGCCGTCGCGAAAGGCGCGGAAGGTCTTTCCGGGCAGCGGGACATGCACGACGGGGCGTCGCCGGCCGGCCGCCTTCAGCCAGGCGCGGGCCAGGGAGTCCAGGCTGCGCACCTGGGGACCGCCCATGTCGGGGACCCGCCCGGCCGGGGACCCGGCCGCCAACTCGACGAGGCGGTCCGCGACTTCGGCCACCTCGATCGGCTGGTCGGAGATCCCGGCGGGGAGCAGCAGGACGGGCACCTTGGCCAGCGTCTCGAACATCTGCGTGGGCAGGTCGTGGAACTGGGTCGTCCGCAGCACGGTCCAGCCCAGGCCCGACTCCTCGACCAGTCGCTCCACAGCGAGCTTCGACCTGTAGTAGCCGAGCGGTACCCGGTCGACGCCCACGATGGAGATGTAGACCAGGTGGTCCACCCCCGCCCGGCGTGCCGCCCCGACGAGGTTCCGCGCCGCCCGCTCGTCCCCGCCGCGCGGCGTGCTCGCGCAGTGCACGACCGTGTCCACGCCCGCCACGGCCCTGTCCAGTCCCGCACCGCCCTCGCGCAGATCGACGGCATACGGCTGGGCACGGCGGCTGAGCACCCGCACCTCGTGCCCGTCCGCCCGGAGCCGTTCGGCTACGAGCCGCCCCAGGGTTCCGGTACCGCCGGTCACCAGGATCGTGGTCATGGCTGTTCAGTCCCTCCGGATGCCGGACGCCCCCGGACGGGGCGTCCCTCGTCAGCTGGGACCGCGCAGCCCCCGCGCGATGTGACAGTCCTCGTGGATCTCCTGCGGCCGCGCCAGCTGACGCCGCGCGAATCCCAGCTTCTCCGGGTTCGTCACGGCATGCACCTCCGTGATCAGTCCGTCGCGGAACCCGAAGGAGACGACGCCGGACAGCAGGTCGCCCACCCAGGCGGCCAGTGCGCTCCCGCCGTTGGCCTCGACCACCGTGAAACCCGAGGCTGCCGGGAACCGCCGGGCGATGCCCGCCAGGAAGCGGACGACCTTCTCCCGCCCCTCGATCGGCCGCAGGGCGGCCCTGACCTTGCCGCCCCCGTCGCTCCACCAGGTCACGTCGTCCGCGAGCAGCTTCTCCAGCCGGGCGAGGTCACCGTCGCGTGCCGCCGCGACGAACGAGCCGACCAGTTCCTCCCGCCGCTCGGGCGAGGGCTCGAACCGGCCCTCCGGCACGGCCACCCGGCTCACCGCCCGCCGGTACAGCTGACGGCAGTTGGCCTCGCCGATGTCCAGCACGCCGGCGATCTCCCGGTGCCCGTAGCCGAACGCCTCCCGCAGCACGTACACCGCCCGCTCGGTCGGTGTCAGCCGCTCGAGGAGGATCAGCAGTGCCATCGACACGTCGTCCCGCCGCTCGGCCGACTCCAGGGGGCCGAGCGTGCCGTCGGAGGTGACCACCGGCTCCGGCAGCCAGGTGCCGACGTAACTCTCGCGACGGGCCCGGGCCGAGGTGAGCCGGGTAAGGCAGAGATTGGTGACGACCTTGGCCAGCCAGGCCGCCAGATGCTCGATGCCCGCCATGTCGGCGCGGCTGTAGCGCAGATACGCGTCCTGGACCGTGTCCTCGGCATCCGCGGCCGAGCCGAGCATCCGGTAGGCCAGGGCGAACAGCCGTGGACGGTGGGCTTCGAACGCGTCGGTGAACGGGGCGGTCATGAGAGCACCCTGCCAGAGCGGGGTCCGGCGACGGGCAAGGGCCGTCGTCACCGCCGCCGGGCCCGACGGCACCATAAAAGGACTAGACCAACTGGTCAATAGTACGGACCAATGCGGAGGCGGACGGTGACGAGGAGTCGACTGTGAGCCACTCCACATCGATCACCCGCATGGGTGATGGCCGGGCGTGGCACACTGGCCCTGTACCAGAAGCAGCGCACTCCGGGGTCGGTGAAAGTCCGAACCGGCGGTTACAGTCCGCGACCCGGTCGCTTCCAGCGGCCGGTTGACCAGGTGAAATTCCTGGACCGACGGTTAAAGTCCGGATGGGAGGCAGTGCGCGGCGGGCGGGCATGCAAAAGTGCGCGCCGCCGTCTGGGCTCGTCCGGTCGCGGGCGGGTCCCGTCCGGCGTCGCCCCGGTCATGCCGATCCGCTCATTCTGTCGTCGTCGACAGGCCCCGGAGTCCGTGCCCGAAGAGGCAGGAGGACCCGGGAAGTGTTCACCGGAATCGTCGAAGAGCTGGGCGAGGTCACGGCCGTCGAGAACCTCGGCGACGCCTCCCGCTTCCGACTGCGCGGCCCCGTCGTCACCGAGGGTGCGAAGCACGGCGATTCCATCGCCGTGAACGGTGTCTGTCTCACCGTCGTCGACCACGAGGGCGACGAGTTCACCGCCGACGTCATGGCCGAGACCCTCAACCGCTCGAGTCTGGGCGCCCTCTCCGCCGGCTCCCGGGTGAACCTCGAGCGTCCCACCGCAGTAGGCGCCCGCCTCGGCGGCCACATCGTGCAGGGCCACGTCGACGGTACCGGCGAAGTGCTGGAGCGCAAGCCCTCCGACAACTGGGAGATCATCAAGATCTCCCTCCCCGCGGACCTTTCGCGCTACGTGGTCGAGAAGGGCTCCATCACCGTCGACGGCATCAGCCTCACCGTCGTCGACGCCGGACCCGACCACTTCACCGTCAGCCTCATCCCCACCACCCTCGCCCTGACCACCCTCGGCCTGAAGCAGCCCGGCGACCCGGTCAACCTCGAGGTGGACGTCGTCGCCAAGTACGTCGAGCGGCTGCTCGCGGCGGGTCAGGGGGCCGCGAAGTGAACGGGCTGAACTCCGAGGCGTTCACCCTCCTCGGCCAGCACATCCTCTGGTCGGACATGATCGGCAACATCCTCGGCCTGATCACCCTGGCGCTCGGCTGGCGACGCTCGCTGTGGACCTGGCCGGTCCAGTTCCTGTCGGGTCTCGTCCTCTTCGGAGCCTTCTTCGGCCACCTCACCGGCAGCGCCGGCAAGCAGGTCGTCGTCATGGCGGTCGCCCTGTACGGCTGGTGGCAGTGGAACCGGAACAAGGGGCGGGCCGAAGACGGTGGCGACGGCCACATCGTCCCGCGGTTCGCCACCTGGCCCGAGCGTGGCGCCATGCTGGCCGCCGCAGCCGTCGGCACGGTCGCCGTCGCCCTGCTCTTCAAGGCGTACCCGAGCCTGTCCTGGGACCCTTGGCCGGACGCCTACATCTTCGTCGGCACCATCGTCGCCATGTACGCCCAGGCGCGCGGCATGGTCGAGTTCTGGATCGCCTGGCTCCTCGTCGACGTCGTCGGCGTCCCCCTGAACTTCGCCAACGGCTACGCCTTCTCCGGCTTCGTCTACGTCATCTACGGCGCGCTGGTCCTGTGGGGCATGCGCGACTGGTGGCTGCGCTCCCGCCAGGGCTCGCGGCCCGCTCTGGAAGGAGCCCCCGCATGACCGCCCGCCCGTCGCCCGCCGCCACCCTGACCGAGGCTCCCCCAGAGCAGAAGGCCTGGGGGGACCCCCATCGCGCCGCCCCCTCGATCCCACCCGTCCTCCACAGCACCGACGGCTTCGAGGACTTCGCGCTCGACCCCGTCGAGCAGGCCGTCGCCGACATCGCGGCCGGGCGTCCGGTCGTGGTCGTCGACGACGAGGACCGGGAGAACGAGGGCGACCTCGTCATCGCCGCCGAGAAGGCGACGCCCGAGATCGTCGCCTTCATGATGAGCGAGTGCCGCGGCCTGATCTGCGCCCCCATGGAGGGCGAGGAACTGGACCGGCTGAGGCTCCCCCAGATGGTCGAGGACAACACCGAGTCGATGAAGACCGCCTTCACCGTCTCCGTGGACGCCTCCGCCGCGCACGGTGTCAGCACCGGCATCTCGGCCTCCGACCGGGCGACCACGCTGCAACTGCTGGCGAGCGGCGACGCCGAGCCGGCCGACTTCGTCCGCCCCGGTCACGTCTTCCCGCTGCGCGCCAGGCCCGGCGGGGTCCTGGTCCGCAACGGCCACACCGAGGCCGCCGTCGACCTCGCCCGGCTCGCGGGCCTGCGCCCGGCCGGTGCCATCGTCGAGATCGCGGGTGAGGACGGCCGCATGCTGCGTCTGCCCGAACTGATCCCGTTCGCCCGCAAGCACGGCCTGACGATCATCTCCATCGAGGACCTGATCTCCTACCGCCGCGGCTCGGAGCCCACCGTCCGGCGCGAGGCCGAGACCCGCCTGCCCACCGCGCACGGCACCTTCACCGCTTACGGCTACCGCTCCACCGCCGACGGCGTCGAGCACGTCGCCCTCGTCCACGGCGAGATCGGCGACGGGGAGGACGTCCTGGTCCGCGTCCACTCCGAATGCCTCACCGGGGACGTGTTCGGCTCCCTGCGCTGCGACTGCGGCCCCCAGCTGGACACCTCCCTGCAGCGCATCCAGGACGAGGGCCGGGGAGTCGTCGTCTACCTGCGCGGACACGAGGGCCGCGGCATCGGCCTGCTGTCCAAGCTGCGGGCGTACGAGCTCCAGGAACAGGGCCACGACACCCTCGACGCCAACCTCGAACTCGGCCTGCCCGCCGACGCCCGCGACTACGGCGCCGGCGCGCAGATCCTCGACGACCTCGGCGTCCGCAGCCTGCGCCTGATGACCAACAACCCCGAGAAGACCGAGGCGCTGCTGCGCCACGGACTCAAGGTCACCGGCCGCGAGCCGATGCCCGTGCAGGCGGGCGAGCACAACCTCCGCTACCTGCGCACCAAGCGGGACCGGATGGGGCACGACCTGCCCTGGCTGGACACGCCCGCCGTACCGGCCCCCGCGGCCGGGTCCGCGACGGCATCCGTGGCCGAGTCCGCGGCAGAATCCGTGACCGCGTCCGCGGCCACCTGCGGCAACCAGTAAGAGAAAGTACTTAGGAGAGACGTGAGCGGCAAGGGTGCACCGGAACTGTCCGTACGCAACGCGAGCGACCTCAGGGTCGCGGTCATCGCGGCGCAGTGGCACGACAAGGTGATGGACGGTCTGGTGAACGGGGCCCTGCGCGCCCTGCGCGAGCTGGGCATCGACGAGCCCACGCTGATCCGGGTCCCGGGCAGCTTCGAGCTCCCGGTGGCCGCCAAGGTGCTGGCCGGCCGCGGCTACGACGCGGTCGTCGCCCTCGGCGTCGTCATCCGCGGCGGCACCCCGCACTTCGACTACGTGTGCCAGGGCGTCACCCAAGGCCTCACCCAGGTCTCCGTGGAGACCGGCGTCCCGGTCGGCTTCGGCGTGCTGACCTGTGACACCGAGGAACAGGCCCTGGACCGGGCCGGTCTGGAAGGCTCGAACGAGGACAAGGGACACGAGGCAGTGACCGCGGCGGTGGCAACCGCGGTCACACTTCGCTCAGTATCCGAACCCTGGCACTGAGGCACGGCCCGGAGCGCGTAGGGTAAGGACCACCATGTCCAAGAAGACGTTCGAGGAGCTCTTCACCGAGCTCCAGCACAAGGCCGCCCAGGGCGACCCCGCCACCTCCCGCACCGCCGAGCTGGTCGGCAAGGGTGTTCACGCCATCGGCAAGAAGGTCGTCGAAGAGGCCGCGGAGGTCTGGATGGCCGCCGAGTACGAGGGCAAGGAGGCGGCCGCCGAGGAGATCTCGCAGCTGCTCTACCACGTCCAGGTGATGATGGTCGCCCGCGGGATCTCCCTGGACGACGTCTACGCGCACCTCTGAGCCGCACCCGCACACAACCACGTACAGAACGAGCAAAGGAAGCCGACCTCATGCTGCGCATCGCCGTCCCCAACAAGGGTTCACTGTCCGGCCCTGCGGCGGAGATGCTGCATGAGGCCGGCTACCAGCAGCGCCGGGAGTCGAAGGAACTGCGCATCGTCGACCCGGGGAACGAGGTCGAGTTCTTCTACCTCCGCCCCCGCGACATCGCGATCTACGTCTCCTCCGGCCGCCTCGACATCGGCATCACCGGCCGCGACCTGCTGATCGACTCCGGCGCCAACGCCGAGGAGATCCTCCCGCTCGGCTTCGCCCGCTCCACCTTCCGCTTCGCCTCCAAGCCGGGCACCGCGAGCGGCATCGAGGACCTGGCGGGCAAGACGGTCGCCACCTCCTACGAGGGTATCGTCGCCAAGCACCTCGCGGACAGCGGCGTCGACGCCTCGGTCGTCCACCTCGACGGCGCCGTGGAGACGGCGATCGAGCTGGGCGTGGCCGAGGTCATCGCGGACGTCGTCGAGACGGGCACCAGCCTGCGCAACGCCGGCCTCGAGGTCTTCGGCGAGCCGATCATGAAATCCGAGGCCATCGTCGTCCGCCGCACCGGCGCCGACACCGAAGAGCCCAAGGTGCAGCAGTTCCTGCGCCGCCTCCAGGGCGTCCTGGTGGCCCGCACGTACGTGATGATGGACTACGACTGCCGCGTGGAGCAGCTCGAGAAGGCCGTCGCGCTGACCCCCGGCCTGGAGTCCCCGACCGTCTCCCCGCTGCACAACGAGGGCTGGGTCGCCGTCCGTGCCATGGTCCCGGCCAAGGAGGCCCAGCGGATCATGGACGACCTGTACGCGATCGGTGCCCGCGCCATCCTGACCACCGCCATCCACGCCTGCCGCCTCTGAGCCGCAGGAGGGACAAGCAGGGGTAAGCAGCAGATGTCCGACCTTCCCGATCTTCCCGTCACCTTCCGGCCGGGGCACACCCGCGTGATTCTGCTCACCGCGGGCGTGGCGATCTTCGTGGTCATCTCGGGGATCGCGATGCTCCTGGAACACCTCGGCCCGGGGGAGCGGCTCAGCTTCGTGATCACCGGCGCCCTCATATTCGGTGCGCTGGCCCAGCTCGCCCGGGTGAAGGTCGTCGCCGACGACTCCGGCGTCACCGTCGTCAACATCGCGAGCAAGCGGCACCTGGACTGGGCGGAAGTCGTCCAGGTGAACCTCCGTCCGGGCGATCCCTGGGTGTTCATCGACCTCAGTGACGGCACCAGCCTGCCCGCGCTCGGCATCCAGCCGGGCGTCGCCAAACAGCGTGCCATCGCCGACGCGCGCACCCTCAGGGCGCTCGCCGAGGCCCGCTCGACGGCCCACCCCGTGGAAGATCAGGGCTGACTCGGAGCCGTCGACCCTGCCGTAGTGGCCCGTGTCTTGATTAATCTGGTGATGGAGGCGTTTTCGCTGCGCCTCCGCCCCTGTGCGCCGCCCGGCGTCCAGGGGTTCCTGCTACCCGAGGAGTGACTCCCTCCGGCGATGGACGGATCGTCCTGTAGTACCTGCGCCGCCCCCTCCCGACATCACGGTGAGGCGGTGGCATCATGACCACCCCCCTGCTGCTCCTCGCGGCGGCGTTCCTGCTGATTCTCGCCAACGGTTTCTTCGTGGCGGCCGAGTTCGGCCTGGTGACCGTCGAACGCCCGGACGCCGAGAAGGCCGCCGCCGACGGCGACAAACGCGCCCGTACGGTCGTCGAGTCGCTGAAAGAGCTGTCCTTCCAGCTGTCCGGCACCCAGCTCGGCATCACCATCACCTCCCTCGTGGTCGGCATGCTCGCCGAACCGGCCCTGGCCGAACTGCTGCACCGCCCGTTCGCCGCGGTCGGCATCCCCGCGGGAGCCGTGTCCGGTGCGGCCGTGGTCGTCGGCATGCTGCTCGCCTCGGCGATCCAGATGGTGATCGGCGAGCTGGTGCCCAAGAACTGGGCGGTGTCCAAGCCGCTGCAGGTCGCCCGCTTCGTGGCCGGCCCGCAGCACCGCTTCGCCCGTCTGTTCCGCCCGGTGATCGCCGCGCTCAACACGGTCGCCAACCGGCTCGTCCGGGCCCTGGGCGTCGAACCCGCGGAGGAACTGGCCTCCGCCCGTACCCCCGGCGAACTCGTCTCCCTCGCGCGGCACTCCGCCCAGGCCGGCGCGCTGGAGCAGGACACCGCCGACCTGTTCGTCCGCACCCTGTCGCTGGGCGAGCTGACCGCGCAGCACGTCATGACCCCGCGCGTGAAGGTCAGCGCCCTGCAGTCCTCGGCCACCGCGGAGGACGTGGTCAACCTGACCCGCGCCACCGGGCTGTCCCGCTTTCCCGTCTACCGGGAGAAGATCGACGAGATCGTGGGCATGGCCCACCTCAAGGACGCCCTGGCGGTCCCGGTCCACGAGCGGCTGCGCACCCCCGTCAGCCGCATCGCCCGGCCGGCCCTGCTCGTCCCCGAGACGCTGCCCGTCCAGCCCCTGCTGGCCCGGCTGCGCAGCGAGCAGCCCATCGCGGTCGTCGTCGACGAGTACGGCGGCACCGCCGGAGTCGTCACCCTGGAGGACATCGTCGAGGAACTGGTCGGCGAGGTCCGCGACGAGCACGACGGCCAGCTGGTGCCGGAGCTCGCCGCCGCCCCGCCCGAGGACGGCAGGCCCGCCTGGGACGTCGACGGCAGCTGCCGCGTGGACATCCTCCTGCGCATAGGCCTCGACGTGCCCGAAGGCCCGTACGAGACCGTCGCGGGCCTGGTCGCCGACCTGCTCGGCCGTATCCCGGCCCCCGGCGACAAGGCGGAACTGCCCGGCTGGCGGCTGTCCGTCCGCCGGGTCGGCCACTACCGCGCCGAGCGGGTCCGCCTGGTGCGCACCACCCCCGCGGTGAACGTAGTGGAGGCCCTTCGATGACCCTCCTCCAACTGCTCTTCGCCGCGTTCCTCGTGCTCGCCAACGGCTTCTTCGTCGGGGCCGAGTTCGCACTCGTCTCCGTCCGCCGCAGCCAGATCGAGCCGCTCGGCACGGCCCGGGCCCGGCAGGTGCTGTACGGCCTGGAGCGGCTGCCGCAGATGATGGCCGCCGCCCAGTTCGGCATCACCGTCTGCTCGCTGACCCTGGGCGCGGTCGCCGAACCGACGGTGGCACACCTGCTCGAGCCGGTGTTCGAGCGGATCCACCTGCCGGAGGGGATGGTCCACCCGCTGGGGTACATCATCGCCCTCGCCGCCGTCGTCTTCTTCCACCTCGTCGTCGGCGAGATGGTCCCGAAGAACCTCGCGATGGCCGCCCCGGAGAAGGCCGCGCTGTGGCTCAGCCCCGGTCTGGTCGCCTTCGCCCGCATCTGCCGGCCCATCACGGTCGCCCTCGGCGCCTGCGCCCAGGGCATCCTGCGGCTGTTCCGGGTCGAGCCCAGGGACGAGGTCGAGGCCGTGGTCACCAGCGAGCAGCTCAACCGCCTGCTGGAGGACTCCGGTCAGGCCGGCCTCCTCGACCCGGAGGAGCAGGAGCGCCTGGAGGACGCGCTGGAGCTGGGCTCACGCCCGGTCACCGACGTGCTCCTCGGGCGCGAGTCGCTGGTGACGGTGGCTCCGTCGGTCACGCCGGGGGAGATCGTCGAGCTGACCGCGCGCACCGGGTTCTCCCGCTTCCCGGTGGCGGCGGAGACCGGCGCCTTCATGGGCTACCTGCATGTGAAGGACGTACTCGACCTGGAGGAGTCGGAACGGGCCGTCCCGCAGCACGTCTGGCACCCGATGACTACCCTGCGGTCCGAGCTGCCGCTCGACGACGCCCTCACGGTGATGCGGCGCGCGGCCACCCACCTGGCCCAGGTGGCGGACGCCTCCGGCAAGGTGCTCGGCCTGGTCGCACTGGAGGACGTCCTGGAACTCCTGGTCGGCGAGGTCCGCGACCCGGCCCACCGGGAGACCCGGGATGCCAGGGTGAGCGACCCCCGGGTGCACGGGGAGCCGGAGGAGGCGCTGGCGAGCTGAGCATGGGTGCCGCTGCGCAGTCGAGCAACGCGTAGCTGCGGGCCGTCGTGCCTCCCGGTGGGGGTCCCCCCGCTCGAGCGAAGCCGAGAGTGGGGGAGGCACCCGGCCGGCGCCGGCGAGCGACACCCACCGGGCCCCGGCCCACGGCACCTACATGGCCGACGGATCCTGGGGCCCCCGCCCGGACAGAACCTCCCCGTACGCCTGCATGAGATCCGGCAACCGCAACGTGGCCAGATCGTCCCGGGTCAACCTCCCCGGATACGTCGACAACCGCAGATCCCGGTACGCACAGCTCTTCTCGTACAGCGTCCGCAGGAACCGCCCGTTCCCCAGCTCGTCGATCCACCCCTGCTCGACGACGTGCCCCGCGATCGACCGCAGCTCGTCCAGCGCCTCCTCGTCCCACACGTCGCCGTTCTCCGCGGCGAGCACCTCACCGATCGAGGTGAGTTCGAGGGGCCGGTAGGACGGGAAGTCGACACGGGTGGTGAAGCGGGAGGACAGCCCGGGGTTGGCGGCGAGCAACCGGTCCATCCCCTCCGGATAGCCGGCCAGGATCACCACCAGGTGGTCCCGGTTGTCCTCGGCCCGTTTGAGCAGCACCTGCAGGGCTTCGTCGCCGTACGCGTCCCCCTTGCCGTATCCGGAGTTGGACAGCGAGTACGCCTCGTCGACGAACAGCACCCCGCCGATGGCGGAGTCGATCAGCTCGTTGGCCTTCACGGCCGTCTGGCCCAGGTACTCGCCGACCAGGTCGGCCCGCTGGGCCTCCACCAGGTGGTCACCGCCGAGCAGACCGAGGGCGTAGAAGACACGGCCGAGGATGCGCGCGACGGTGGTCTTGCCGGTGCCCGAGGGGCCGGAGAAGACGAAGTGCCGTTTCGGCGGCTGGACCGGCAGGCCCTGTCCGGCGCGCAGCCGGGCCATGTTCAGCTGTGCGGACAGCGCCTTGACCTGGCGCTTCACGGGCTCCAGCCCCACCATGCGCTCGAGTTCGGCGAGCGCGGCCTGCAGCAACGCGGGATCGGTCGGCCCGGCGGGCAGCGGCGAGGAAGGTGTGACCGTCTTGGCGCGCACCGCCGGGTCGGTCACCGACGGCATCGCACCGGCCGGCGGCAGGTCGGCTTCGGTCAGCCGCAGGTCGCGGCCCTCCGTTCCGAACAGCGGGTCGAGCACGTCGGGGCCGTCGACGGTGTCCTGGCCGACTCCGGTGAGGGTGATCGCCGCGAGGTCGGTCGCGTCGTCGTAGCCGTCGCTCTCGGCTATGGCGGCGAGCCGGGCGGAGGTGTCCATGAAGGCCGAGTCGACGCGGTGCACCGCCCGGTAGAGGGGGAGGGCCGCGGCGCTGCGGCCGGTGCCCTCGTGCGCCCGGGCCAGCCAGTATCTGAGCTCCTTGCGCTGCGGCTGCTCGCTGCGGCAGCGCATCAGGGCCGCCGACAGCAGCGGCTCGGCCTGCCCGTACATCTCCAGCCGGACCCGGGCCATGCCGCCGAACAAACCTGCCTCGATGCCCAGCAGGGCATCGTCGAGCAGCGGGTCGGTGTGCCGGACCAGCTGTTCCCAGTCCTTGACCAGGTAGGCGCGGCAGGCGTGCAGAAAGCGGACCTGCGCGTCGGTGTCGACCGGTGGCAGTCCGGCGAGGGCGCGGTCCAGCTCCGGGACGTGGCGGCCGTCCAGCCAGTGCGAGGCGTGCGCGAGCAGCAGGTCGCGGGGGCTCTCGAGCACCGGCTGCACCCACCAGCCCAGCCAGTACCAGGAGTTGAGGGTGCGGCGGTGCCGGGCACGCTGCTCCCCGAAGCGGTCACGGTGCCGGAACATCCTGAGCAGGGCGGTCGTCGTGTCGACGCGCAGCGCATGCAGCCCGAGCCAGCCGTCGGCCATACCGGGATCCATCCGCACCGCGGCGCGGAACTCCTCCTCCGCCTGGGGATAGGCGCCCATGGTGTAGGCGTCCACGCCTCGCAGCCAGGCGAGGTCGGCCGGGGCCTCGGGGCCCCGCGTGCCGAAGTCCATCACGTCCCCCACAAACCGTGCCCCCGTAGGTTCGTCGCCGCACCGTCGTCCCGGCGACTGCCTTGGTCGAAACGCTGTACTGCGGACCGGAGTTGCAGATGCGCGAAGCAGCCGTTCGATGGTCGCACCGAGGGCATCGTACCCGCGTGGTGTCCACCCGCCGAAGGGTGCCGCACAAGCCGTTCCGCGAGGTGGGAGCAGATGGGGCGCACACGGCGCGGTGACATACGGTGAGCGGACGACGGCGCACGGCGCCCGGAAACCGGTCCGCGGGCAGAACGAAGCCCCCGATCACGGGGGAACAACCGGGGGCTTCGCGTAGGTGGGCGACCCCGATGGGCCGCACATTGAGAACGTAAGACCTGCCCCGGCCCCCGGTCAAGCCGAGTCGGAGCACTCGAACAGTTCTCGGACACGGCTCTTGGTGAGTGCAGCACTACGCGGACGGGTCGTCACTCACGGCGACAGGCTTGGTCCGGTCCAGCAGACGCCGGACCCGTCGGCAGCACCTCGTACCCCTGTGGTGACTGCCGTACCAGGAAGTCGGCGTACGGTCGCGAAGGGTCCAGCGCGAAGTGGGCGCGTTCCGCCCTGACCCAGTCGGCCCAGAACGCGCTCTGCTCCGGTCCGTCCCGCAGTCGCCCCCGCGCCCACGCGTCCTCGGAGGGCAACTCCATCCACAGCAGCCCCGCCAGATGGGGTCGCAGGGCGCGGCGGCCGGCGCCGACCCCCTCGACGAGGAGCACGGGAGCGGGCGGCAGCGCGTGCCGCGGGCCGAAGCGCCGGGTGCGCCAGTCGTACGGCGTGTAATGGGCGGTCTCGCCGCGGCCCAGCGGCTCCAGTACCTGGGTCAGCAGGCGGCCGGTCCAGCCGAAGAGCTGCTCGTGCGTGGCGATGTCGTCCAGGTGCAGTACCGGAGCTCCGCCCAGCGTCGCGGCGAGGCGTCCGGCGAACGTGGACTTGCCGGAACCGGCGTGCCCGTCGACGCCGACGAGGCGGACCGGGCCGCAGGAAGGGGGAAGTGCGCGCAGCCGGGCGGCGAGGTCGTGAATGGCGTTTCCCTGTGGTGTGGTGCGGTGTGGGGGGTTTTCCGGAAACATTCTAGTAGTGGCTCATGGCCGGCGTACCGGCGGCCGAAAAGAAGTCACGCCTTGAACCACCGGCTGGCAGCCAGTCAATCCGGCCGGTTGACGCCGGTATCCGTTGACCGATATGTCGAATTCGGCATTCCCGGCGCGTCCGCGGCTGAGTAAGGTACTTCCAGCACAACTGCGATGCGTCGGGCGGGGACGGACAGGGGTAGATGGCCGCGGAGTTATTCGAAGGGCAGTATGTGTGGCATCCGGCGGCCGACGACCGTGTGCTCGCGAACGTTTGCGTCGACGTGCGCGCCGGGCGTTATAGAAGCGCCCGGGAAGCGCTGGCGGAGACGGGCACCGACTACGGTCTGCGTGCCCACCGCTCCCTGGTTCTGGCCTCCGAGGCCGCCGGCAGCGATCTCGTCGAACGCTGGCTGGCGGAGGAGCCGGCACCCGAGTCGGCGCTGATGTGGGCCCGGGTGGCCGTGCAGCGGGCGCTCAGGGCCGCCGATGCCCGCGACGAGCGGGCCGAGGCCCTGGAGCGCATCGCGCTGGCCGCCTGCGACCGGGCCACCGTCCTGGCTCCGGCCGACCCCACGCCCTGGGTCGCCAAGCTGGCCATGGCCCGGCTGCACCGGCTGCGCGAGCCGGCCCCGCACGGGCTGCTCACCGCCCCGCCCGGCCCCTGGCGGCTGTTCGCACACGTACTCTCCCTCGACCCGTGGCACCGCGAGGCCCACCACCGCTTCCTCTCCTTCTTCTTCACCCGGTACGGCGGCTCGGTCAACGCGGCCTGGGACGTCGCCGCCTTCCTCAGCCAGCGGGCACCGGCCGACTCCCCACTGCGGCTGCTGCCGCTGGTCGCCCTGGTCGAGAGCTACAACCCGACCCAACTGCTCGCCGACCGGGTCTGGGAGCAGCCCCAGTGGCGTTCCACGGCTCTCGCGATCTATCACAACTGGCTGCCCACGGTGGCCGGATACCGCTTCACCCCGGTGCTCGACCTGGCTTACCTCGCGCACGCGCTGGTCATGGCCCAGTGCGAGTTCGAGGCCCGGGCGGTCTTCACGGCGATGGGCCCCTACGCCTCCCGCATGCCCTGGAGCGCCTTCGGTGATCCCGCGGAGCAGCTCTCCAGGGCCCGGCGCGCCTGCGGTCTGCCGGTGCCGGGGCCCGCCTGACCGCCCCACTTCCTGCTCGTCCCCACCCAGAGAAAGGTCGATCTGTGTCAGAACGGATATCGGTTCCACGGGCCGGAGCCCGCGGGGGAGAGGACCCGATCGCGCTCGACGACGACGCGACCCTGCATGCGATGGGTTATCCGCGGAAACTCACCCGTCGGTTCCAGGCGTTCGACAATTTCGCGATCTCCTTCACCATCATCAACATCATCTCGGGTATTTTCTCGTCCTTCGGCTACGGTATGAACGCGGGTGGCCCCCGTATTCTCGTGTTCGGCTGGATCGGCGTTTCCGTGATGGTGCTTTTCATCGGCACGGCCATGGCCGAGGTGGCCTCGGCCTACCCGACGAGCGGGGCACTGTATTTCTCCGCCGGTAAACTCGCCAAACGCCACAAGGGTGCCTGGTCCTGGTTCACGGGCTGGCTGAACTTCGTGGGCCAGATCGGCGGCACCGCCGCCACTGGATACGCGGCGGCGACCTTCATCCAGGCCTTCGTCGCCCTGCAGTGGGACTCCTACGAGCCCACCGTCCACCAGACGGTCCTGATCACGGCTCTGATCATCGTGGTGCAGGGACTTGCCAACACGTACACCGTTCAACTGGTCGCCGTTCTCAACCGGATTTCCGTCTGGTGGCTGCTCATCGGACTCGTGGTGATCGTGAGCACACTGATCGTGATGCCGGACCACCACCGGCCGGCGTCCTTCGTGACGCATTTCGTGAACAACACGGGCTTCACCAACGGCCTTTACGGCGGGATGCTCGGCCTGCTGGTGACCAGTTGGACCTTCACCGGCTTCGACGGCAGCTTCCACATGTCCGAGGAAACCGTCCGGGCGACGGTGAACGCACCCAAGGGGATCACCCGTTCGATCGGCTATTCGGCGATCACCGGGTTGATCCTGATGCTGGCGCTGGTCTACAGCATCGGTGACTACGCCAAGGTGGCGGGCTCGTCCGCGCCGCCCGTCCAGATCCTCATCGACGGTCTCGGCCTGGGGTGGGCCAAGGCGTTGTTGCTGGTCGTGATCGGCGCGATGCTCTTCTGCGGTCTGGCCAACCTCACCAGCAACACCCGGCAGATCTTCGCCTTCTCCCGGGATGGCGCCATGCCCGGCTCCCGCTGGTGGCACTCGGTCTCCCCGCGCACCCGTACGCCGGTCAAGGCGGTGTGGCTGGCGGTGGGCTGCTCACTCGTCCTGGTTCTGCCCGGCTGGTGGTCGCACACGGCGTTCACCGCGATCGTCAGCGTCAACGTCGTCGGGCTGTTCCTCGCCTACGCCGTGCCGATCTTCCTGAGGCTGCGGCTCGGTGACGACTTCCAGCCGGGCCCCTGGCACCTGGGCCGCTGGGGCCGTCCGATCGGCTGGCTGGCCGTGGTCTGGATCCTGGTCAGCAGCGTGCTGTTCATGCTGCCGCAGGCCTCCCCGATCACCGTCGACTCCTTCAACTACGCGCCGATCGCGCTGGCCGTCGTCCTGCTGGTGGCCACGGTGTGGTGGTTCGCCACAGCCCGCCGTCGCTTCCAGGGGCCGGTCAGCTACGGCCGCCCGGACGAGGTCGCGGCGATGGACCTGGTCTGACGCTTCGTCATCGGCCCCGGTGTGCCTACCCGGGTACGCACACCGGGGCCGATCGTGTCCCGCGGCGCCCGTCAGTGGGCGAGACCAATATTGGTAGGCGTGGCACGGGCCGAAGTGCTGGCAGGGGCATGCCGCCTGGCCCATAGTTGGCGGACAGCCGTGCAACGGACCGCCCGACACCTGACACCTGGGGGTCTTCCGCCCATGAGCACAGCCGAGCAGCCTTCCCGCAGAACCGTCCTGGCCGCGGCCGTCGCCGCCGCCGTGGTCTCCGGAGCCGGTCCCGCGGTTGCCGCGAGCGGCACGACGGCCCCCGACGCCGAGGACCCCGGCAACACCCCGGACCGCGCCGTCGACTACCGCGCCTGGACGACGTACCCCGACTGGCGCGGTGGCGCCGCGACGGGCACCCGTGCCATCGGGGGCCGCCGCCCCGGCCTGGTGATCGCCGACCCGGCCGGCACCACCGACTACACCGATCCGCACACGGGCACCACGGCCGCCTGGGAGTACGCGACCTGGACCTCGCCGGTGCACCGGCTCGCCGTCCCCGCCAGTGAGGCGGTCGCCTCCTGGAACGCCCTCACCCCGGACGGCACCTGGCTCCAGGTCGAGCTGCGGGGAACCTACTCCGACGGCACCGAGACCCCCTGGTACGTGATGGGCCGCTGGGCGGCCGGTGACCAGGACATCAAGCGGACCTCGGTGGACGGCCAGACCGACGGCAGGAGCACCGTCTGGACGGACACCTTCGCCATCGACGACGCCTCCACCGGTCTGCGCCTCACGTCCTACCGGCTGCGGCTGACCCTCTACCGCAAGCCCGGCACCACGCTCACCCCCACCGTCTGGCGGCTCGGCGCCATGGGCTCCGACGTGCCCGACCGCTTCACCGTCCCGGCCTCCACTCCCGGTCTGACCGGGGAACTGATCGTGCCGCGCTACTCGCAGGAGATCCACGCGGGCCAGTACCCCGAGTACGACAACGGAGGCGAGGCCTGGTGCAGCCCCACCTCCTCGCAGATGATCATCGAGTACTGGGGCGGCCGCCCCACCCCCGCGCAACTGTCCTGGGTGGACCCGTCCTATGCCGACCCGCAGGTGTGCCACGCGGCCCGGAACACCTACGACTACCAGTACGAGGGCTGCGGGAACTGGCCGTTCAACGCCGCCTACGCGGCCACCTACCGAGGCCTGCAGGGTGTGGTCACCCGGCTCGGTTCGCTGACCGACGTGGAGACGCTGATCGCCGCCGGCATCCCGGTCATAACGTCCCAGTCCTTCCTCAAGACGGAGCTGACGGGCGCCGGATACGGGACCTCGGGCCACCTCATGACCGTGATCGGCTTCACCGCCGAGGGCGATGTGATCGCCAACGACCCGGCCTCACCGAGCGATGCGGCGGTGCGCCGGGTGTACCTGCGGCGGGAGTTCGAGAACATCTGGCTGAGGACCAAGCGGTACAACGCCGCCGGCAAGGTGGTCTCCGGCACGGGCGGCGTCTGCTACCTGTACTTCCCCGCCCACCCGGGTCCCCGGCGGCGCCGGGCGCTCGCGTCGGTGGGCGTGTGCTGAACGACCGTCTGTGACGGACGTCTCGGCCGCACGGGCCGCGGCGGATGGCAGGGTGGACACCACGGTGGGGGGATTCCACCCGGCACGGCAGAACTCGGTGAGACACCATGACCGCACACTCGGCCACCGCCGCCCGCACCCGCACCGGCGGTCCGCGCGACGACGGGCCCAAGCTTCTCGAACACGTCCTGGGCTGGGTCCTGGCCGTGGTGATCGCCATGCTCGTGACCCGGACCGGCCTGCTGTGAGCTGACGGTCCGGGCGGGAATGGCTGTTCGACGTAGCGGCCGATGCTGTTCTGACATACTTCCGATGTCCCGCAGCCCGCCCGAGACCAGGGTACGAATTGAATATGAGGCAACAGGGTGCCGCCGTCCGTCCCCCGGCGCGCGGTACCGAGCGTTCCGCGACGCGTCGCGCCGAACTCATCGCCATAGGCCGGAAGTTGTTCGCGGACACGTCCTACGACGCGCTCTCCATGGACGACATCGCCCGGCAGGCGCATGTCGCCAAGGGCCTGATCTACTACTACTTCCAGTCCAAGCGCGGGTACTACCTGGCGATCATCCAGGACTCCGTCGCGGGTCTGGTCAAGCATGCCGCGAGCGGTGTCGACCTGCCCGCCGTGGACCGCGTCCACCGCACCATCGACAGCTATCTGCGCTACGCCGAGCACCACCAGGCCGCGTACCGCACCATCGTCAGCGGGGGAGTCGGCTTCGACACCGAGGTGCACGCCATCCGGGACGGTGTGCGTGAGGCGATCGTGGCGACCATCGCCGAGGGGGCCTACGGACGCAGGGACGTCGCTCCGCTGGCCCGTATGGGCCTGCTCGCCTGGGTGTGCAGCGTGGAGGGGGCCACCCTGGACTGGATCGACCGGCCCGAACTGTCCCGCGAGACCATGCGTGAGCTGCTGGTGAAGACCCTGGGCGGCGCGCTGCGTGCCATCGAGGAACTGGATCCCGCCCATCCGGCTCCGGTGCCGACGCGACGCGAGGTCTGAGCGCGTACCTCTGGGGTGGACGTCTTCGAGTGAGCGGTCGTTAACTGGTGACGAGAGGTCGCTGATCGGGCATACTCACAGCGCACAGCCGCTGGTCAGCGGCTTCCGAGACCCGGGAGCGCGCGCATCGGCCGACCAGACGAATCAGGCGGCGCCGCCCCACCCAAGGCGCACGTCCGCCGATGCGCCCGAACAGGGAGGAGAGCGTCGCCATGCCCGACCGCGCCCAGCAGCCTGTGGACCGGCAACTGCCCACGGACGAGGCCCGGGATCTGATCTCGCTCGTCCGTGAGATCGCGCAGCGCGAGATCGCACCGAAGGCGGCCGAGGAGGAGGACGCCGGACGCTTCCCGCGCGAGACATTCACCCTGTTGTCGCAATCGGGCCTGCTGGGTCTGCCGTACGACTCCGAGTACGGGGGCGGCGACCAGCCGTACGAGGTCTACCTCCAGGTCCTCGAGGAGCTCGCGGCCGCCCGCCTCACCGTCGGCCTCGGTGTCAGCGTGCACACCCTGGCCTCCTACGCCCTCGCCGCCCACGGCACCAAACAGCAGCAGGTCGAGCACCTGCCCACGATGCTCGGCGGCGGACTGCTCGGAGCGTACTGTCTGTCCGAGCCCTCGTCGGGTTCGGACGCCGCCTCACTGCGCACCAAGGCGGTCCGCGACGGTGACGACTGGGTGATCACGGGGACCAAGGCGTGGATCACGCACGGCGGTGTCGCCGACTTCTACACGGTGATGGCCCGCACCGGCGAGGACGGTCCGCGTGGGATCACCGCGTTCCTCGTGCCCGGCGACGCGGAGGGTCTGAGCGCCGCCATGCCCGAGCGGAAGATGGGCATGAAGGGCTCACCCACCGCCCAGGTCCACTTCGACGGCGTACGGGTCCCCGACGAGCGGCGCATCGCCGAGGAGGGCCAGGGTTTCGCCATCGCCCTGTCCTCGCTCGACTCCGGCCGACTGGGCATCGCGGCCTGTGCGATCGGCCTGGCCCAGGCGGCGCTGGACGAGGCCGTCGCCTACGCGGCCGACCGCAGGCAGTTCGGGCATGCGATCGCCGACTTCCAGGGCCTGCGCTTCATGATCGCCGACATGGCCACCCAGATCGAGGCGGGCCGCGCCCTCTACCTGGCGGCGGCCCGGCTGCGCGACGCCGGCCGGCCGTTCGCCAAGCAGGCCGCCATGGCGAAGCTGCACTGCACGGACACGGCCATGCGGGTGACCACCGACGCCGTGCAGATCCTCGGCGGATACGGCTACACCGCGGACTTCCCGGTGGAGCGTTACATGCGCGAGGCCAAGGTCCTGCAGATCGTCGAGGGCACCAACCAGATCCAGCGGATGGTCATCGCCCGTCACGTAGCGGGGCCGGAAGGGCGCTGAACTGCCCGAGCGTGGCCGACGGGGCCGCCAGCCTGACCCACTCCGGGTCGTGGCGGCCCGGCAGGGTGCGGCCCCGGTCGGCCCAGACGCGCATCAGGTCCCGGTAGATGGGCGGGTCCGGCGGCGGGGGCGGCGGCACCGGACCGGTGGGCCGGGGGACGAACACGCGGTACTGACGCCCGGTCGCCGATTGTGTGGGGGTCATACCAGGGCAACGCCCGCACCGGCGGACAGGTCACCGCCCCGACGAATCGAGCGTGAGTTCACCGCTGCCCCCTCGGGAGGGCCACCGGAGCACTCGCGAATCGCCCGGACGCACTCGTCCTGCACCACGGCGGCCCGCGTGCCGTGGTGCAGGACGGTGCCGGCGTGCGGCCGGTGACTCAGGCGGCCTGGCGGCGCAACGTCGCCACGCGCATCGGGCGCGAGCCCGGGCCGCCGACGTGCGAGAAGGGCTGCGTCCGCCAGTTCAGTCCCTGCGGCAGGGTCAACAGGAGCGAGGCGTCCTGCTCCTGGGGCCGGAAGGACTCGTCCGCGGGGCGCGCGTCGCCCGCCGCACGGCCGGTTCCGGCGCACACCGTGAGCCCGAACGGGTTCCACGGTGAGGCGCACAGCGCGTGCTCCGGCAGCATCTCCTCGTCCGCCAGCAGGGCGATGGGCTGCGCGCAGTCCGGGCAGATCACCCGGTACATCTCGAAGGTGTCGTAGGCGTCGGGTTCCTCGGCGTCCGTGTCGTCGAAGGCGTCGGGTTCGACGCCCTCCGGCTCGGGCTCGAC